>CAMWXI010000123.1 GCA_947178175.1 uncultured Porphyromonadaceae bacterium | reverse complement strand
AATTTAATGCGGGCCAATTCAGTAACATTTCTCTTCCTCCATTTGCAAGAGTAGAAATTTAAATTATGACAGAAAAGAATCAATCCACAAACAAGATATCCCCGAAATTGGCAAGCAAACACCATTCCGAAACACGCCATCTTGTTATTTATGGTTATACAAAGCAAGAACTCTCAAAGGTGATTCGTCATTTTGAAAATCAACTTCCTGACTTTGTAAAAATTAATATTGATTCATCTAATCTCGTGACAAAAGTAACACTGACAGGGATTAATTCAGGTGTCGAGCTTCTGAGATTTCAGATGAACAAATATCATCAGACCCTCCATGACCTCTTTTCTCACGAAGTAATTTCCACAGAAGATAAGAGCATTGCCGAAGTCATGGGAGACCTTCTCAGAGAACGTGAATTATCAATCAGTTGTGCTGAAAGTTGCACCGGTGGCAACATTGCACATCTTATTACTCAGGTGCCTGGGTCATCCGGATATTTTCTCGGCAGCATCGTTAGTTACTCCAATGAGGTCAAAACTAATGTGCTGAAAGTAAACCGTAACACTATAAATCAACACGGAGCGGTTAGTCGTCAGGTAGTGGAGCAAATGGCACAAGGTGTAGCTAATCTTATGCACACAGACTGTGCCATAGCGACCTCCGGAATCGCCGGCCCTAATGGCGGCACTAAATTAAAACCGGTCGGAACAGTATGGATCGCGGTAAAATACTCAGAAAAGATTGTTACCGAATGTATACACTTAAAAGGAGATCGTCAAAGTGTAATCGAAAGTGCTTCCAATCATGCAATGGTAATGCTTGTGAATCTTCTGAGAGATTGTTATGAGATGCAGGAAGAATTTAACGACGAATAAATGGGAAAAATAAAGAATTATTAATATTCTTATTAGACAAGTATATATATGAATCCTAAATTTAAAGGGAACGTCTGCATGACGATCTCCAAAATATTCAGCGGTCTTAATGAAAATGCACTGAAATATCTTCTTCCCACCTGGATGAACGCATACACCGGTGTTTTTCTACGTCTTGGTGGTGGCACTCTTCTTTTCTGGATTTATGGTCTGCTGACTAAGAATCAACCTAAAATTAGCTGGAAAGACAGAAGCTTACTATTCGTTATAGGTATGATAACTGTCTTCGGATATATGTGGACACTCCTCGAAGGTCTTACTTATACCACCCCAATTTCTTCAAGTATTTTTATAAGTCTTCAGCCGGTGTGGGTATTTATAATCTGTCTATGTCTGCGAACAGAAAAAATAAGCTTGGGGAAAGTGGCCGGAATAATCTTGGGGTTTGCAGGTGCTCTCATGATTATTCTAACTCAAAAAAGCAGTGATGTGGCATTAGACCCGTTTAAAGGAAATCTTTATTGTTTAGGTTCAAGTGTGCTCTTTGCTGCCTATCTTGTGATTGAGAAAATATTCCTCCGTAGACTAAGCAATGCACAGGTTTCAAAATGGACATTTCTTGGAGGGACTTTTTCCGCTGCTATAGTAGTCATCTTTACCGGTTGGGACGCAACAGTTCTCACAAAAGGGATATTCAGCATGCCCATGCTCGCACTGCTCTTTGTCATAATCTTTCCTTCATTTCTCAGTTATCTCCTTCAGGATGTAGGTCTTAAAACACTCCCTGCAACTGTAGTGGCATTATATGGAGATTTAATATTGATTGTGGCGGCTATTGCAAGTTATATATTAGGTCAGGATAAATTTGACTGGTGGCAACCAATTGCAATCGTCATGATGCTCGGCAGCGTCTATCTTGTAGAAGTAGCTGAAAGTAAAGGACCTAAGCCAATAGCCCAATCAACACCTACAAAATAAAAAATATCGCAAAATACGCATATAAATTCTTGCGTAAAAATAAAAAAAATCGTAACTTTGCAAACGATTTGTGGCACATCCTTTTAAAGTTACTGAGAATGATGCACTTAGTAATGATATGAGAACTGAGATGGCGGCCCCAAGTCAAAAGAATTGTAAAACAATCAGACTAAGACTAAAAAAAACAGCCATGTCAAAAATTTGTCAGCTTACAGGCAGAAAGGCCCAAACGGGCAATAATGTCTCTCACTCAAAGCGTCGCACAAAACGCAGATTCGAGGTGAACTTGCATAAGAAAAAATTTTATTGGGTAGAACAGGATATGTGGATTGAACTCACTGTTTCAACACACGCCCTTCGCACCATCAATAAAATTGGATTGAACGCAGCTATTAAAAAAGCTGAAGCTGAAGGAAATCTCAATTTCAAAGACATTACAATTTTATCACTCTAAACGCATCTATACATCATGGCAAAAAAAGCTAAAGGCAATCGCGTACAGGTGATCCTCGAATGCACCGAACATAAGGCAAGCGGCATGCCCGGTATGTCTCGCTATATTACTACCAAAAACCGCAAAAACACCCCGGGACGTCTGGAGTTGAAGAAATACAACCCCATCCTCAAAAAAATGACCATTCATAAAGAAATCAAATAAGCACTCTGAACCATGGCAAAAAAAACCGTCGCGTCGCTTCAGAAAGGTGAAGGACGTACCTATAGCATGATTATCAAAATGGAGAAATCTCCTAAGACCGGTGCATACGTTTTCAAAACTGAAATGGTGCCCAATGAAGCAGTCAAAGATGCTCTCAAATAATTTTTAAATCATATACAAATAGGCGATTAGAAATCTAATCGCCTATTTTTTATCCTTTTTTTAACTCAAGATACTTTATTATTACCTAAAAGACATATCCAAAGCCTACATCTATGTATGCCCCTTTCATACTATGCACTAAATTATATTTCCCCTGAACATTTACCTTGAGATTGGAAGTTATATAAAGATCCATACCACCTCCTACGTTGAAACCGAAACGACTCACATTATCAGAACCATCTACACTCCAGGATGAAAAACCAACACCCGCTAAAGGATATAAATGTATTCCTTTTGATACCCTGAATGGGAAGTGTATATCAGCATTCACCCCATAGGCACTTTTCCCGTTATGCTTGAATACATAATCAATATCCGGGGCAATTCTGACGTGCCTGCTAAAAGAATATTGAAAATATAGTTTTGCGTAGCCACTATTATTTGTGGAGATATAACCACCGGCAACTCCCAAAATCTTTTCCCCTTTTTCAGCAAAGCTGACTCCGGGAATAAGAAGGATAATTGGTAATAAAAAATTTAGAAGGATATTTCTTTTCATATTCCGTTACGGTTTCGCTGTGCAAATATACAACCATTTTTTTGGAGTTGGATAGTTTAGTTCATATAATTTGTTTATCTTTGTTAAGAATTAGCCATGTATAATTCCCTACGTCATATTTCAATGTAAATCTTTCCTTTAATTTTTTTATATCCTATGAATCCTTTGAAAGCAAGTTATGGTTTTTATCGTATTGCAGCCGCCATACCGGAAGTAACCCCTGCCAATCCTATAAAAAATATCGAGCATATTGCCGTCTTGGCAAAGTCGGGAAATGTGAAAGGTTGTAAAATAATGGTTTTCCCCGAACTCTCAATCTCAGGCTACACCTGTGGAGACCTTTTCAATCAAAATCTTCTTATCACAAGTTGCGAAGAAGCTCTGTTGACTCTTGCAGATGTCACTTCCAATCTTTCAATTACCATAATAGTTGGATTCCCTTTGCTGAATAATAATAATCTTTACAATTGTGCTGCCGTACTATTCAAGGGAGAAATTATTGGAATAGTACCCAAAAGTCATATACCGAACTATTCAGAGTTTTATGAAAAACGTTGGTTCAAATCCGGTATTGATATCAAGTCCTCATCAGTCATTATTAATGGAAAGAGCATACCTTTTGGAACAAACCTCATATTCCGGAATAATGATGGGATTAAATTTGGAGTTGAAATTTGCGAAGACCTATGGATTCCAAACTCACCGTCAAGAGAGTTAACCACAGCAGGCGCTGAAATTATCTTTAATTTGTCTGCAACAGATGAGATTCTTGGAAAACATAGATATCTGAAGACACTTATTGAAATGCAATCTGCAAGTTGCAGATGCTGTTATGCATATTCTTCAGCCGGAGCGAACGAGTCAAGTACAGATCTTGTATTTTCCGGGAATGCTATACTTGCCCAGGATGGAAAAATATTGGCAGAAACAGACAGATTCTCTCGTGAAGAACGATTTGTTTTGACAGACTTTGACATTGAACATGTTCGTCATGACAGAGTTCTGTATAATTCATTTAATGACAACAACTCTTCCTCAGATTTTCAAATTATCGAATATGGAACAAACGATACCTGCGGATTATCATCCAGACAAATAAATAATAACTATATACGGGATATTCAGTTTCCAATAGATCCTCTCCCCTTTGTGCCCCAAGATAAAGAACATCTTAAAGAGAATTGTGAAGAAATAATATCAATTCAATCATGGGGATTGGAGCAACGACTTCTTTCAACAGGATGCAAGGCTTTGGTTATAGGAATTTCCGGAGGTTTGGATTCTACACTCGCTTTGCTTATAGCATGTCACGCTTTTGACCGACTCGGGCTCCCAAGGGAAGGAATTTACGGAATAACAATGCCTGGAGAGGCTACTTCAACACGCACATTTAACAATGCATGGGCCTTAATGGAGGAATTAGGAATTAGTTCTATTGAAATCCCCATAGGCCTGTCTGTTATGAGACATTTTGAAGATATTGGCCATGATCCGGCTGTTCATGATGCTACATACGAAAATTCACAGGCACGTGAAAGAACTCAAATACTGATGGATATGGCCAACAAAACCGGTGGTATGGTGTTAGGCACAGGTGACCTGTCAGAATTGGCATTAGGTTGGTGTACCTATAATGGTGACCATATGTCAATGTATGCCGTCAATGCTTCTATTCCCAAAACTCTTATTCGACACCTTGTAAATTGGTTTGCTGAAACAACTGATTCTCAAAGAGAACGGGAAACATTATTAGACATCATAGATACTCCCATTTCTCCCGAACTCGTTCCCCCGGCCGAAGGAGATAAAATCGAACAGAAAACAGAAGATCTTGTCGGGCCTTACGAACTTCACGATTTCTTTCTTTATCACACTCTTCGTCATGGTTCGCGTCCCTCTAAAGTGTTTTTTCTCGCATGTAATGCCTTTGCCGGCAAATATAACCTTGAAACAATCAAAAAATGGATGAAGAATTTCTATCGAAGATTCTTCAATCAGCAATTCAAGAGGTCCTGTATGCCTGACGGGCCCAAAGTCGGAAGTGTTTGTCTTTCCCCTCGTGGTGATTGGAGAATGCCTTCAGATATTTCTTCAGCACTTTGGATGGAAGAAGTTGAAAAACTATAAAAATTAACAAATAAATCCGGGGGTGGGGTGAAGATGAG
>CAMWXI010000122.1 GCA_947178175.1 uncultured Porphyromonadaceae bacterium | reverse complement strand
TCTTAAAATCAAGAATATCCCTTTCGGTCGCTATCAATTTTTCGCTGTCGGCAACTGCGACAAAGTGAATGAAACGTCAGCCTCGACTGTAGATAATCTTAAAAAAATCACCATGAAGTGGGATGAAACCAATCCTGCGGTGAATAATGCTCTCTACGGATACTTCAACTATGAGAGCGAGAAGGATGAAGACTTCGACCGTCCTTTCGGATTCGGAGGTCAGACAGTTGTAGTCAACCGTAACACGGGCGTTTATCATGCGTGGCTGCGCCGACTTGCAAGCAAGGTAACGATTGGATTCGACCCCACCGGTCTGAAGCCTGACGTGGTCATATATATAAACAGCGTCACTATTCGCGACATCCCCGCCACCTGCAAATTAGGTATGGATAACACTCCGGAATCAAAAGATTTGATTGCGGAAGGACAGACTATATATTACGGAACAAATGGACCGCAGGAAAAACCGGGGGCGACATACAAGGAATGGATGCCGATGGGGCGCGGTTCAGGCGTGCTCGACCAATGGCATGAAGACAACAGTCCGTCGCTCTATTTCTTTGAAAATATGCAGGGAGATTACTCCAACGATATTAACAAACAGAAATACGACAAGAGGATGAATAAAAATGCCGTCGGCATCAACATCTCAAAACCGGGACAACCTGACTATAAGGATGAAGTGGTGAATGGCACATATATTGAAGTTCAGGCCTATTACGCCTCTACCAACCAGGAAAACACAACAAGCGGGCCTATCGTTTACAGGTTCATGTTGGGTCAGGACGTGAAGTATAACTATAACTCTCAGCGAAACCACCATTATAAAGTGACACTCGGTTTCAACGGATGGGCAAACCAGCCTGACTGGCATATCAATTATGAAGAGGAAGACCCCGACGTTGAAGCACCGGATGAATTCCGTGTGTCATATCTGTATAATGCAATGTCCAAGTTGCCGGTGAAAGTCAACGGCAACTGCGTTAAACTGGAGGCAAGAATCATCCAGAACAACTGGTATCCCTGCGACTCCACAAATAAGGTTGACTCCCTGCCTGCTGCTACAGTGGGTGACTTCAAATGGTATAAATCCATGGCCTCGACCTATAACGGTCAGAAATATCCATATCTCGGCTTCCTTGCGCTGAAGGTAAAGGAGGAAGCGGATGGCTCTGTTGCAACCAATATTATAGACATGCAATTCTCTGACAAAGAGAAAGCACAGACAGAATTAAAAAAATATTACGAAAATAACGGACAAAATTTCCGGGAATATAATGTCACACCGGGCACATACGGAAATCCATACGACCCGGAGAAAACCAATTATAATTCCTATGAGGTAAAGAACCTTGCCGCCACAGATCCGGCAAAGCATCAGCCATGCCCGGCAAACGGTTCCGCCTCAAGACAGTTCCTTATTCCTCTCATAACCCGTAATAAGACTATGATTACTGCTTCCGGCTACACCGGAAACAACCCTTACGAGAATTACGACCGGAAAGCGGTGGTGCGTATTACAGCCTATTTCGACATTAATGGGAAAATTATCAAACGTATCAAGGATGTGACTGTTTTTCAGGTGAGGCGCCTCGTGAATCCAAAAGCAGTATGGAGACCTGCGGCTAACTCCGACAACTTCCGCGTTGACCTTTATTATGCAAAAAAACCTACCGACACAGAATATACCAATGTAAAGTCGGAGGGTGAATGGAAAGCTTATGTCCGCACAAGCAATGTGGCCGACCCGTCAACTTTCATCAAGCTGAAAGATGTCAACGGAAAAACATATATGTCGGGAGATACCATCTGCGGTTACACCCTGAGCAACGTTCAGTTTGAAATAGAATTCGTCGGCGCCAACACTGAGGACACTCCGCGATGTGCCGTGATAAACGTGATGTATCACGGGAATCAGTGTGAACACAAAATTTTGGTCAGACAGGGATTCAAGGAACCGTTGGAAATCGTGGCAGGGAAAAAACCATGGAGCAGCTATTCACTGTATTCATGCTCCCAGGGTAACGTGGGAGATACCGGTAAAACATTGAATGCTGAGGCAACAATGAATCCCCTCACCTTAGGAACATATTTCAAATATGGTAATTATCAACAGGGTATCAAAGTTTCCAATAATGATATCAAGGGTCCCCTCGCTTCTACTTCCGGTTATAGCTTTGAATTGACTAACGGTAAAAATGCCACATGGAGCTCTATCAGCAGAGGTACTTATCAAACAAACAATGTGGGTAGAGCATGGTGTAAATTCCTTGTCAAAAGGAATGGTAAGGAATATACATATCGGGTTCCCACTTACGATGATTTCAAATCCCTGGACGAAGCTGACTTCGCTTATGGAATAGCTTACGGAGAAGGGGCTGACAAAACTGAAAAAAACATCATAAAATCTCAAAGCTATGCCGACCCTGACAACGATAACAATAAGAATAAAGGCTCTTCAAACGGGATGAGATGCATCATCGCATACCGAAAGAGTGATGCTCACCAGGTAATGTTCCCCTTAGGGGCACGAGGAATGGGACGGCGTACTGAGTTTAATATTCAGTTGACTCCGAAAGAGGATTATTACGGCATGCTCCGCTATGGTGATGTATCTAACGTTTTAAATGGAGCAAATGACAAATATCGTCCTATCCCATATAATCTGCCTGCATGTCCCGGTGCTATCTACTGGATAAACGCATGGCAATCTACCGGACATGTTGAAGCAGGTGTTAACTACCCATGCTTCGGTTGGGATATGAACTATTTCAATTTTGACTTCGGTCCATATACCCAGAACAACAGATATGATGCCTGCCCCATCAAACTCGTTTGTGAGAGTGTGAAAAATGCATCTGCTTCCCGAAGAAAGAGTAGTAACAGAAAAAGATAATCCGGATTAATTCCCGTTATCGATTGTTTATATGGCCGGTCAAATGAAAATTCTTCATTCCTTCTGCATGTTTGTTGTCGGGATGTTCTCTTTTCTCGCTTCTTCATGCATTTCCGATAAGGACTCGAGGCCGGACTCCGGCGTGAATGTAGGTGACGACCTGCCGCTCTTTCAGATAACTCTTAATGATAACACCACTTTCTGTTCTTCCGAACTGAACGGAAAGATTGGTGTTATTGTTTTTTTCAATACATCATGCCCGGATTGTGTAGAAGAATTGCCGGAAATCAATCACCTTTTTCTTGAGAACCCGGATATCAACTTTCTCTGCATCGCCCGCAACGAAGATTTTGAGAGTATCTCACGGTTCTGGAAATCACATAATCTTTCTCTCCCCTTTGTCCCTGCAAAAACCTATCCCTACAATCTTTTCGCAACATCCGGAATTCCGAGGATTTATATATCCTACTCCCCTGACGCCTCAGTCCGGGCACATATTGTAGCCCGGTTTTCCGACAATCCTCCCCCTTCACGGCAAGAGCTGCAACAAATCCTTAACTCCCTTAAGGACGAGTCCTGAAAATAACGGGGTCATAGCTGTCATTCTGAATTTTTTCAATATATTTTACAATTTAAAAGATTTTAAATATATTTGAGGAATGAATACTTCAGATAAAATATAATACCAACTATTATGACCCTTAAATCTACCAAACTCACCCGCATCTTATTGCTGACGGCCGCGCTATCTTTTTCGCTGCCGTCTATGGCTCAGGATGAAAACGAGCCTGCAGGCAAACTGCAGCCATATTCCACTACTCCGGAACAATATGAGCAGATTCCTTCCAACTGGGGAATCTCTTCAGTCACCATAGTTTACCCCGGTGGTGGAGACCGCGGTGTGGACGATATGATGGGCACCGGAAAGAAAGCTGTTCTTTATCGCGACGATGCCGAAGTGTTGGATATTGACCTTGGAGAACTCGCCAATATGCGTCTGGCAACGCAGAATCCCAATGCACTTGTCATCAGCTTCCCGATTCAGCACATACCGGGAAACTATTCTCTCTTTATACCCGACGGAATCATCCGAATGGCGGAAGATGCCGGAATTGTTGATCCGTCGGCAGGTGACGAAACTGAACCCGTAGACCCTATCGCGCTGATTAACGGTGCCTTCACCCTCAATTTTGAGATTGTGGAATCTCCCGACTTCTCTTTCACTCCCGTACCCGGTGCCGTGAAACCGGAGCAGCTTTACACTGTCACTATCACATACCCGGAAGATGCAACGATATCTGCAGGTCAGGCGGGAAGCAAACCTCAGCTCATCTTCCACAAGGGAACCCATTCCGATGTAGAAGATGGTGACATATATCTCTCTCCCTACGACATGAGCTTTGAGAAAAACAGAGTGATACTGAATATCGCAGACCAAGAATCCGTTATCCCTACCATGGGGAATTTCTCTGCCAACTGGGATTATATAGATATTCCCGGAGATTGCTGGGTGGTTAACCTCAATGGGAAAAGCTATCCCACTCCCAATATGAAGCTGGAGAAATACAGTGTCAGCGCCACCGCTTCCGCAGACTTCAAAATCTCTCCCGATCCGGAAGATAAGGATGTATTCCAACCCTCCGACCTTAGAACTCTGACTTTGGAATATCCCGAGACATGGACTCCTCGTGCTGACACAAAAGTCGGGAATATCATCGGTTATCTACGTCAGACCGGCATCGGAGAATCCAACGCAGCGTCTATCGAGGGATATCTCGCCGGCACTTATATCATCCGAAGCGTTGACAAAGAATCACGCCTCATCACCTTCTCGCTTGAGCAAAGCGATGGAACAGGATATACTAACAATACCGCCCTGTTCGAGACCTCCTACTATTCCGTTACTCTTAACGCCAAGCTCTTCATGAACAATAAGAATCAGTCAAGCAATGAGTTTGGATATCCCGGATATATGGTTAGAGGTAAGGATTCAATAGCTCCGCTTAATGTCAGTGTTGAGAATGTAAATTCTGTTGACGGCCTTAATGTCGTGTCTCCTTCTGTCGGCTTCACAAAAGCTGTTATTGAATGGCCGTTCGACCTCAATATCAACAACGGCAATGCCATGATTACCATCACCAGAAACGGAGAGACTGTTTACGAAGCCAAAGCTTCAAGTGTCTTCAGTTCCGGCATAGGAAATAAAGAGATGTCAATCTCTTTCGGTCGCGTTGCAATTCGCACTGCCGGAGACTATACCCTCTCTATCCCTGCCGGCACTTATATCCAGAAATCTTACTGCAATTATCCCTCCGAAGAGATTGTTTATTCGTTTGTGATTCCCGGAAATCCTTCGATGTCTGCATATCCGGAAGCCGGAACTTCTGAAACAGAACCGTCAGCTCTTCCGGAAATTGATGAATTTTCCATCAATTATCCCGAAGGAACAACCATCTCCCTTCCTTCTTCCTTCTCATAAAAGACTCAGCTCTCTGTGCTGTGTGTGTGTG
>CAMWXI010000121.1 GCA_947178175.1 uncultured Porphyromonadaceae bacterium | reverse complement strand
AAGCAACATCCCTTCGTTCGCGATTCGATTGACATACCAGCAAAAATCTTTGTCGTCCCGTCCTGTCGGGATGTCAAAACTCCGTTTTATGAAATTATTGAAGATCCCTTCTTGTCTTATGGTTTGTGAATCATCCTGATCTATCCATTCTTTAGGTCGGTCGGCAGTTATTGCAATCAGAGGATAGCCGGAATAATAAGCTTCAGCAAGAGCCGGAGCATAGTTTAATGCTGCTGTTCCTGAAGTGCATATAAGAGCAACCGGTTTCCGAGAGACAATGCATTTTCCCAAGGCAACAAATGCCGCTGTCCTTTCGTCAACCACCATAGTGATTTTGATGTTATCTTTCCCGGCAACTGATATTAGAAGCGGGGTGTTACGGCTGCCGGGAGAACATACAAATTCCGTAATTCCGTTTCCAATCAGTACTTCGATTAATATTTCAACTTCCTTCTTGTCGCTCCCTGATTTCAGAAATTCAACTTCTGAATCTTCAAGTCTGCGGACATTATGATTTAGTTCAGACATTTTCAGATTATTCCAGTCGTAACGGTTTATATCCTAATAGGAATGCCGATGCATCCATACGTTTCTTCCCAGCCGGCTGAAGACTAAGAATCTGTAAAACTCCATCCTGTGTGCCTACAAATAAACTGTGACCTTCGACTTTGACTTCACCCGGAGAGAGTGGGTGTTTTAATTCAGAAGAAGAGGGGATGGCTGTTTCAAAAATCTTGACATCGAATTCCTTCCCTGCCGAATCAAATAAATGTGACCATGCTGCGGGATAAGGAGAAAGACCTCTGACAAGATTGTGGATCTTTACCGATGAATTATTCCAATCAATGCGGCATGTATCTTTGAAGATTTTGGGAGCCGGCACAAAATCTCCTTCCGGTTGAGGGAAAGTCCGGAGAGTCCCGTTCTCTATGGCTTTTACGGTTTCTACAACTTTGCATGCACCCAGAGTCATTAACTTATCATGAATGGTACCGGCATTATCTTCCGGGAGAATGTCAATTTCATCTTGAGATATTATATCGCCGGTATCTATCTCATGTTTTAGAAAAAATGTTGTCACTCCGGTTTTAGTCTCACCATTGATGACAGCATGATTAATCGGTGCTGCACCGCGGTATTTAGGAAGAAGGGAAGCGTGTAGGTTGAATGTTCCCAAGCGAGGCATTTGCCAAACTATTTCAGGCAACATTCTGAAGGCTATTACGATAAAGAGGTCTGCATTTATTTCACGTAGGGCTGAGATAAACTCTGGTGACTTCAATTTCTCAGGTTGAAGGATTGGGAGACCATGTTCAAGTGCATATTTTTTGATATCGCTTTGATTAATTCTGATTCCGCGACCGGCGGGTTTATCCGGAGTTGTAACTACAGCAGCTACTTCAATGCCGGCTTTGATAAGCGCATCAAGACTTTCAACGGCAAATTCAGGTGTGCCAAAAAATATAGTTTTAATCTTCATTGGCTAAAAATAAATTTAATCATCACAATAGTGACGGAGTACTCTACGATAGGAGTTGAAAATTTTAGATTTTGAAACGAATCCAATATATATACCTTGATCAACTACCGGAAGATTCCATGCATTGGTCTTGTCAAATATTTTCATCACTTTATCCATAGGGTCAGAGATGTCAATCTTTGCAGGAGGCATTGACATGAACCGGGTAACGTGCATCTTTTTATATAGGTCAGACCTAAACATTATATTTCGTATATCGTCAAGTAAAACCACTCCTTTCAATTGTCCGTCACTATCAGTAACAGGGAACAGATTTCTATTAGATTGAGATATTATATCCACAACTTCCTTTAGATTCATTTCAGGGTGTACTTCTTTGAAATCCTTCTCAATAAGATTGTCAATCTTCAGAAGAGTGAGCACGGCTTTATCTTTCTCATGGGTAAGAAGTTCTCCCTTCTTTGCCAGTCGCATGGCATAAATACTGTAGGGCTCAAAAATCCTGATTGTCATGTAGGAGAGAGTTGAAACGATAAGAAGGGGAAGGAATAGTTCGTAGCCACCGGTCATTTCTGCAGTGAGGAAGATTGCCATGAGTGGTGCATGCATGACGCCGCTCATCACTCCCGCCATACCCATAAGGGCAAAGTTTTGATTTGATATATCTATGCCGAGGTCAAGATTGTTTAGCACAAAAGCGAAGAGGAAGCCGGTCATTGCTCCTACGAACAGCGAAGGTGCAAAGGTTCCACCAACACCACCGGCTCCATTGGTTGCAGAGGTGGCAAACACTTTGGTTAAGACAATCAGAGCGATGTAAAGAGATAGAAACCAGGTGCTGTGACGATCAACATAGAAAAATGAGCCGTCAACTATGCTTGATGTGTTACCTTCGAGGAGATTATTTATAGACTCATACCCTTCACCATAGAGTGGAGGGAAAAGAAAAATAAGAGAAGCCAAAATTATTCCTCCCACAGCTATTTTGAGGGATGGTCTCTTCAGTTTGGAAAACATATTCTCCATACCGAACATGGCGCGGGTGAAATATAGAGAGACAAATCCACTGACAATTCCCAGAAGAATGGAATATGGTATTTTTCGTGTAAAGAAAGGCTCTGTCTGCGAGAAGAAGAATTCTGCGTTGTAACCCTCCAAAACGTAAGCAACCGTGGCACCGGAGATTGATGAAACCAACAGAGGCATCACTGTAGCTCCTGTAAGGTCTAACATAAGTACTTCAAGGGTAAATAGCATTCCGGCGATTGGAGCACGGAAAATGCCGGCTATACCCGCAGCTGCGCCGCAACCTACCAAAATCATCAGGATTCGAGGGCTAAGTCTGAAGGCCTGACCTATATTAGAACCGATAGAGGCTCCCGTGAATACAATAGGACCCTCTGCTCCTACAGAACCACCAAAACCTATTGTAATGGATGAAGAGATTAAAGAAGCCCAGATGTTTTTCCGTTTCAGTCTTGATTTTCTTTGCGATATTGCATATAATACTCTTGTAACCCCATGAGAAATATTATCCTTGACTAAATATTTTACGAAGAGAGTTACAATTAGTATACCTATAACCGGATAAATAAGAAAAAGTACATTTGCTGTGTCTTCCTGAACATAAGATGTCAGGAGTTTGGATATAAGGTGGATGAGAAATTTAAGCAACTGAGCTGCAAAACCACAGAGAATACCAACAACCAAAGCAAGCAAAATAAGGAAATTATTTTCCTTAATGTGCTTCTCTCTCCAACTTATAATCTTAAGCCAGAGGTCTGTCCATCTGTTGTGTCTCTCACGATATGCCATTCTTATACTCCTTTTCCTGTTAAGATGGTTTTTATAGTGTAAATAAGAATTTTGACATCCATTGCCAGGGACATATTGGAGATGTAGATCAGGTCAAATTTTGCCCGTTTAATCATCTCTTCCACGTCTTTGGCATAACCATACTTCACCATTCCCCATGAAGTGATTCCGGGTCGGACCTGTGATAAGAGTGTATAGTATGGAAGATTTGTTACTATTCGCTGAATAAAGTAAGCACGTTCCGGTCGTGGTCCTACAATAGACATTTCTCCCTTTAAGACATTCCAGAATTGAGGTAACTCATCAATTCTATATTTTCTCATCCATTTGCCAAAAGGTGTGATACGGGTGTCGTTATCGGAAGATAATTTCGGGCCGTTTGCCTCAGCATCAATATACATACTCCGGAACTTATGGATTTCAAAAGGCTTATGACGATATCCGATACGTTCCTGAGAATAAAACACAGGCCCCTCGGATGAGAGTTTAACTGCAATTGCTATAATCAGCAGGAAGGGAAAAAGGAGGAGAAGGGCTAAAAAAGAAAGAACAATATCAAACGTTCTCTTAATATTTTTAGAACTCTCGCTCATTGAAGACGACGTGAGATCAATCAGCGGCTCTGCGTAGATGTCACTCAATCTTATGGAAGTAGTAATGAAAGAGAACTCATCCGGTGCTATTTTAATGGGGATATCTAGTTCAAAAAGGCAATATAAAGCCTGCATCACCTTCTTATCATTCTCTCCGTTTGAAACAATTATGATTTGATCTACTTTCCCTTTTTGACATAACGAACGGATCTCTTCACGAACTCGTTCCCCGTCAGTGGGTTCAACAAAAGAATCCTTATTTTCATCCTTGCCAGTTTTTTCATTGAAAGCATCTGATTCCGGATCTTTCTTCTTGAGGGAAAGTGAATAAAGACCAATTAATTCAACACCTGAACGTGTAGGTATGGAATTAAGCCTTCGTATTATATTTTTGACACGATTTTTATCACCAATAAATATTGTCTTATTTTTCCATTGATGGCGTCTGAATTTTTTTATTGAATATGAGGTGATAATCAGTCGGACTCCGTATGAGAAAATAAAGAAAAGTCCAAAGAGGATAAGAATTATCTGATAGTTATCACGTCTTCTTCCCAATTTATCATTCAGAAGCATCAAAAGGAAAAGAATAAATGCACCAATAGCACTGGTTGCGATGGTTGAGGTGAGTTCCTGAAGGCGGGATTTTTCTACAGCCTGATTATAATAGCCGGAAAACCATGCTAAGATAATCATTCCGAGTGGAACAAGAATTTGTTCAAGAATAAGTTTTTGTGAAAAAATATAGTTGAAGAGGGGGATATCAGATGTATAATAGAAGAATTGGTTACGGATTATATTGAATATAAAGAAGGCCACGGAAAAAGACAAATAGTCTCCTGCCAGATAACGCAATCGCTGTTTCTTATTTCTTATGGCCCGAGTATCCATTTCTTGAATCTATATTTAATCTTTCATCGTAACACGGTTATTGCCCCATCCCTCTCTATTTTCAGAATCCTGCTTGGTGCTGAATTATCAGAGTCATTTCTGCGATAGAAAGGTATATAGTCTACTCCCTCTTTGATATATTCACTAATCCCATTAAATGATTTAGGTGTAGTCTCTCCGGATATGTTGGCTGATGTTGAGACAATGGGAGAGTTTAATGATTTGCACACAGCATCCACAAACCTATCTTTACATAGGCGAATGCCCAATGACCCATCGGTTGATTTGAGAATTGAAGCAATCCCTTTAGCATGCGGATAAATAATAGTAGTCGGAGTGTCAGAAGAGATTAAATCTTCATATACAGGTGAAATTTCTCCGACTATTTCCCGGAGCATTTCACGACTGTTGACCAATACCAACATTGCTTTACTATCTTCGCGTTTTTTAAGTTTGAAGATTTTATCAACAGCTGATTCAGAAGTGGCATCACATCCGATACCCCACACAGTGTCTGTTGGGTAAAGAACAATGCCTCCGGAGCGTAGAATGTCAACAACATTTCTTACATCCTGATTAAATTCAAAATCTTCTTCCTCTATTGACATTTAACAGTTTTTTGAATAATCACGTATTACAAAGATACGAAAATTTCTTATTT
>CAMWXI010000120.1 GCA_947178175.1 uncultured Porphyromonadaceae bacterium | reverse complement strand
GCCCTAAAGACAAACATTTCTTACGGTGATTTATATTCGTCAAAAAGTATAGGGGATTTCATTGTTTATATTCCTGATAAGGATTGTAATAACCAAGGAATTTAATAAATCGTTTTCACATAAACGGTTGATTTCAGGAGGAATTATTCAAAGAGCTTTCGGAAGGCTTCTTCCACTTTTCCAACTTCTACGATTTGGATTTTATTAGTAGAAGGAGTCCCTTTCATATTACCTTTAGGGATGAAGATACGTTCAAAGCCAAGTTTTTCAGCTTCCGCCACCCGCTGATCAATACGTGTGACAGTACGGATTTCTCCTGAGAGACCCACCTCACCAACGAAGGTAACGGAGTGTGGTACTGACAGATCGAAATTGCTTGACATGACGGCAACAATTACAGCCAGATCAATCGCCGGGTCGGCAATTTTAAGACCTCCGGCAATATTGAGGAAAACATCTTTCTGTCCTAATTTAAAGCGGGCTCTTTTTTCAAGCACGGCGAGGAGCATATTAAGTCTTCTTTGGTCGAATCCAGTGACAGAACGTTGAGGTGTACCATAAGCAGCGCTTGATACTAAAGCCTGGACTTCACAAAGGAATGGCCTGGCTCCCTCTATTGTGACACCGATGGCTATTCCGCTCATATCCTCTTCTCTGTTTTCGGAAAGCAACATTTCAGAAGGGTTCTTAACTTCTTTCAATCCCTTGGTGACCATTTCGTAAATGCCGATTTCAGAAGTAGAACCAAAGCGATTCTTTATTGTCCTGAGAATTCTGTATAGATATTGGCGGTCTCCTTCGAATTGCAACACGGTGTCAACGATATGTTCCAATACTTTAGGTCCGGCAATGGCACCATCCTTGTTTATGTGTCCCACTAAGATCACCGGTACTCCTGAGTCTTTTGCAAAACGCAATAAAGAGGCCGCACATTCACGCACCTGACTGACACTTCCGGCCGGTGATTCAATTTCATTGCTGGCAATAGTCTGAATAGAATCAACTACTACTATATCCGGACTGACATCCTCTATATGAAGGAAGATTGAGTCAAGATTCGTTTCACAAAGGATTAAAGTATTATCGGCAATCTTTCCAAGTCTGTCAGCACGAAGTTTCAGTTGAGAGGCAGATTCCTCCCCGGAGATATATAGTATTCTTTTATTTCTGATTGAGAGGATATTTTGTAAAAGGAGAGTTGATTTGCCGATGCCTGGTTCTCCCCCGATGAGAGTTAGGCTTCCTGCAACCAAACCTCCGCCGAGCACTCTGTTGAGTTCTTCAGACGGCATGTGAATTCTGGGCTCTTCGAGAGGCTGAATCTCAGATATTTTAATTGGTTTACCACTTTTGCTAAGCAGTCCCTTATGTTTCCCCTTTTTGCTGACGATAACCTTTTCTTCCACCATAGTGTTCCATTCCCCGCATGAAGGACATTTCCCAAGCCATTTTGAGGATTCATAACCGCAAGCGGAGCAAAAGAATGATGTTTTGATCTTGTTTGCCATAATCACGGAATTTATTTTTTGAAGAAAGCGAGAGTAATTGCTGTAGCAATTGCAACGTTGAGGGAGTCAGGGTGAGAATTCGGGTCTGCCGGTGGAATAGTAAGAGGAGAAGTAATCTTATCGCGGAGATGTTGAGAGATTCCTTTTCCTTCATTACCCATGATAATAAAAGGGTTTTCAGGAAGTTTGGATAAGAAAATATCCTCTCCCTCCAACAATAGTCCGCACACTTCACGTTCAGGATTCTCATCGATGATTTTATCAAGATCAGTGTAGATAATATCTACTGCGGCAATGGAACCCATTGTAGACTGGACGCATTTAGGATTAAAGATATCAACACAGTTTTTAGAGCAGAAGATATGTTTTAATCCAAACCAGTGAGCCGTGCGAATGATTGTACCCATGTTTCCCGGATCTTGAATTCCATCAAGCAGTAGTATTGGAGAATCAATTATTGGGATAGGAGTTCGGGTAGTAGTCGGGAGAGAGTATATGGCAATGATATCAGAAGGTGTGGAGAGATTGGAAATTTTAGATATCATCTTATCAGAAGCTGAGAAAAGAATATTCTTTTTATCTGCAGTTGAGATAATATCTCTAAAATCTGTGTCAGAGAGTGGGAACGAATCTGAAATGATTAGTGCAACAGGATTGAAATGAGGAAAAGTGTCGGCAACACATTTACGACCTTCAGCGATAAAACAATTATTTTTCAGTCTGAATTTTTGAGAATTAAGATTCGACCAGTTTGCTGCTTTTGTTTTAGATAATTCCTGAATATTCATATTTAATGTTGCGTAACTCATAAAGAACTCATTACAAAAATACAAATAATGAGGAAAACAGGCAAGTTGCAATAAATATCTCTACCCCAAAAGAGGAGCCGGCATCATAATATAATGGCTGATTACGGTTTGTGGAGATATGTATTTGAAAAAAGTGTAAAATTTATTAATTTTGTGGAGATAACCTTCAAAGGCTGAATAGGATTTTATGAAATATATAGGCGCACATGTGAGCATAGCAGGAGGCGTATCAAATGCACCGATTGAGGCACAATCAATTGGAGCACGTGCTTTTGCATTGTTTACAGGCAGTTCAAATCGTTGGAAATCAAAAGATATTTCTAAGGAAGAGGAGGAAAAATTCAAGAAATATTGTGAAGAGTTTGGGTTCACGAATGAGCATATACTGCCTCACGATAATTTTCTGATTAACCTCGGAAGCCCCGACGAGGAAAAATTAGCTCTATCACGTCAGTCATTTCTGGATGAGACACGCAGATGTGAACAATTAGGTCTTAAATATCTGAATTTTCATCCCGGAAGCCATGTAAATAAAATGAGTGAAGAGGAGTGTTTGGATAAAATTGCTGAATCGCTGAATCTTATTCTACCACAGACAGAAAATGTCATAGCAGTAATAGAGAACACAGCCGGACAAGGGAGCAATCTTGGATATGACTTTGCCCATCTTGCCCATATCATTGAAAAGGTAGATAATAAAGATAGAGTCGGAGTATGCATAGACACATGTCACGCATATTCTGCCGGATATGATCTTGCTACTCCTGAGGGGTATTCAAAGACCTGGAAGGAATTTGATGATATCATAGGGGCTCAATATCTTAAAGGGATACACCTGAATGATGATAAGAGGGCTTTAGGTTCGCGCATTGACCGTCATGAATCCTTACGCAAAGGCACTCTCGGCGAGGGATTCTTTGAGATGTTTGTAAACGATCCACGGTTTGACAACATACCGATAATTCTTGAGACTCCAAATCCGGAGATTTGGAAAGAGGAGATAGAATGGTTGTATTCTTTAATAAGAGAATAAATTGCATGGAGTCAAATCGGGCTACCAGGAAAGGATAAATCAAATAAGAATACTAAATAAATCTTACAATAATAATGAAAATTAAACCGGATTTAAGCTTTTGGAAGCTTTGGGATTTAAGCTTTGGTTTTTTTGGAGTTCAGATAGCCTACGCTCTTCAGAGTGCCAATGTATCCCGAATCTTCACGACTATCGGAGCTGACCCCCATGATTTGAGTTACTTCTGGATTCTTCCTCCATTGATGGGTCTGTTGGTTCAGCCAATAGTGGGAATTATGAGTGACCGAACATGGAACAGATTTGGCCGACGTCTACCCTATTTGATTTTTGGAGCAATTATAGCAGTTATAGTTATGTGTGCTCTTCCCAATTCTGGCAGTCTGAATCTGACAGTCAGTGGTGCTATTCTTTTTGGACTGGTCGCATTGATGCTATTGGACACTTCTATCAATATGGCGATGCAGCCTTTCAAGATGCTTGTTGGCGACATGGTCAATGAGAAACAGAAAAGTAAGGCTTATTCCATACAGTCTTTCCTCTGCAACGCGGGGTCTGTAATGGGTTATATATTCCCAATCTGTTTAGCCTGGTTTGGAATAAAGAACTTCGCTCCTTCAGGAGAGGTACCACCATCAGTCATTTGGTCGTTTTATTTAGGAGCAGCCATTCTTCTGTTATGCGTAATTTATTCATTGGTAAAAATTAAAGAATGGCCTCCTCAAGTTTATAAAGAATATAATGGAGGTGATGAAGCTCCCGCCGGAGAGAAGAAGCATAAGGCAGATGTAATAACCCTGCTCAGGAATGCACCTTCAACATTCTGGAGTGTAGGTCTGGTACAGTTCTTCTGTTGGTTTGCATTCCTCTTCCTCTGGACTTATGTAACGAATACTGTGGCTCACAATGCTTTCTCAACACCGGAGATTGAGAAGGTTGAAGGTATTTCCGACGGTCAGAATGATATTGACGGAAAATTTATCCTTCTTGGAGATAAGGTGATTGTAGATCACGGAGACCCGATGGTGAAGGATGTATTTGTAGATAATCAAACGCTTTCCTCACCGTTAGTTGTGATTAACGGGAATGATACCATCGTTAAAGATGGCAAGATAGCTCTCAACGATGAGGGAGAACCGAAAGTATCATTCAACACTAGTCTTTCCGGAGTAAAAACAATAAAGATTGCTGACAAAGTGATAAATGCACCTGTTGATGTTCAGATAAGGGATTATCTAAACGGACTTAAAGGTGAGCAGCAGTTTGTGACGGCAAGTATTGTTTCAACGGGAAATGATGGTAAGTTGAGTGTGGAAGATGCTAATACTGTAAAAGTTGAAGATGCTTCAAGATGTAAGTTTGTTAAGAAGACAGTGCTCAATGCTGCTTCTCCACGATATAACGAAGCCGGTAACTGGGTCGGACTTCTTTATGCTGTCCAGGCTTTAGCTTCAGTGGTGTGGGCTTTGATTCTGCCAAAACTCGGAAATTATAAGTTCTCCTATTCGTTGTCACTGTTGTTGGGAGCTGCAGGGTTCATATTGGTTGCATTCCTGACGAGCCCATACCTTCTTTTCATTGGATTCATACTCATTGGTTGTGCATGGTCAGCAATGTTGGCATGGCCGTTTACATTGCTTACAAATTCACTTCATGGTGGAAACATAGGAGCATATCTCGGCTTGTTTAACTGTACAATCTGTTTGCCGCAGATAATTGCCGCTCTCGCCGGCGGATGGATTCTCTCATTGATGAGCACGCCCGGAAAGCTGGCTCCTGAATATTTGATGATGATGATTGCCGGCATTTCAATTGCTTTGGGTGCTGTGAGCGTGTTCTTCATTAAGGCATCCTCGGCAAAGGAAGTCCCGACTGAGAATATTCCGGAATCAGATATACTATAATTTGAGATTAGTCTTGAATTCATCCTATAAAACAGAAGGAGACTGTCTAACAAGGTTAGGCGGTCTCTTTCTCTTTATTGGTTGCGAACGGATTTTATATCGATAGCAATACGATTGAGGTATTTATATCGCAAAAGTTTGGAAGAAGTCAAAATACGGAAAAGATCCGAAAATTCACTAAATTTGCAGCATGAAAGTATTGGCAATCAATGGAAGCAGCCGACAAAAAGGGAATACTTCAAAAATCATAGAGGTAATTTTTGAAGAGTTAAGGCAACGCGATATAGAGTGTGACTTAATTGAACTTGCAAACTGTGATAT
>CAMWXI010000119.1 GCA_947178175.1 uncultured Porphyromonadaceae bacterium | reverse complement strand
CATTATTAAGGCATAATAATTTTTTCGTATTTTATTCATATAGATTCAATTTTAGAGACAGAATCAAACTTTTTTGTTATTTTTGCAATGATTTTACACCTAAGGAATTTAATAATCTAACGACGTCAAGCTGATGTCGAAAACTGAAACATACAATGGCTAAACAAGAAGACGTTTTCAAAACGATAATTGCCCATGCAAAAGAGTATGGGTTTGTGTTTCAATCCTCCGAAATTTACGATGGACTCTCTGCCGTATATGACTATGGTCAGAACGGAGTGGAGTTAAAAAATAATATCAAACGCTATTGGTGGGAAGCTATGACAATGCTCCATGACAATATTGTGGGTATTGACTCTGCTATCTTCATGCACCCGACAATATGGAAAGCATCCGGACACGTTGATGCCTTTAACGATCCCTTGATTGACAATAAGGATTCAAAAAAACGTTATCGTGCAGATGTCCTTATTGAAGATGAAATCGCTAAATATGATGAAAAAATCAATAAGGAAGTAGCGAAAGCGGCAAAGCGGTTTGGCGAAAGCTTCGATGAAGCAAAGTTTCGTGAAACCAACGGTCGTGTTCTTGAATATCAACAAAAGAGAGATGCTCTTCACGAGCGGTTCTCTGTTGCAATGAACGATAATAACCTCGACGAACTACGCCAGATTATTTTAGATTGTGAAATAGCATGTCCGATAAGTGGTACAAGAAACTGGACCGACGTGCGTCAGTTTAACCTTATGTTCAAAACTGAAATGGGTTCTACTGCAGACGGTGCTATGGATGTCTATCTCCGTCCGGAGACAGCTCAGGGTATATTCGTTAATTACCTCAATGTACAGAAAACAGGACGTATGCGACTTCCTTTTGGAATTGCCCAAATCGGAAAGGCTTTCAGGAATGAGATTGTAGCCCGTCAGTTCATCTTCCGAATGAGAGAATTTGAACAGATGGAGATGCAATTCTTCGTTCGTCCGGGTGAGGAACTCAAATGGTTTGATTTCTGGCGTAATACCCGCCTAAAATGGCATGAGGCACTTGGACTTGGCGATGACAAATATCGTTTCCATGACCATGAGAAACTTGCTCACTATGCAAATGCCGCCACTGATATAGAATTCAAAATGCCTTTTGGATTTAAAGAAGTGGAAGGGATTCATTCCCGCACCAATTTCGATCTCTCTCAGCACGAGAAATTCTCAGGCAAGAAAATTCAATATTTTGATCCGGAACTGAATAAGAGCTATGTCCCATACGTGATTGAAACATCAATAGGTGTTGACCGTATGTTCCTCAGTGTGTTCTGCAGCTGTTATGAAGATCAAGATCTCGGAAACGGAGACCACCGCGTTGTACTTCACTTCCC
Organism: uncultured Porphyromonadaceae bacterium; assembly: GCA_947178175.1. Taxonomy (GTDB): domain Bacteria; phylum Bacteroidota; class Bacteroidia; order Bacteroidales; family Muribaculaceae; genus Lepagella. The sequence continues at coordinate 4,201 of CAMWXI010000119.1, read as the reverse complement.
GGCTCCGCTGGCTCCGGTGAAATGTGCTATCCTTCCCCTTGTGAAAAAGGATGGCCTTCCCGAAAAGGCACGTGAAATTCAACATCGCCTTCGATTTGATTTCACCTGCGGATACGATGAGAAGGACTCTATCGGCAAACGATATCGCCGACAAGATGCAGTCGGAACTCCTTATTGTATTACAGTTGACCATCAGACTCTTGAAGACAATACCGTAACACTGCGCCATCGCGACTCAATGGAACAGGAACGTGTTGCCATAAACGATCTCGAAAACATCCTTAAAGATAAGGTAAGTCTTAATTCTCTTCTTAAAAAACTCCTCTGATATGAAGAAATTTATTTTCAAACTGATTCTTATTGTCAGCGTTCTAACACTCTCTCAGGGCCTTACATCATGCAATTATAATTCTCTCGTTGAAGAACGTCAGAATGTGGATCAAGCCTGGGCTCAAGTTGAAAATCAATACCAACGACGTGCAAACCTGATTCCGAATCTGGTGAATACGGTTAAAGGGTATTCCACACATGAAAGCGAAACTCTTGAAAAAGTGACTGAAGCGAGAGCGAAAGCTACTTCCATCACTATCAATGCAGATGACCTAAACGAAGAGAATCTCGCTAAATATCAGCAGGCACAGAATGACCTTTCAGGAGCCCTGAAGTCATTATTAGCAGTGACAGAAGCATATCCTGATCTCAAGGCTAATGAAAACTTCATGAATCTTCAAACGCAGTTGGAGGGCACAGAAAATCGTATATCAACCGAAATTATGCGATATACTGAAGCTGTTAAAAATTACAATACAGCAATTCAGAAATTCCCCACAAACATCTATGCAGGTTGGTTCGGATTCACTCCCAAACCTCAGTTTAAGGCACAGGCCGGTGCTGAATACGCACCAGAAGTAAAATTCTGACCTTACTTATTCATCTTATGAAATTTAGAATTCTCAATATCTTGCTGCTGACAGGATTACTCCTGTCAGCATCTTCATGTTTTGATGACGATAAGTCAGATAATACTGACTATTCAGAATGGAAGAATCTTAACGAAAAATATATTGCAGAAGCAGAAGTAGAGACAAATCAAGATGGAACTTTGGTCTATACCAAGTTAATACCATCCTTTGCTCCCGGCACCTTCTACCTTATCAAATGGAATAACGACCGTGCTCTTACAGCCTCTGCCCTTTCTCCGATGGATAATTCAACCATTGACATAAAATATGAGGTCACTGACATTGACAATAATGTTATTGACAACTCATATTCTATCCATACCTACGGAGACGGCATTTATCGTACAAAACCTACTGATATGATTATCGGAGTACATTCTGCCCTCACCAATATGCACATCGGAGATGATGTGGACCTTATTATCCCGTCTTCCGCTGCATACGGTAATTACTCCAATGGTTCTATCAAACCCTTCTCTACTCTTAAATTTAACGTCAAACTCATAGCCATTCCCGGCTATGAAATTAATAAAAAATGAGAAAACCAAGATTTCTTGTTTATTTGACAGTCCTTTCTGGACTCTTTGGTTCTTTAGCAGTTGCTAATAATTCCGGTAAAATCATTATTTCAAATTATAAAGCGACTAAAGAGGTCAACATTCCTCTTCCTGCAAGACCGGACATATCAGTAATCAAAGATGCAGGTTTTGACCATGCTTCTTTGCTTGGGGCAAGAAAAGCCGCCGACTATTTCCACAAAGTATTCTCCCCTGACTGGACTACAATTCTTCCGGACACTTCCGGGAATATATATCTTTCTCCGGCATCACGGAAAGAAGCGAAACTTCACACCCTTACAACCGAACTGCGTCCGGAAAGATTCGTTAAAGGTAAACTAATCGCAAAGTCTACTTCTCCTGCCGAAATTTTCCTTAACGGAGAATCAAAACTTAAGAAGACCACATCTGATTCTATTCCTAAAAACTTTGAAGCGTCTGTGTCATTCAATCCGGAAGAAACTGTTCAATTGGAGATTCATATTCTCGCCCTTCCGGAAGATAAGAGCGCCCCAACTTTCTCTTTGGAATTTATGCCTGATGCCGGCTTTGAGAATGTCACTATAAAAACGGGATCCGGTATTGATCGTCGTTTTACTATCAATACCACCACGCTCGGGGGAAGACTTGAAGATACATTTATCTCTGCTGACGGCAAATACATTATCCTAAACTTCTCCGAGACATACGGTGAAAAGGATTCAAGAAATTGGTCTACCTTGCGACGCACAGACTCTGACCTGACTGTCTCCCCTTATATCCCTAACGGAGCAAAGTGGTTACCATCTTCCACAGCCTTATATTACGGCGAAAAGAACGGACAAGGGAATGATCTATACAGAATGGATATACCGTCAATGAAATCTACCCTGATCGCTGCTGACATTCCTACGAAGCCAACAGAAATATTCTGGACTCCTGACGAAAAAAGTTTCATCTATTATGATGAATCAGAAGGAGAAAAAGATACCGGAGTGATGCGTCGTATTAAAAATCCGGACGACAGAATTCCGGGAAATCGTTATCGCGGATATCTTAAGAAATATGACCTTTCAACCGGCACGTCGGTTCAACTGACCTATGGAGGGCCGACCACTGTACTTAACGATATTTCAGCCGACAGTCATAAAATTCTTTATATAGCTACCCGTGAGACGCCTGAAAAATTCCCATTCTATGCTAACTCTTTGATTCAACTTGATCTGAATTCTTTACGCACCGACACTCTGGTTGCAAATTCCGGTGGTCTAACCGGTGCATGCTTCTCTCCTGATGGAGAAAAAGTGCTGATATGGGGAAGTCCAAATGATTTTAACGCAATTGGAAAGAATGACGGGAACCATGAATGGGCTAATGACTATGACTATCAGCTCTTCCTGATGGATGTTAAAACAAACGATATAAAACCTCTCACACGTGATTTTGACCCCTGTATCAAAGGAAGACCGATATGGAACCGCTCGGATGGGAAAATATATTTCACAGCTTTAGAAGGCTTTACTGTTCCTATCTATTCACTCAATCCATATACGGAAAAATTTGAGAAGCTCCCGATTGAAGTGGATGTAGTTAAAAATTTCTCAGCCCCTTCTTCTCAATCCCGCTATCTCTCCTATACAGGAATGGGATATGACTATGTCGGTAGAGGACATATTCTTAATTTGAAAAATCGTAAAAACTCTTTCCTCGCCGATCCTATGGGTGAGGGAATGGCTTCTCTTTCTTTAGGTAAGACTGAAGACTGGTCTTTCATAGCCTCAGACGGGACTATGATTGACGGAACATTGACATTACCTCCTGATTTTGATTCCTCCAGAAAATATCCCCTTATAGTATATTATTATGGAGGAACCGCACCATCTCAAAAAGGTATGAATAATCCGTATACTCCACATCTTTTTGCGGCTCGCAACTATGTTGTCTATGTATTAAATCCCTCCGGCACACCGGGATACGGACAAGAGTTCTCCTCAAGACATGTGAATGCCTGGGGTGAACGCACAGCAGATGACATAATTGAAGGTGTAAAAGAGTTATGCAGAACGCATCCTTTTATAAACGAGAAAAAGATTGGATGTCTTGGTGGCAGCTATGGCGGTTTTATGACCCAACTGCTTCAGACTAAGACAGATCTTTTCGCGGCTGCCGTTTCACACGCCGGCATCTCTAACATCACGAGTTATTGGGGCGAAGGATATTGGGGATATACCTATAATTCTGTAGCTGCCGCTAAATCATATCCCTGGTCCAACCCGGATCTCTTTACGAAACATGGTTCGCTTTTTAATGCTGACAAGATTCATACACCCCTGCTTTTACTCCATGGGACTGACGACACAAACGTGCCTATAGGAGAAAGTATTCAACTTTTCAATGCTCTAAAAATTCTTGATCGTGATGTAGAGTTAATTACCGTTGAAAAACAAAACCATATCATCACCGATTTCAATAAGAGGAAACTATGGCATGCTACAATCATGGCCTGGTTTGCGAAATACCTTCAGGATGACCCTCGTTGGTGGAACGAACTTTATAAATAACTTACAATGAAAAATCTAAATATAGTCCTTTCTTCTTCTGTTATTTTACTCGCTTTAATATTAAATTCAGGGTTTAGCCAGACTAGAGCAGTAGAAAATAGCGAGGAAACGACTGCAGAAATAGAAGCAGCCATAATGGAAG
>CAMWXI010000118.1 GCA_947178175.1 uncultured Porphyromonadaceae bacterium | reverse complement strand
CCCTCATATATGCCTGCTGTATCAGAAAGATTAAAATTTCATTTCTTTGACCCCAGCAGTTCTATTGCATTTTCGTTCATTTTTTGCTAATTTTGCAAATTAAAATTCTCTCCTGAAATTTTTATTATCAGATGTCGACAAACTGGAATTATCAACCCCTCTCCCTCTCTGAGAATCAGCTGCTTGAAAAGCTCCTTCCGGCATGTGGCAATAACCACGTCATTGCGGAGCTTCAAATTCGTCGTGGCGTGAGAGATCCAAAAGAAGTCGAGGGTTTTTTCAACCCTGCCATAGCTGACCTTCACGATCCTTTTCTCATGCCGGATATGGAAAAGGCCGTCAATCGTCTCAACAAGGCTATGGGCGCTAAAGAGAGGATAATGATCTATGGTGATTACGACGTCGACGGTACGACTGCTGTAGCTCTCGTCTACAAGTATCTGCAAAACTACTATTCCAATATTGAATACTATATCCCTACCCGGTATGAAGAGGGATACGGTATTTCAAAAAAAGGGATTGACTATGCGGCGGAAAATAATGTCAAACTCATAATTGTCCTTGACTGCGGCATAAAAGCTATCAAGGAAATTGAATATGCCAAAGAGAAAGGTATTGACTTTATTATCTGCGACCACCACATGCCGGATGAGGTACTCCCCCCGGCTGTCGCTATTCTTAATCCTAAAATGCCGGGCTCTACTTACCCTTGCAAACACCTCAGCGGGTGTGGAGTAGGTTTCAAATTCATGCAGGCATTCGCACTCTCCAACGGATTGAGCAACCATAACGAACTTGAATCCCTGCTGGACCTTGTGGCTGTCAGCATCGCGGCAGACATTGTGCCTATCATTGGAGAAAACCGTGTAATGGCTTTTCACGGCCTGAAACGTCTGAACTCCAATCCTAATCTCGGACTAAGGAGCATCATCCGTCTTTGCAAACTGACAAACAAGAGTATATCCATATCCGATGTAATCTTCAAAATCGGCCCTCGAATCAACGCATCCGGACGTATGCAGTCCGGCGTTGAAGCAGTTGATCTTCTTGTGAGCAGAGACCTCCATGATGCCTATGAAAAAGGGAAAGCTATCGACCAATACAATAAAGACCGTAAAGAGCTTGATAAGAAAATCACTGAGGAAGCAAATACTCTCATCGAGCAAAACGCAAATTCATTCAATTCCAAACGCTCAATCGTCATTTATAATCCTGAATGGCATAAAGGAATTATTGGTATACTCGCTTCCCGCCTTACCGAATTATATTACAAACCCTCGGTTGTGTTATCCCTATCCAACGGTTTGGCGTCCGGCTCCTCCCGGTCTGTGCAAGGATTTGACATTTATTCCGCAATAAACGCATCAAGGGATTTATTGGAAAACTTCGGGGGACACACTTACGCTGTCGGTCTTTCCATGAAGGAAGAAAATGTTGCTGAATTCAGCCGTCGCTTCGAGGAGTATGTTGCTGCAAATATTCAACCTCACCAGCTCTCACCTCAACTAAACATTGATGCTGAAATTCAGTTTGCCGATATCACTCCGGAATTTGTTGCAACTCTTGAGAAGTTTAATCCATTCGGGCCGAGTAACCAAAAGCCTATTTTCTGCACAAAAAATGTGTTTGACTTCGGAACAAGCAAGCTCGTGGGTCGCAACCTCGAACACATCAAACTTGAACTTGAAGACAACTCCACAAGTCGTGTACTGAATGCGATAGCCTTTAACATGGCTCCCTATTTTGAAGCCATACACGCTCATAAACCTATTGACATCTGCTATACTATTGAGCAAACCAAACACGGCAATAACACGTCAATTCAGCTTATGATTAAGGATATTCACCCCTCGAAAGTCTAATCGATTCTTAATTGTGACCGCTCCTCAGGATATTCTTAAAAAATATTGGGGCTACAACTCATTCCGTCCGCTCCAAAGAGAAATTGTTGATTCCGTCCTCAGTGGCCATGACACCTTAGGACTACTTCCCACCGGTGGCGGTAAATCAATAACCTTTCAAGTTCCGGGTATTATTCTTGATGGGATATCCCTCATTGTTTCTCCCCTGATTTCTCTCATGAAGGATCAGGTTGACAACCTCCGTAAACGCAGAATTGAAGCCGTATATTTTCATTCGGCCATGTCTGCCGGAGAAACACGCCGCGCCTGGGAGAGAATCATGAATCACAAGGCAAAGTTCATTTACGTTGCTCCGGAAAGACTTAAGAACAAACGGTTTCTTGCAGAACTCAGGAATCTTAATATTTCTCTTCTCGTCGTTGACGAAGCTCATTGTATTTCGCAGTGGGGCTATGACTTCCGACCCTCCTATCTTAATATTAAGGAGGTGAGAAAGATTTTTACTTCTATCCCGGTTCTGGCTCTTACTGCCACTGCTACCCCTCAGGTTGCAGGGGATATATGTCGTGAGCTGGATTTCAGGGAAAACTCCAATTTCTTCAAAATGAGCTTTGCTCGGGATAATATCAGCTATATTGTTCGCCCGGCAGATTCCAAAATCCACGAACTCCTTCATATACTCACCCACACCTCCGGCTCTGCAATTGTATATGTTCGCTCCCGTCGTCGCACTCAGGAAATAGCCCAATATCTCATTGCCAATGCTATTCCTGCCACATTCTATCACGCCGGTCTGTCATTCGACATTAAGGAAGAACGTCAGAACCTTTGGAAATCCGATAAAATCAGAGTAATGGTGGCCACTAATGCCTTCGGTATGGGCATTGATAAGCCTGATGTTCGGGTAGTTGTGCATATGGATATCCCACCTTCTCTCGAAGAATATTATCAGGAAGCAGGTCGTGCAGGCCGCGACAGACTTCCCTCTTATGCAGTCTTGCTTACCGCCGTAACTGATAAATCTCTTCTCAGACGTAGAATCACCGAGACCTTCCCCCCGAGAGAAGACATCACACGCACATACGAACGCGCATGCACTTTTATCGGATTGGCTATCGGTGAAGGGTTTGACACTGTCCATGAATTTGACTTCGACCGTTTTTGTGACACCTTTAAGATACATCCGAGACTTGCCAAGTCGTCACTTCATCTGCTTGATCAGGCAGGATATCTTCACTTTGAAGAAGAAGCCGAGAATAAGTCGCGCGTACTTTTCTCCGTCGACCGGGACGAACTTTATAATATACGGCTGTCAAATCCTGTTTCCGACAAAGTAATTCTATCGCTTCTGAGAAATTATCCCGGGCTGTTTTCGGACTATGTTTTTATCAATGAAGAGAGAATTGCAAGAGACACAAACCTCTCCACCCAGGTTGTTTACCAGACTCTGATTGAACTGTCAAAAAATAAAATCCTCAAATATATTCCGAGAAAGCGCACTCCCATAATTTACGTTCCGACAGCTCGCGAAGAACGACGCTATTTAGCGATAGGGAAAAATATTTATGAAAACCGCAGGGAGATTCTTACCGTGCGCACTGAAGCTATGTTAAGTTACGCCTTCGGCAATAAAGATTGTCGGGTCGCGGATATGCTGCGCTATTTTGGAGAAGAAGACTCCCGGGCTTGTGGAACGTGCGATATATGCCGTAAAAGAAAAGTAAAATCAGCAGAAAACAGTAGAAACCGTTCTCGGGAGGAACTTCAGACCCATATTCTTCAATATATAGAGAATTTCCCTCACGGCATTTCAAGGCTTAAACTCGCCCAATGTTTCAACCTCAAGGAAGATGAATTGAGAGAACCCGTCAACTTTCTTTTGGATGAGGAATTCATCTTTACTGACTCCGACCTGCTTATCTCCTCATCCAACCGCAAGAAATATTTTGCTTACCGCAACCGCTGACTTAATTAAGATTTGGATTTGGGTCTATATGAGTCTTTATCTTTAGTAGGTGTCAATCTACAGTATTTTTAAGACAGCCTTATTTTGGATGCAATGATGGGTAGATGACGTATCAAAGATGTTTCGTTGACTTACCTTATAAATATCGCACCCGGTTCCTTGAAAGTTATCGGAAGTATAAGTTGTATGTTTTTCTTTTGGGGAATAAAGTATTGAATGCGGAAATTAGGCAATGCATTCACAAGCCTTAAAGCCTCTTGATTAACAGCCTCGTTTTTGCTCGGCCGACGAAAAATCGATGGATCACTGATTGTGCCATCAGGAAGAACGGTGAATTTAACAAATACTCTCTCGCTACCCTTGAATCCTTCGGGAATACGGATGTTTTCATCAATCCACTCTTTTAGTTTTCCGTTACCTCCGGGGAACTCGCAATAAAAGTCATTGCCATAACAGATATTTCGAGTGTCCGCTTTTATCTGTGCAAGAATTTCGGGCGAGACGGTCAGAAAGACGGATCGATTTCCATACTCGTCGTTTTTAACCTCCATTTTTTGAATGGAGTCGGTAGGCACCATATCAGGGGAAGCACCCCGAATCCATTCGTTGTTGAAATAGAAGAATACCGTCTTGGTATCCTGTTCAGTAAGAGGATAACGTATTTCTACTATCGTGCTTTCGGTTTCACAGCAATTCTGTGCGAACACTATGCATGCCTGAATAAGAATCAATAAAACCAAAAATAAATTCTTCATATACATTCAATTTTACACCGTTGGCACTGCAACAAATAAACAAAAGGGAACATATACCAATAACCAGATTTGCATAACGCTTCGTTATCAATTGGTATATCATTACGGATTGACGATTCAAATTAACAAATATTTTTAGTTCCAACAAATATCAATGTTTTTTCAAGATATCTTTTAAGCTTGTTTGGTCTTGTTCAGTTTCATTTAGTCGAAGTTCAGATTTGTTCATGAAAATAAGGCACCTATCCGTTGGCAAGGAGGTTGGCGACACCGAGGACATGAGGTTCTCCATCGCGGCCAACACAGAAGATCAACGAGTTGACGATTACATCGTAGCCGCCTGAAATACCGAGTTTGACACAAATTGTGTCAATGAGATTGTAAACATCCTCCATCTGCATTTGCAGTTCGGTAACATTCTTCCGCGCCGTATTGAGGTCAGTAACCTGTTGCTCCCGCATCGCACCGGCTCTTTCGGTGGTAGCCTGATGTATAAATTCAACGCGCTCAGTAGTAGTTGTGCCGTTGATAAGGTTTACCTTAGCGATGTTGGCGTAAACGTGATTGCGGTCTTCGGAGAGGGGTTGAATTTTAGTGTGAGAGTAGCCGGCAGACTTGAAGCCGTCGAGCAAACGATGTAACTTCTTGACAGTGTCGGAAGTATCGGCAGTGGCAAGCAGATCGGTGAATAGATCGGCGAGCTGCTGTAAGATGTAGCCCAAAGACTCCGTCATGATAGCGTCTTTGGCTTGAAGTTTTCTGAACCCGGCAATGAGTTGCGAAACGGATTCTGTAACAATAGCCATCCGATTGAGATATCTATACCGCAAAAGTATGTGGTAAATTGTGGAAATGAAAAGACGCAGTAAATAGCCAAATTAATAAATATTTGTTGTAACTTTGCGTCTAAATATCAGCAACTTCGAAATCTGATGGCTAAAATTACCGTACAAAATACGCCTATCACTGTACTCACTGTAGAGGAACAGGATTATATCTCCCTTACAGATATGGCAACTGCCAAAGAGGGAG
>CAMWXI010000117.1 GCA_947178175.1 uncultured Porphyromonadaceae bacterium | reverse complement strand
ATTCTGAAATCCTCTCTATCAAATATGTTGGAAAAGAAACTATAAAACTTAAAAACGGAACTAAAAGAGAGGCTTTTAAGTTGAGCTTCTCGTTTACTCGGGATGGTAAAAAGAAATCAAGTGACGATATGACAGCTTGGATATCTGTTGACTCAAGACACATCCCTCTATATCTTGTCGGGAAATTACCGGTTGGCGAAATGCGAGTATATTATATTAATTAATAATGATAATTATTGACACACCCCAAAAGTATTCTTTATAACTTTTAGGGTGTGTCAATAATTGTCAGCTGAGATTTAAAGAAGTGAGAAATTATCAGCGTCTTTCCATGCCGGAAACTTTGAACGGAATTTTTCAAGTTTCTCCATAGAAAGAGAACCATATAAGAACGGCGAATTCTCCTGTTTCACTTCAATATATTTCCCCTTGAAATCTATGACTGAACTTGACCCGTCATACTCAAATCCGGCTTTATCAATGCCTTTACAATCCACACCGCAGACATAAGATTCATTTTCAATAGCACGCGCTATTAACAATTTATTCCAGGCGTCAACTCTTACAACCGGCCAATTTGCTACAGCTATAAGCAAATCATACTCGTTATCCCTATTCCGACACCAAACCGGAAAACGAATGTCGTAACAAATCACCATGGCGATATTCCATCCGCGATACCTTACTGCCAAGCGAGAATTTCCCGGGGAAAACACATTATGTTCACCAACCATTGTGAAGAGATGCTTCTTATCTGCAAACGTCTCTTCTCCCGAGGGTTCAATGAAGAATGCACGATTGTAGATAGAGCCTCCGGTATCCGCAATAAATGAACCAGCTATTGCAATATTATATTTTGCTGCCAGCAATTTAATACGATCTATTGTTGACATCGTATTCCGTTCGGCAAATCCTCTTACAAGCTCTTTATCGCCGGTAATAAAACCTGTTGAAAAAGTCTCCGGCAGAATTAAAAGATCCGTATCCGGATGAAGATTATGAAGTGCATCCTCAAGAAATTTCAGATTGTGCTCCTTATCTTCCCACTTTATTTCCATCGGGAACAAAGCAACATTAAGATTTCCTACAGACATAAGATTTATTTAATAAGTATGGTATCAGATCGAGAATTTTTCTGGATATCGGGCTGCACTGCTTTTATCAGCATAAAAGGCCTTGATTGCCTTCATATCTGATTCAATGTTCCCTGTGGGAAAATATTCATCCCGAATTATCACTTCCTTATTTTTAAAATCAATTACACCTAATTGAATTGGCACATCTGCCTCTGTGGCGATATAGAGAAATCCGGTTTTCCATTCTGTTTGTTTTGAACGTGTACCCTCAGGTGTAACAGCTAAATTACAATATTCTGAGGTTCTGAATTTATTTATAACAACCTCTGTTAATTTAGCTCCTTTCTTCTTTCTCGGTACAGGAATGCCACCCAATCCTTTCAGGATAAAATTAAGAGGGAAGAAAAACCAAAATTCTTTCATAAGAAAATTAGCATTTCTTCCCAAAGATTTATAGGCAGCCAAACCGATGATAAAATCCCAGTTTGAAGTATGTGGAGCAACACAAATCACACACTTATTCCTGTAAGGTGCTGAAATATCTGTTTTCCAGCCTGTCATCCTGAGGAACAGTTTCCATAAATTCATGATTACTCCAATTTAAGTTTGAATTACGTGAATGTACAAAATTAGTTTGCACCCTCTTTGTTTGCTTCTTTAACTTCCTTCGGAAGCGCAGCATTGAATTGTTTGAGAGAATCTGATACAGATGTGTTCAGGTCTGCGATAATTTTTGTAAAAAGCTTCTTGAAGAATACTTCCTTTGCTTTTCCATATTCTCTCCGATTTGGAAATGCTTTGGCACCACGGTCAAAAAATAAATTTGAATTGTTGCGGGCTGCCTCAATACCTTTTAAAAGAGTTCCCATCGCATCTGCAATTCCTTTTTTGTCTGCGCCCTCGGCATTATACCATGCGACCATCATATTCTCAATGATATCAGAACCAAGACGATCTACATTCTTTTTAAACTCTCTTTTACTAGCCATGATTTTGAGTTATATTGTCAATTTAAATAATTGACCGGTTAATTTTTATGTTAAGTTTCTACTTTATTAAATACCGGTTGATGATTATTACCACTTTTAACAGTGATATTACAATCATTACCTATCTACAAAGATAACAAAATATTATTAATAATAGTTCCATTGACACTTAATCCCTCCTCTCTTTGCGTGAGGCATCAATCCTCAGGAGTATAAACAATAGAATTGTAAAACCCCATAGAGATGAGCCGCCATAACTAAAAAAAGGCAGTGGAATTCCAATCACCGGACATAAACCCAGCACCATTCCTATGTTAATAGTGAGATGGAATATCAGAAACGAGGCAACACAGTATCCGTAAACCCTTCCAAATGGAGAGCGTTGACGTTCTGCAATATTTATTATACGGAGGATAAAGACAAGGAACAGCAGAAGTACAGCAGTAGTTCCTACAAATCCTTCTTCTTCACCAATAGTACAGAAAATGAAATCCGTATGTTGCTCAGGAACATATTTAAGCTTAGTTTGTGTTCCATTAAGGAATCCTTTCCCCATAACGCCTCCTGACCCGATAGCAATCATTGACTGATTTACATTATATCCAACTCCCCTGAGGTCGTCTTCAATACCGAGAAGGACTGTGATTCTCTGCCGTTGATGAGTTTTCAAAATACTGGTGAAAACATAATTTACCGAAAAGAGAAACATGACTGAAACTGCTGCAAATGCAATTGTAATCATAAATTTCTCAATTCTATGTCGAAACATAGCAACAGCAGTATAGATTATTCCGCCTCCTATCATAACAAGGAAAAAAACTTCTCCATAAATATGTATATTCAGAAGTGACAGGACAGTGACAAGCACGCCACACCCTACAAAACCGAAAATTACATTTCTTGCAATTATTAAATCCTTGCAATATAGGAGAAGCATAAGGCAATAAATAAGGGAAATCAGAAGAAAAACTGTAAATTCTCCCATCGGAATTCCCAAAATCAGGGGAGTGGCATATTTAACTGAAATAACGAAAAATGCAATAGCGCATAGTGCGGAAAAGAGAACTAATCCGCTCATTCCTTCACGATATAACACAAACACTAATGCCAGATATACTAATGCACTTCCGGTTTCATTCTGAAGAAGAATGAATATTACCGGAAGAAAGATTATAATCAAAGCACGATAATAATTGCTTATTTTTGCATTTAGCTGAAAGTTGTAACTGTCAAATAGTTTTGCAAGCGCAAGGGCAGTAGCAAATTTACCGAATTCGGCCGGCTGCAAACTCACCGGACCGAAAACAAGCCATGAATGTGATCCTTTTATGTTTGGCGCCACGAATATTGTCACTAATAAAATTAAAAGGACAATTCCGTATATAGGATAGGCATAAGCTTCATACAGCCGGTAATCCATTAAAAGAATTACACATCCAAGAATTAGAGATAGGCCAATCCACATAAACTGCTTACCGGAGAATTCATTAAAATCAAAAAGACTTGCCTTATCAAAATTATAACTTGCTGCATAAATGCTTATTGCACCTGCAACAACAAGAGTAAGATAAAGTAGGAATGTGATCCAATCAACTGATTTGAATACACTGATTCCTGATTTATTAATGTTTTTTGACTCCACTATATATTATGGTGTTGGAATTAAACATTCTTTCTTCAATACCCTTCCTTGAAGGACTAATCTCACCTTTGAGATATTTTTCGATGATAAGACTACCTATTGGCACACCGAATGTGGCCCCAAAACCTGCATTTTCAACGTATACACAGACTGCAATCCTTGGATTATGATAAGGAGCAAACCCCATGAATACAGAATGGTCTTTGCCGTGCGGATTCTGAGCTGTTCCCGTCTTACCACATACCTCAATCCCGGGTAGATTGGCAGTTTTGCATGTGCCCCCCAAAACAGCCATTCGCATCCCTTCCGCGATCGTTTCATAATAACCCTTCTTAATTTCCGGAACTCGTTTTTTACGGTATTTCTCGTCAATTATACTATCAGAAATCTGTTTCACGATGTGAGGTGTATAGAACCATCCTCTGTTTGCGATAGTCGCGGATAGATTTGCAATCTGAAGGGGGGTCGCCAAAACCTCGCCCTGACCTATTGAAATTGAAATTACAGAGTTTGCCCGCCAATTAGGACCTCTAAAACTTTTATCATAGAATTCAGTGTTAGGAATAAATCCCCGGCTTTCACTCGGCAGGTCAACACCAAGAGGGTATCCATACCCCATCTGTACCATATAATTTTTCCATTTCTCAAATTGCTCTCCTGTCTTTGTGCCCTTCTTATCAAGAAAGTTCTTTAATCCCCAACAAAAATATGCATTACAGGAAGTCTGCAATGCAGGCTTGAGTGAAATTGGACTTGCATGCCCATGACATCCTACCCTTAACCCATTTACATAACCTCTGTGACATGGAAACGCAGTACCTGTGTTAACAATTCCTTCTTGAAGAAATATTAAACCTTGTGTTGGCTTGAATGTAGAGCCCGGAGGATAAGCTGCCTGGAGAGAACGATCATATAACGGTTTGAAGGGATTCTTTACAAGTTCACTATAATTCTTTCCTCTTTCCTTACCAACTAATAAAGAAGGATCATAATTAGGAGAAGTAACCATACATAAGATTTCACCGGTGGATGGTTCAATGGCAACAATCGCACCGATTTTTCCAGCCATAAGTTTCTCCCCATATTCCTGAAGGCTCATATCAACAGACAGGGTAAGATTTTTACCGGACTCCGGTGAAATATCCTGGTTCCCATTGTCATACTTACCCTTAATACGTCCATGGGCATCTTTCATGAGTATCTCGACTCCTTTCACCCCTCTTAAGGCCTTCTCATAACTTTTCTCTACTCCTAAATCGCCTGTATAATCACCCCTTTTATAATAATGGTCATTCTCAACATCCGTGGCCGAAACCTCTCTTATATTACCTAAAATATTACCGGCTGCATGAGTATTATATTCTCTTACAGTACGTTTCTGAATGAAAAAACCTGGAAACAAATAAAGTTTTTCCTCCAGACGTCCGTACTCTTCTTGGGTAAGCTGTGAAATAAGTTTCTGTGGCGTATAAGCTGAATAACCTGGATTCAGACGTGGGTTCTGCATATCTTCCCATCTCTTCCTTAACTCATCTTCAGTGATATTCAGTATTTTGCATAACGAAAGGGTGTCAAAATTATTACCGACATCCTTCGGAATCAGCATTACATCGTAGGTTGGTTTGTTAAAGACAATCAATCTCCCTTCCCGGTCATAGATAAGTCCGCGTGCCGGAAATATAGTGCGTCGCAAGAATGCATTGCTGATAGCGTTCTCTTTATATTTGGTTTCATAAATCTGAATACTGAATAAACGAACAATATAAAGTGAAACTATAAGGCAGATAAATCCCGAAATAATATATTTTCTTTTAACTAATTTATAATCTTTCACGACGAGTAATGATTAGACTATCAGTAGCAAGTATCAACAAAAAGGTCAAAACACTACTTGAAATAGTCATAATTATTATATCCTTGATT
>CAMWXI010000116.1 GCA_947178175.1 uncultured Porphyromonadaceae bacterium | reverse complement strand
TGACTGATGCTATGAATGCACAATATGAAGCATATCAGGAAGAAGCAATTACAGAGCCGCTGATTGCAAAACAGCCTGTTGCAGGCACAATTAAATCTGAAAAGTATAACGCTGAAATCGACGCAACGGAGTTTGTTCTCAGCAATGGCGTGAAAGTTGTGCTTAAAACAACTGATTTCGAACCCGATAACATCTCAATCCAAATGTTTGAAGAGGGAGGTAAGAGATCATTCTCTCCTGCACAGGCCGCTAATGTACTTCTCTGCGGAGATGCTTACGAATGTTCTAAAATCGGTCCTTTCGATGCTAAGACTCTTCGTAAATATTTCGCCGGCAAAAAGATTCAGTTCGGCTTTGAAATTGCAAACTATACAAACATATTCCAGGGTTCTTCTACAGTAAAGGATTTCCCGACAATGATGGAACTTCTTTACGCATCCTTCACAGCTGTCAGTGAGGATAAAGCGTCTTACGATGCGCAGATTAATCAGGCTCGTGCTGTGATGAGTAACTACTCAAAAGACCCTGACTTTATCTTCCAGCAGCATATTGACGGAGTAAAGTTCAATAATGATCCCCTCCTCATGTCTCCCACAGTTGAGACTCTTGACCAGGCAAATTACTCAGAGATGATCGGTATGATTAATGAAATCACTTCAAATGCCGCTGATTTCACACTCTTAATTGTCGGAAACATCAATGCTGAGACACTTCGTCCTTATCTTACTGATTATGTTGCTTCACTTCCTTCAACCGGTAAAAAATCAAAAGTAAAAGACGTTGTTAGTCTTGCAGTAGTTCCGGGTATCCATAACGACACCTACAAGCAGACCATGCAGACAGAAACTGTAAATGTATATGACTGCTACACCGGCACTAATCTCAAATATAATACAGAGAATTCTGTTATGGTAGACTTCATCGGTGATATTCTTGATATGAACTTTGTAGAGACTCTCCGTGAAGAAGAAGGCGGCACATACGGTGCACAGACTTATAGTATCTTCCAGCCCAATACAAAACAATGGCAGATTCTCTACACTTTCAAGACAAATCATGAACAGCAGGAATCACTTCGTGCCCGCGCTCATAAGGAACTCATGGAACTTCTCAATAATGGAGCAAATCCGACTCACTTTAACAAAGTAAAAGAAGCGACTCTTAAGCAGCTTGACATTAAAGAACACTCAAATCGTTATTGGATGAGTAAACTGCTTATGAAAGAACGTGGCTTCGATACTTACACAAGTGAAAGAGCCGCAGTTGAAAATCTCACGCTTGAGAAGCTTAATTCTTTCATGAAGAAGCTTTATAACGGCAAAAACCGCATTGAAGTTGTAATGTTAGGTTCTCCCAATAACTGATACCTGATTTTATAATAATACCAAGGGGTGTGTTAAACTTTTAATTAACACACCCCTTGCTTTTTCCTGATGACTTAAATGATTTATGATAGATTCCGATGTTTCTGTTCTTACATATCCGGTGGGATTTATTCAGTATTTATCCATAGCAGAATAATCAGGAGAAATCCGGATATTCATTGATTTTACGCCCATTCTCGGGTCATTGTGTCTGTTTTTAAGTAGCCAGGTATTGAAATCATTTGATGAAATGGAGGGGGGAGCACCCGGCACTTTGAACTTAACCGGGGCAGGAGAAAATTGCTCCGGAGAGAAGATTACAAATAACTTATTATATTCAGGGTGCTCGGTTGCTGTCAGTCGAAGTTCGTCAACAGTTCCGAAATCCGAGCCGCGTTTTGAATCAAAAAAAATATATTCCCAGCCCTTACGTGTCCTGACTTCTTCAACATCTCCTGTTGAATAGGGTAGAAGGCAATATACTTCACCATTTTCATCGGCAAGATAAGTGGATAAATAGCCGCTCAAAGGTGCAGAAAAATATAGAAATAAATCATCACCATTCTTGAAACTGGTGGATGCATTTCGTTTATCCGTCGAATTTTTTAATACGATGGCTTCAAAGTCCACTGCTTTATTTGAAATCCGTTTTGCCTTCCCTTTGACTTTACATGTTACTATTAGATTATCATCTTTTCCAAGAGAAGTAGTAAAGAATGGTTCCCCTATATCAGCTAACCATTCTCCCTTTACTTCAGAAGCGGTCAGTGCATAAAAGTTAGAGTTTTGAATATCTCCATGAGCTACATCTTCCTGTATTAAATCCTGTGAGATTATAGTGCCATACTCCTTTTTAAGAGCTTCCACTCTTGCATTTTGCGCAGCAATTCTTTTACATTCGGCAGGTGATAGTCTCCCGTCTCCATATAGGGTATATTCTCCCTCTATAGTCTGAATATCATCAGCAAATACTTGACCGGTATATAAAGACATAAATATCCCCCCAATCCCAAGAATATGCTTCAATGTAGAATTAATGCCATTCATTATTTGTTGAAAAATTATTTATTATCTGAGATATTAAAAAAGATAATATCTCAGACAATATTAAAATTCATGGTTTAAGTTTTCTTTTCTCCCATTCGGTTCTCATATTACCTGAGGTAGAGACAGTAGGATTCTGTGATTTTCCGAAAAGAGTTTCTGCAATGTCGCGTGTATTGTTGATGACGAATGTAGATATCTCACGAAGTGTAGCATTCCCTTTGGATTCCTGAAGTTTCTTAAGAAGGAAATATGTGAAAATACCGTGGTGCATCTTTTTATAAGGTAATGCAGTTTCCTGTGCGGAAGTAGCAGAAAGAACAAACATATTACCCTGTGGAACAACCTCCTTGGTTTTGATTTCAACACCACGAGCCTCATTAATAATTTCACCGTCACGGTCAACGCCACTAAAACAAGCATCGATAAATACGGAAGTAGCCTCTGAAGGCATTTTTCCCAATGAAGAGTAAATTTCCTTCATTGGAATGAGGGTGGATATATTTAGTGGATTAGCATCAATCGGCATCATATAAGCCTCTTTCGATGCGTCGTCAGGGAGTCCGTGCCCGGCATAGTACATAATTACCTCAGGATTATCTTTACTCCCCTTCACCTTCCTTCCCAAAGAGCTTAACCCATCAATTATCTGATTTCGGGTAGCGTTATTGATAAATATGATGTTGGATTTAGGAATTCCAAGTGTTTTGATGCAATAATTATAGAAGGAATCCCCGTCATGAAGGGCTCCAAATACTTTTTTAGCGAGCTGATAATGTTCATTAGCAATTATCAGTGCAAAAAGATTCGTCGCTTTCTTTCCGGTGATAGGAATCTTTATGTCAACATCTGAATCTTTCCATATTTTCTCGAATCTTTCAGAGTTAACTTCAGGATAATTTCTTGAATTACCATTATTATCAGCCATTACCCCATTTAGTATATCATTTATATCCACATATACTTTGGGAGTCTCATAAGTAAGATCATAGTCCGAACTATAAGTATATTTTTTCCCATTAACAATATAAGTAATTCGGCTAAGGGCAACCTTATCATCTTTAATCACAAAGCGTGGAGCCCTGATCTGCGCTGTTTCCCAAGCAGCTTTGAAACCCTCCGCCTCATGATTTTTTGAAGGGACTTTAACAGGAGTTGTCCCGTAAGGTGTTTCAATTCTATAGATTTCATTATCTATATCATAGTTAGAACATTTCAGGTCAGACAAGACTAACTGCCGGCTATAGTTCTTGATATACTCCTCTTCGGCTTCTGCGTTTATTTTGTTGTAAGCGGTCTCCGCACCTCCTTCTGTAAGTCTTCTTTTATAATCCTCTAATTTCTCGAATTCTCCTCTTTGTCCCCATTCACCTAATCTCTTCGTAATATAGGGAGCAGCAAACTCCTCATAGGTAGGAACTTTTTTCATCGCTACAACACCCTTCTTTGAATTGCTCTCTGCGCCTATAAGAACGGGCATTGAATTAAACGAAATCTCCTTCCCTTTAAAAGCTCTGATTTGGCGGTTGACATCTTCAAATTTATCCTTCTCTCCCAAAGCCGCATACGAAGAAGCCAGAGCCCTTAAATATTTCATATCTGAAGGAGTGTTTGCGAGGATATGTCCTAACGCTGAGGCTGCAGACGAGAAATATCCTTTTGACTGACGTCTGTGACGTGATGCAATTTTTTCATCTTCCTCCATGATTGAAGAGTTATAATGAGTTGCTCCCAGATTGTAATAGCAAGTGGCGATATGCTGTTTTATTTCAAGGCTATTAGGGTGTAATTGTTCGAGCTGATTATATAAATCAACGGCTGAATTATAGTCACCGCTTCTTTCATATAACTGTGCCTGCAGATTGATTAGCTTCTCATCATTAGGACTGATAGCCATGGCTTTATTAAGCAACGGCTGCATCCTATCCGTCATGTCCCCATTTAGACATGTCTGAATGGCGAGAGTAAGCAATTGCAGATCGTTCGGATATAACAAGGCACCGGTTTCAAGAACTTCAATACCGTTAAGGTAGTCACCTAATAGAAGACAGTTTTGTCCGTAATATTTTATTACATTCTGTCTCAGACTCTGATCGTCAGTTGCAAGGTATGCTTTAAAGTAACGGTTTGCCGCCTCCAAATCATTTTCAGATGTAGCTCCAAACGCAGCATTATAAGCGAGTTGAGGGAATGATTCTACTTTTGGAACATTTGAAGTATCTATGTCCGTTCTAAGGAGAAAGTCGATATATGCACGAGCATAATCTGTTTTAAGCTGAGAATTATTTTGTGATGACCAATAATGAGCACCCTCAAGAATAAGAGGATTCAAATCCTGAAGGATGCTGATAGCTTGCTGACGCTGACGATCATCATATGCACTGTCCAATAATTCAGTTGCTAATTTATTTGCATCATATACGGCCGGGAACAGTACAGACTCTAATTCACCGTCATGATACATAAATTTCACATCCTTGTATTTAGAAGCAGCATCATTACTCCTTATTAATGATCTTTCACGTCGGATAGAATCTAATAAAGTTAGAATAGAATCCTGTTTTGCCTGTAATGAATCCTCTTCTACCGAAGTAAGAGAATCGATGTTTCCAATATTATCTGAAATCTGAGCAATTCCTGCTCCCGCAGACAAAAGAAACGCAATGCCAAAGATGTTTTTAAATTTCATCTGTAGAAATTATTAATAATCAATAAAATGTGAAGAATAATGACTAAAAATGTCTTGTTAAATATGTGAGAAAAGAATTACATATTTTTGCTGAACAGTACTCAAATGTATGTATTCCCACTGCAGGATGAACTCCAAATAGATAATATTTGGAAGGAAGTTGCAATTATTCTAAATTGCAACTTCCTCCGGGCTATTTCAGAATGCATCAGGGAATATGAATTCAGCAGAAATACGTCTGTAAGCACCTCCCTTATCTTTACTCACGCTTACAGAGTAATTATAATTAACGATCATGTCGTCAAGACCGTTAATGTTCTTTTCCAGGAAATCTTTAATACCGGCAGCGCGGATTAATGCCAGTTGAGGATTAGTGGCTATCCCGGATTTACCTGTGACAGAAATCGGAGTGAGAACACCATCGGAAAGAATGGGTTCATCCTCAAATTCTCCATATCGGCCGTCGTATGAAATAGACCGAAGAATTGGTGAGGCATCTGCTGTACCGCTAAGATTTACCAAAAGTTTTTTCCCGGGTTTAATAT
>CAMWXI010000115.1 GCA_947178175.1 uncultured Porphyromonadaceae bacterium | reverse complement strand
AGTATGCATTTAATAATAATCTCTCTAAGATTTCATAATTTTGGAAGAAGGGATACATGGTATACCCATATTTTCCAGATCAAAAATATTTGCTTCAGCAATTTCATCGCTTGCGGCTGAACAGCAGTCAGTGACAATGATGGTATTATAATCCAATCCCATTGAGTCTACAGCCGTTGATCGTACACAATTGGGATACTGTGTTCCCGTAATATATACATTCTTTACTCCCAGACCACGTAGAATTATATCAAGGTCCGTGCCGAAAAATGCACTGAACCGTTGTTTTGTCACTTTTATATCTCCTGGTTGTGGAGCAATTTCATCAGGAATTTCAGCACCCTTAGTTCCTGCGATGCAAAATGGTTTTCCTTCTTCGAAGAAATGACGGCGGAATGGTTCTGCGTCAACTCCGGATATTCTGTGAATGCGATAAATATATATTATAGCCCAGTCGTTTTCCCTTCCATAGTCAAGAATGTTTTTAATTGCCGGTAGAGTTGCGTATGCCCCATTAACGCACATTGGAGAATCGGCTAGAACAAAATCGTTCTCCAAATCAATTACTAAAATTGAATTCTCTGCATGTGTCAACATTTTATCTATCTTCTTTTACATAAAGCGTAAAAAATAAAGTTAAAATTGTATGTTTTTAGTATTTAAACTCCGGGAACCATAAAATTCGATATGACATTCTCAGGAGTGGCTTTATGCATTAAATCTTTACTGAATGTAAATGAAGCCGCATTGGTATCGGTTGTTACGGATAGTAAAGCCGGACCTTCTGCATTAAGCCATCTCTTCATTGCTTCTTCAAGATTTTCCGGTTTAGTGACGGTTTCTGCAAAAAATCCCATTGTCCGCGCCATCTCACCAAAATCGGGATTCAATAGATTCACTTCACTTGGAGAATAATCAGCCAATTCCATTTCCCATTTGACAAAGGCTAAAGCGCGGTTGTCGGCCCCCAGAATCTTAACCGGTAGTTTATATTGTGCAATTGTTAATAATTCTCCCATAAGCATGGCCAAACCTCCGTCGCCGGAGATTGAGATAACTTGTCGGTCGGGTCGTGAGCAAGCGGCTCCTATTGCCATAGGGAGTGCATTTGCCATAGACCCATGAGTAAAGGAGCCAATCATTTTTCTGGATTTTCCGGAAGTCAAATAATGGCTTGTCCATACGTTGTTCATTCCTGTATCAACAGTTACTATGCAATCATCTTCAGCCAGTCTATCTAAAGTTGCCAACATAAATTCAGGCCTTATCGCAAATTCTTTACCCGGATTGTCGACAGGGATTTTCATCATATTTTTG
Source organism: uncultured Porphyromonadaceae bacterium (assembly GCA_947178175.1). Taxonomy (GTDB): domain Bacteria; phylum Bacteroidota; class Bacteroidia; order Bacteroidales; family Muribaculaceae; genus Lepagella. Next base: position 4,411 of record CAMWXI010000115.1, on the reverse strand, counting down.
ATCTCTGCATAATCACTAAGAGCTTTTTTCAGAAATTCAGAATCGGTTTTTTTATTGACTTTCTGAAGGATTGCCTCAATAAACGCTTTGGAATCTGACCGAATACCTAATTTAAGCTTCGCACGTTTACCTAATCTTTCTGCCCGAATATCAACCTGAATAATTGATTTATCCGTTGGGAAGAACCCTGGATAAGGGAAATTAGTACCAAGAATTATTACCAAATCAGCGTCAGAGACTGCATTTTCTGCAGACCACATACCTAAATAACCCATGTGTCCGACATAGTTAGGCATGTTTCTGGTCATTTCCATCTGAGATTTATATGTGGTGATGAGAGGAGCTTTCAGTTTATCAGCCAGTTCACGTACGGACGACACGGATTCTGAGGCCCCCATACCGACAAAAATAGCAATTTTTTTAGCCGAGTTGATTAAATTAACCGATTCTTGAATTTCTTCTTCTGAAGGAATGGGCATCAGAGTAGTGTATGATGGAATAGTAGAAGCCGAATCAGTGGTTGCCGGTTCTGTAATCACGTCTGCCGGCAAACCTACAACCCCAACACCCCCTTTTGAAATTGCTTCCTGCATCGCTCCATGAAGCATACTTGGAACTTGACTTGGTGTTATTGCCATTTCATTGTATACACTGCAGTTTGAAAACAAAAGAGTAGGATTTGTTTCCTGGAAATATCCTGTTCCAAACATAGAGGATGCGCAGGTAGAAGCTAAAGCCAAAACCGGAGCATTAGAACGTTGGGCATCATAAAGACCGTTTATAAGATGAACATGCCCTGGACCACTGCTTCCGGCACAAACAGCCAGTTTACCAGTTAACTGCGCTTCTGCGCTTGCGGCAAAAGCCGCTGCTTCTTCATTTCGTACATGTATAAACTTAATTCTACCATCCTTGTTGATGGCATCTGTGAGTGCGTTTAGACTGTCTCCGGTGATTGCATATATTCTCTCGACTCCGGATTCCACCAATTGCTCAACCATCTTTTGAGCGACATTAGGAGTCGGATTTCCTGTGTTTTTCATATTGTTTACTTTTTCTTAAAAGTAAACACAAACTTTAAAGCCAAAGTTCATAATGATATTACAGGAATGGTGGATAGAATTTATTAAATTTGCATAATAAACAGACTTAATAATAGAAATGAAACGATTATCTCTCTTTATCTTTTCCTTTATATGGATATGTCTTACTTTGGTTAATACAACGGCAGCCCATGCTTTGTCTCAGTGTATAGAAGCAAATACTCCTGTAGGAGAAGCAAAAGGAATTTTTCCGGGAAGAGTCGTATGGAGTCATTCTCCCGGTTTAGTATCCTGGGATGAGTCAGATGTAAAATGGTATATGGATAAATATATCAATCAGGAGGATTGCGATTGGCTATTAGTTGCAAATCTTTGTAACTTGACAGGGGCAGGAGATGAACATGAAGCCTGGGAGAAAATTTTCAGATATTTTAATCTCAATCATCACGACAAAGATATAGGTTATACTAAGGGAGAATTAGTGACGATAAAAATAAATAATAATAATACGGACAGTCACAGGGACAGTAGTGAGATTAATTCTACTCCACAGTTAGTTTATTCCCTCATTAAGTCTTTAGTTGAAGCAGGAGAGGTTCCTGAGGAATGTATTATTATAGCGGAACCAAGTCGATTTATTACGGATTATCTCTTTAATAAATGTCATAAAGACTTTCCGAAAGTTCGTTTTGTAGACAATATCGGTGGTGAAGGAAGAGAAAAAGCAGAATATGAAGCGGATAGAATGTCATATTCTGAAGATAACGGAGAGTTGGCTACCGGGATAGCAAAAGCATTTACAGATGCAGATTATGTAATTAACATGGCCTTGTTGAAGGGACATGTAGGTCAGGGAGTGACTCTATGTGGAAAAAATTGGTATGGAGCTATGAATATCCATTCGGATTGGAGAAAGAATTACCATAATAATTTCGACCAATCACGGAACGGCTATGCAAAATACATGACCTTCGTTGATTTTATGGGACACAAAGATTTAGGAGGTAAATGTATACTTTGGCTTATAGATGGTATATATGGGTGTCGAAACGTGGGTGGCGCACCGGGTCCCAGATGGGGTATGGCACCTTTTTATGACGAATGGCCTAACTCACTGTTCGGAAGTCTTGACCCGGTTGCAATAGACATGGTTGGCGTTGATTTCCTTACTAATGAATTTCCTGACATGCCGGATGTTGCCTATTCGGATATGTACTTAGTGGAGGCGGCACAAGCGGATAATCCGCCTTCCGGAGCTTCCTATACTCCTTCCGGAGATGGAATAGTTTTAAACTCGCTTGGAGTAGCGGAACATTGGAATGATGTTAATGAGAAGCAATATACCCGAAATCTGCAATCTTCTTCAAATGGCATAGAGCTAATGTACATTACCAAATAATCTATAAAATTATAATGACTACTATTATATTTAATGCAGAAATTGTAACAACTTCTGAAATCTTCAGGGGGTATGTTGTGATTAACAATGAGATTATTGAGAAAGTTGGAGAAGGAATCCCCGACACCGGACTGATAAATTCATGTATTGAAAGGATTGATTTGGGTGGAGACATGTTAATGGCGGGAGTGATAGATACACATGTCCATTTTCGGGATCCCGGTCTGACTCATAAGGGAGATATGCAAAGTGAAAGCAAAGCCGGCATAGCGGGGGGTGTTACATCAATTATAGATATGCCAAATACAAAACCTCAGACAACTGATTTCTCAAACGTAGAATTTAAGAAGAACATAGCTGACAAGAAATCGTGGGCAAATTATGGTTTTTTTATCGGTGCGACCAATGACAATGCAAATGAGCTTATAAAAGGGAATTATTCAGAATGTGCAGGGGTGAAAGTTTTTTTAGGTTCTTCAACCGGAAACATGTGTGTTAACGATACTGAGATTATCTCATTGCTTGCTGAGAAATTACCAGAAGATGTCCCAATGGCTTTTCATGCAGAAGATGAAGAAATAATAAAGCGTAATATAGAAATTGTAAAGAAGGACTCGAAAGACCTACCGATTGATCTTCATCCGGAGATACGTTCAAGAGAGGCCTGTTTGAAATCAGCTGCAGTGGTAAAGAATATAGCGCAATCCTCCGGAAGAAAATGTGTATTGCTACATCTTTCCACTAAAGAAGAGATACTGCTTTGCAGTGGCATCGAAAATCTATTTTTAGAAACCTGTCCTCAATATTTAATGTTTGATTGTTCTGATTATCTTAAGAAGGGAAGCAGAATAAAATGTAATCCGGCCATAAAAGAAAGAGAAGACAAAGAGTCTTTGCAAGATTCTCTTAAAGATATAATTTCTGTTATCTCTACAGACCATGCTCCCCATCTGATGGAAGAGAAGATAGGGAATGTACTTGAAGCTTCCTCCGGAATGCCGGGTATTCAATTCTCTCTAAGATTACTTCTCTCCGTTACAGATCCAAAAACTGTAACAAAACTTATGAGTGCAAATCAGGCAAGGATATATGGGATTTCAAAACGAGGAGAAATAAAACCCGGATATTTTGCTGACTTAATAAGAATTAAATATAAACCCTCGGTGATCAAAGATGCCGAGGTTATAAGTAAATGTGGTTGGACTCCATATAATAATATGACAGTCAATCATGAGGTTGTTACCACATGGGTAAATGGGAAGCCGGTCTTCGATAACGGGGTGTTTAATCCTGCTAATCGGTGTCCTCTCCCCTTACGATTTTGCAGACAGAGTTAATCTGTGCCGGAAATCCCTCACCAAATTTATTTTCAAAAAAGGCACTGCCTATAGTGAATCCCCAGGGATTGATATCTATAATTTCATCAAGTTTTTGATTGGAATCGATGCTTCCGGCAACGATTACCGGAACAGATAATCTATTCACTACACCTCGTATCAGATCTGAAGGTCGTTCCTTGCATCTATATCCTAGAAGATCTACGCCATAGGCCCCCTCGGAACAATCCCGTTCAGCTTCATCCACCAATCCGTCTACACTCCCCTTTAATATGGATGGCCTGCCCTCAATTTCACCAATAAACGGAAAGTAAAGAATGTTATTCTCTTTACAGAACTTGGCTATGGGAGCGAAAAAACGGGTACCCATTAAAATATCACAACCACAATCCCGGGCCAGCTGAGCTCCTGCAAGTCCTTCGGATTCAGTGTAACCCACTACCTCAAGAGCCGTTAATTTACCACATTCCTTCATTCTCTTAAAAAGAGATTTCATACGGTCTTTAGGCAAAGGTTTCTCTTTCATTCCCCAATAAAGGGCATCAGTATCTTTACATTCTTCAAATATTTCCTCTGCGTTTTCTACTGTATAATCGTTATGGGTCAACATAACGATTAGCTGAGGTATATGC
>CAMWXI010000114.1 GCA_947178175.1 uncultured Porphyromonadaceae bacterium | reverse complement strand
CTCCAAATCCAATCTCATTTAGTTGTTTAAAATTTCCGGGTGTAATCCCGCCCAAAGCAATAATTATTAATCCTTTTTCTCTGATTACATTTAACTTATCTTTGAATTCAACATCACGAAGATTAAAATTACTGTTGTATCCCTTTTTGGATATAGAGTCATATATTGGGGAAAGAGTCACATATGAGTATTTATAATTTTCAGAACCGGGAATTATGCCGGATGAAAGGAGAGTAATAATCTCTTCAAATGAATGAAGGCTGATAGAAATCTCAGAGGAAGGATTAAGGTTTTCTGGTGGTACGGGATTTCTGCGATTAAGGTGGATTCCACCGAGTTTATATTTGTTGCATAGGTCAAAATGAGAATGAATTTTCAACTTATGATAATACTTCTGAGGAACAGCGAGGATAAAATTTTCCAGTTGCTCATAATCCCATTCGGGTTTACGAATATGCAAATAGTCTATTACTTGGCTCTCAAGGAGTTCCAGTATTATATTCAGTTCCTCCCGCGAATAACCAGGGGCTGTATATGCAATGATTTTAAACATAAAGTATTATCCACCGAAAGCAGCGGAAATAATCAGTAGAGTATCTCCATCATTGAGGATTTCAGAGTCACGATTATCGGAAGTAACAATGTTATTGTTAAGTGCAACCGCCGTTCCCTTTCTACTTATATTCTTGAAATCCAGAAGTTGATTAATAGTTCTGATATCATCGGGGATAATTTGTGACTCAGAGTTTATAATAAGTTCCATATATCGTTATAATTATTTTATGAAGTGAAATTTTAAATTAAGAATAACGAATGTTAGGCAAAAATCAGATGAAGAAATTTGCCGGTCCGTAGCCATCCGCAAAATTTATAGAAGCACCTGAACGAAGTCCGTCTGTAACAAATTTCTTACTTTCGGCAATAGCTGATGTAAGAGGCAATTTTTTTGCTAATAAAGCAGCAAGAGCGGAGGAAAATACGCATCCGGTTCCATGATGATTACGCGTATTGATATGCTCTCCCATGAAAAATATGGGATTATAATCGTTTTCGCATGATATAAGTTCATCAGTGCATTCTGTGGAATCTCCATCTGTTATCAGCAATGCCTTTAACTTCAATGCTCTTACTATTTCAGAGTTTGTTAGATTTCTGCTGTCTCCCGGATTTAAATTATCAACTATTTCTAAAAACTTGTTCCATTCATTCCGGTTGGGAGTTGCAATTGTTGTAAGAGGCAAGAGCCGGTAAAGGTATAAATCCAACATCCTTCTAAGGTCTGAAATGAAAGAGTTTCCCATAGATGGAGCAAGCACAGGGTCAGCAACTATTTTGACCTCATCGGCTAACTGCTCCAGAATATCAGCAACAATCATCACTTGTTGCGGTGTGCATAACATTCCAATTTTGATACAATCCGGGATAAAATCTTCGAGAACAGCTTCAACTTGTGCTTGGAGCATATATTCGTCAGTAGCGACAGATTTAAAAAGGCCTTTGGAATTTTGAACTGTTATTGCAGTAATTGCAGATGCAGAATATAGCCCAAAAAATTGTGCAGTCTTAATGTCGGCTTGCACGCCGGCACCTCCTATGCAGTCAGAGCCTGCAATTGTAAGAAATTTGAGCATAGTTATATACGATGACCAACTGATTCCCCTTTATACTCCTCCGGAAGAGCTTTTTCAATTTCTTCGCGACATTGGGCCATTAACTTCTTTGTATTAAATCCACGTTCTCCTGCCATAACCGGAGAATGTATGGTAAGAGTAATGGTGCACGGGGTAGCGTTATAAGTAAAACGAGGCATTGCTTTGAAAGCTCCATCAATCGTAAGTGGAACAACCGGGAGATTGAATTCGGAAGCGAGCATAAAGGCTCCACGTTTGAAAGGAATCATTTTTCCATCCCAGGTCCGGCTACCCTCAGGAAAGATTACAAGCGACATGCCATCGCGTAATTTCTCTTCAGATTCTTTAATTGTCTCCTTAATACTGGTGATTTTTGTGTCGTCAACAAAAATGTGACCGGCTTTTTTACAAGCATAACCAACAAGGAAAATATTCTCAAGTTCCTGTTTCATCAGCCATTTAAAGTTATGATTGAGATACCCATATATTGACCAGATATCAAAGGCCCCTTGATGATTAGCAACAAAAACGTAAGAAGTATTTTTACTTATGTTTTCACGCCCTACCACTTTTACACGAATGAAAAGGAGAGTACATACGCAACGTGACCAGATATGAGCGGGATAATAACCACCATAATGATTCTTGGTCAGCGATGCAGTGATTATAGTGACTAAGGCCGTGATAATTGTGAGAATTAACAAAATAGGGTAAGCTATCAGCCATTGATAGATTCTGAAGAGTAATTTCATAACGATATTAACCGGTTAATACTCCAAAGTTACAAAAATTAGCCGGCATTAAAAAATTATACTTTTAAGATGTCTTTACAAAACGGAAGGGTCGGACGTGTGAATGAATTGTCCGACCCTTCCGTTTTATCTTATTAATCTTCTTTATTTTCGGGAGCTATGAGTTTGTAACCTTTTCCATGAATATTTATAATTTCGATATTCGGATCATCCTTAAGTAACTTACGGAGTTTAGTTATATAAACATCCATGCTTCGTGCGTTAAAATAGTTATCATCTACCCAAATGGCTTTGAGGGCATAGTTTCTCTCAAGAACATCATTCATATTATAGCATAATAACTTTAATAACTCACACTCCTTTGTCGTAAGCTTCTGTGTCTTACCATTAGCAATCAGAACTTGTTTCTGAGTATCGAAGGTGTAAATTCCTAATTTATACAGAGTAATTTCTTTATCTTTTTTCCCTTTCACACGTCTCAGAATGGCAGAAATTCTAAATACTAATTCTTCCATGGAGAAGGGTTTTGTAATATAATCATCGGCACCGATTTTAAATCCTTCAAAGACATCTTCTTTAAGAGATTTCGCAGTCAGAAAGATAATAGGTACTTCTTTATTTACGTTACGTATCTCTTGTGCTAAGGTAAATCCGTCTTTAATAGGCATCATTACATCAAGAACGCATAAATCATATTGTCCCTTTAGGAATGCATTGTAACCTTCTTCTCCATCATGGCAAAGGTCCGCACTGTAACCTTTAGCTTGTAGAAACTCTCTCAGTAACATACCGAGGTTCTCATCATCTTCGCAAAGCAGTATTTTAAATTTGTCGTCCATAGTAATAAATCTTTTATATTCCTTAAACAAACTTAGTAGTTATTTAGTTTTATTAATTTATTTCTGATTTGAGGTTGCCAAAGGTAGAATGATTGTGAATTCTGTCCATTTTTCAAATTCGCTCTCAGCGTATACTGTACCGCCGAAAATACTCACCATCTTCTTGATGTAGGCAAGTCCAAGCCCGAATCCTTTGACATTATGAAGATTACCGGTCGGGACTCTGTAGAATTTTTCAAATATTTTTTTTAGATGTTCCTTTTTAATGCCTGTCCCGTTATCTTTAATTCTAATTTGAAGTCTGTTACCCTCTAAGTTCTTTGTACAAACTTCCAGCAACGGTTGCACACCTTCTCTACGATATTTCACTGCATTGTCCAATAAGTTGGATATTACATTAGTGAACTGCATCTCATCAACATATATTTCAGATTCTGAGGCTTCAAGATTACAAATGATACTTCCTCCGAATTTCTCTACTTTGATTTTGAATGTATTTACTACATTAGATATAACAGTATTCGCATCGAAAGTAGAGAATTTTAAGGCACCTCCTGCATTATCAAACACTGAAAGTTGTAATACTTTATCAACCTGAAACCGTAATCTTTTAGATTCATCAATGATGACTTGAGAGAGATGCTTCAGAGTTGACTCCGATTTTTTGACAGAATCATCGTTAAGCATCTGTCCTGCCAAAGAAATTGTTGAAATAGGAGTTTTCAGTTCATGTGTCATATTATTGATAAAGTCAGTTTTCATCTCTGAAAGTTTTTTCTGTCGGAAGATTAAGATGATAGTAAACAGAAATACAACTATGAGAATAATGGTTAGTGCGAGAGTAGGTATAATAAATCTTACTGATGAAAAAATATAATTCTCTTTAGTCGGGAATTCAACTGTCAGATAAAAAGGTTGCATGGAGTTGGCGAATATCTCTGTAGAATATACACCCTTTTCCATTGTGTTATCATAATTATTCGTTTGATAAATAATTTGATTGTCAAAGTTCTTTACAGCAAAAACAAAAGGGACGGACAATCCGTTTGCCGCTAATTCCCTTGTCAGAGATTTGCGAATTTCAGTAGAATCAGCTCTTTCCAAGGCCGGACGCTTTCCAGATTGTCGCAGAATAGTAAGAATGACCTCGTTGAGCAATCCTTTCTGATAAAGGTATTGCTTTCTGATTGTTTCCTGCATCTGGCGATATCTCTCGCCAAGATTTTGAGTAGGGGAAGATAATGACAAAGAGGTGGATGGTGATTCTTTCCTGTTAACTATTTCTGGAATTTCAACAGATAAATAGCCCGTAGTGTCCTGAATGAGGGAAAATGAAATCTGATTCCCGTTATTATTGTCATAAAAACTTGATTCTATTATGTTGGCATCTTCTTCCAGAAAGTGCAGGGTTTCGAGACGTTCAAGATACTCGCCTGTAGCTCCAAGCGAACGCATGACGCCCTCTGAAAACTGAGCCTCCCGCATTCTCACCATATTGTCAAGATATGTAATCTGAAAATACAGGAGAGCACCAAATGTTATAGCCATCACGGCTGTTAGAAGCCATATTAATGATTTCTTCATATATTTTTAAAGTATTTTATATTATGTTAACAAAATAGGATAAAATGTGTTTGAATTAATATTGGTTTTATACCGGATATATCAGTCAATCCTGAGTTTAGAATTGTAGATTGTTTAATTTATCTTCTTTTAAGCTTGCCATTGGGAGTGCGAGGAAGAGATTCAACAATTTCAATAGATTTAGGTAGTTGCCATCTTTCAAATTTTGATTCCAAAAGGGCGTTTATTAACTCTAAGGATGGAAATTCTACGTTAGTTTCTTGAGAATTTAGTTCCACAACTATTGATATTGTCTCTCCCCATTTATCATCCCGTTTACCTTTAAACATAAACTTGAATGGTAAAAGCTCTTCAGCAGTTTTTTCCATTTCAGCGGGATGAAATTTTTTGCCTCCGGTGATTATTACGTCGTCAATCCTCCCTATAATTTTAAAACGACCACCATCATATAGTTGAGCTATATCATTTGTAATTACAGGTTCCCAACCTTTACGCTCAATTATTAGACACCCACGGCTATCTAAGGAAACAATTACATCTTCCATTGGGGTAAATGGTTCCTCTTGCCCGGGAGCGTTGACTTTTCTGATTCCAATATGCGAAGCCGTCTCAGTCATTCCATAACTCTCCCATGCCTTAATTCCTGATTCAAAAATAATTGTTTGAATCTTCGGAGGTATAAAACTTCCACCGATAAGATAATTATTTACCGGGCGAAATAGCTTCCGGTTCTTAATCAGATATGGAATCTGAGAAGGGACTACCGAAATCAAGTCAATCTTCTTAGATTTATTCCTTCCACGGTGAGAAAAATCAAGAGAGAGATCGGATGTGAGTGATGGATGATTGGACGGACATTCGGTTTCAAGAAGGCATTTTGCAAGTATTGCTCCTTTCTCTTATACACATCAACGAGCCCACGAGACATCTCACGATCTCGTAAGCCGTCTTCTGATAGAAAAAAAAAATGGTGG
>CAMWXI010000113.1 GCA_947178175.1 uncultured Porphyromonadaceae bacterium | reverse complement strand
AAAATTGAGTTTTTTCTTAAATATAAGGTATTATCGGGATTTATTCTTATCTGAAGTGAGGAGGTTCACTTCTTCCACTTTGCCTGCAGCAACATACCATAAATACCCTTTCACGGATTTGAATTGCTCGGTTTTGGTGAGTATGGAGATGTAGTTGCGAAGCTGCGAACGATATTTTGAGACGTTGGTATGCGATCCGAATTTATAGTCGATTATTGTAAGATTCCCTTCTTTATCCACTATCATACGGTCAGGCCTGAATCTTGCTCCTGTCTCTTTGATGGTCCAACGCTCATTGAGTACTCTTACCGATGAATCGAACCATCCGAGATGACCTACCGAATCAATGGCACCCTTTAGGAATTCCTCTTCTTTCCCGGCTTCCTTTCGGCTAAGAAGACCGCGAAGTCTCACTTTCTCCACGGCACGATGCAGATCGGAGGCCGAATACACATTTTCCATGATGAGATGGCGTATGTTTCCTTCCGACCTCGGATCATTGTCTTCCTCCTCATCCTCTCCGTTGTTTTCCGGGAGGTCGGTATTCTTATATTTCAAAATACTGCGGTTGGAATTTACTTTATATTCCGTGATACGGATACCGTAGTGATTATCTTCCTCTCTTCTCTTCTCCTCCTCTTTGCTATGGAAAGCAGTTATCTCTTCAGCAGTAAGGGGAGAGCCAAGGGTCAGCACAGGGAATGGGTCGGTTTCCGGATTCTCCGGGGTATGTATTTCCAATGGGTTCACAGGGATTTCATCAGGAGTGACTCCGGGATTCCGGGAAGCTTCTGAAAGATAGCTGTTCCATTCCCTGAAAATGGAATACGCCATCTCGCCCATTTTGCCATCTCTTCTCAGCGACAATTCCATGGGGTTGGGAAGTTCAGCATCTTTTTCATCTTTGTCATGGAGTTCTGACTTTGCTTTCTTTCTGACATTTTCAATAACGGGAGAAAAAATATAGAGTTCGTTGACAGCACGGGTGTATGCCACGTAAGCCGAGTTAAGAGAATCCATGGCAACGAGCCGGCAACGTTCCTTCCAGAGGTCAGCGTGGGGGGTGTTTTCAAGGTTTGAGTCTACCATCACCGGAAGATAAAGAGGGATTTTATCTTCATTATCGGTGGATTGTTTCACAACCGCCCAGTCCTCACCTCTGGATTGGAGAAATGAATCGTCAGGAGATATCCATGCCCATTCCGTCTTATGGGGAGAGGGTTTGAAAGCCATATTGGCATTAGGGATAATCACACATGGAAATTCGAGCCCTTTAGACTTGTGGATGGTCATTATCTTTACAGCATCCATCTCTTCCGGGGAAGTGATGGAGAGAGAGGTTCCTTTGCGCTCCCACCAGTCGAGGAAAGAGGCGATGTCGGAAGGATTCGTTTCGCAGTAGGAGAGTACAATATCCTGAAAGGCTGCGATAAAGGCTACTTCAGTCTTCTTGAATTTTTCTGATACAAAGGTTTCAATCAGCGCCTCAACCAAAGAGGGGAGTGCTACGGACTGCATTTTCGACAGCAACTCAAGGAGCAGGGATTCATCATCTTCACCCGCAAGGATGGATTCAATGATTTCAAGTGGAGATTTCTGTGGATAACGAGCCGCCAGATAAGAGAAACGGGAAGAAATGGCATACCATTTGACAGAACTCCGCACGTTAACAGCGGCTGTGTGGCTCTCAGAATTTTCCGGTCCGGTGGGTAATTCTTCAGGGTCGGCTTTTTCGACAGTTTTATTTGTGAAATCTCCTTGTGCAATAGCCCGGAGGATAGAGATTACGGTCTTGACCGCATTTGCCTCACCTACAAGCAGAGATTCATCGGAAATGAATTCAATATGTTCATCTTCAGAGGATAAAGAAGCATTATAATCGATGAGAGCCTGGGCGATTGCAGTCCCTTCATCGCGACGAAGCACCAGAAAAGCAATATCTTTCCGGTGGTAGCCGCGGTCAAGAAGGCTTTTCACCATCTCTCCTGCCCGGCTGAAATGAGAGGGGAAAGAATCTGAGCTCTTGTTTTTGAAGAAAGTGACGTTTACGAATCCAATATTCTTCTGCTTCTGGGGATATTGGATGACGTTGGAATATAAATGTCTGAAGTTGAAACCGGTTTCTTCGCTGAGCATAGAAGAGAGGGCGTAGAAGAAGAGGTTGTTGAATTGGACAATATTTCTCTGACTTCTCCAGTTGGTGTTTTCATTTCTGGTGTCTCCGGCTGCCTTATGATTGGGGAAAGAGGAGGGAACAGCTGAGGTGATGATAGAGGGGTCGGCATTTCTGAATCGGTAGATACTCTGTTTTGCATCGCCGATAATAAGGTTTTCATTGTTTTGTGCGATACTCTCTTTGAGCAGAGGAGCGAAATTTTTCCATTGCAGGCGTGAGGTGTCCTGAAACTCATCGATTAGATAATGATTCACACGTGTGCCGAGACGTTCATATATGAAGGGGGTGTCGGAATTTCCTATGATTTTGAAGAGCAGTGTGTTGGTGTCGCTCAGCTGCATTGTGTTGGTATCAGCCAGATATTGTCTGATATTGTGAGAGATTGTGTTGAGAAGAGGGATATATGGGAAGAGAATACGATAGACGTTCCAGAGTCTGAAATCGGGGTCTTCATGTCTGACTTTCAGGTTATCGTAGATATCTTTCCATTCATCATACAGACTTTGCAGGAGCGCGGCCGCATCCTTGTCCGAAGGGCATTTATTTGCTTTGAAAGGCGTTTTGCCGAGAGCCTTTGCTTCAAACGGGAGCCCCGTCAGTGAATTGTGGTGAATGGATTTTTTTAATCGTGACTCGAGATATTGGGCTCCGTCATCTTTAAGCGACAGGCCAAGGCGTCCGAATTCGTCAGCGAGGTCTTTGGCAGCAGTTCTCAAAGAGGAGTTGAGAGCGGAGATCACATCAAAGAAGTAGCTGTCAATCTTTTTATAGGTTGCAAGGAGGTCGGTATTGGTTTTGAAGAAAGATTCAAGGGTAGAGGTGATTTCCTTAAAGCTTTCAGCCTCCATCCTTTTGGCGTTATTGATGAGGTTGGAATATACACTTCGTCTGGAGTCGCGACGTTGGAAGGGGTTCCAGTTTTCACCGTTAGAAAGAGAATCTTCCATCAACAGCTTAAGCCAGCCGTCGGTCTGAGGGTCGCTCTTTCCGGATATAATGCTGTCAAGCGTTTCGTCAACTCCCACTACTGATGTCAGAGCGCTGTCAATCTCAAGCTGATAGGAATCGTTAAGGTCTACTTCGTATGCAAATGTGCGAAGCACATTCTGAAAGAAGGAGTCAATGGTGGAGACATTAAATGAAGAGAAATCAAAGAGCAGGATTCTGAGGGCTGTGCGGGCAGCGGCTACCACCTCCTCTTCTGATGAGGAAGTGAGTTTTGATATCTCTGACAGATAGTCAGGTCTTTTGGAGGAGCCGGGCGTGTGGGAGGCTATGGCATACAGTTTCTCCACAATGCGTGTCTTCATCTCTGCCGTAGCTTTATTGGTGAAGGTGACGGCAAGGATATGATTAAGGGAGTCAAGGAGTTCCGCTCCAGTACGCAATCGTCTGGGAATCTCTTTGGTTGCCGGGTCAGGTATTTTGTCGGGACTGACGGGGATTGTCAGAAAATATACGAGGAAAGTGCGGGCAAGGGTATAGGTCTTTCCCGAGCCTGCGGAAGCACGTTGGATAGTCAGCATGGTCAGGAAATTTTGTGACCCTCTTTTCTGAGGATTTCAATCACTTTCTCCCGCCATTCTCCCTGAAGGAGAATTTCACCGCCGCGTGCGCTCCCTCCGGTGCCGATGGTTTGCTTGAGTTTGCGTGCTATGTCCTGGAGTGTGGAATCGTCGCAGGTGAATCCTTCGATGATTGTAGCGGTTTTGCCATGACGCCCTTTGCGCTCCACTACCACATGGAGTTTTTCTGATGTTCCCGGTTTCCCGGCTGATGATTCCGGAGGGGTTATCGCTTCTCCTTCCGGGAGGTTACCGGAATTTTTAAGCTGTTCGAGTGCTGATTTCCAATTTAAGTCCATATTGCAAATATAGTAATTCTTGTGCTAATACATAAAATAGAGGGAGGATAAATCCCCCCTCTCTCACGTTTTATGAAGCTAATCGCTTTGTTTACAGTTATGTCGCGTTCGGGAAATGTCAGAATATTACCTGCAGACGTGCCATGAATCCGTTGACACTTACGGAGGGAGTGCCGGCGCGGTCCCAGGTGTGGGTGTAGCTGTAATGAAGTCTGCAAAGCATATATTTATTGATATAATAGTTGAATGTCACAGAGAGGTCGTTAAGGCGACCACCCATGATTCCGGCTTTTGGGCTTGAAACATCGGTGTAGTTATAGCTGAGGACTGCTTCCAGAGATTTGGGTTTAGGAGTAGCGAGACCGCCGTCGAGCATCGCGTAGGAATAGTTACCTCCTAAAATCAGACCGCGGAGTGTGGCGTATGCACCTTGACCTGTGAAGTGATATTGTCCTTGTCGGCGGGAGACTCTATTCCAATAATATTGGGATTCGAGTGCCACGGGACCGTATGCGACGAGGAGTTCGGGTGTCATCTTCCACAGGTTTTTCGCATCGGTCACTTCTGCGTCAAGTGCTGTGATTTGTGCGACACGTGTCGGGTAGTTGGCCTTCAGTGTGAAAGCATTATGAGAGTCGGGATTGCCCCATCTTTGAGGAGTGGCAAAGCCTGCTGAGAATCCTAACTGCAGGATTTTACCATCTTCATGGAACGGACGGGCTACAAGCCTTGAGCGAATTCCAAACCCTTCCTGAGTGAACTGTTCGGGAGCGAGGATGAAGTTTGTGGCGCTGGGCTCCACATGTGCGCTGGCGGTGATAAGATATTTGTCGGCACTGTGCATGTATTGGACTCCGAGTTGCCGGGGGTCGTTGAAAATGGCGTTGCTGACAGGTTCTTCCATTGTAGGTTTCATGGATGAGCTGGTGGCACTCTGCAGTCCGTATTGATGGATAAAAGAACCAATCTTAAGAATATTGTTATCGTTGATGTCGTATTCTATGAATAAGTCTTTAAGTCCGACTTTTCCGTAGGCGAAACCTACGTCAACTTTAGCTTTCCATTTCCCATATTCCATTTTAGCTCCGAGACGCGCGTCGGGGATTGTGGCACCGTCCTTGAACAGCTCTTTCTGCGGGGATGCATAGAGAGCGCCGTCAATCAGGATTCTGCCGGTGGGGCTGATTTTAAACTTCGGATGGTCTTCATTCTGAGAGAAAACGGGGAGGATTGAGAGGATGGCGGATGCTGAGAACAGTGCAGTCCGCAATATGGTGCGTGTAGTGTTTTTCATAGCTTTTATTTTTAGAAGGTTGAGACTTATTTTTCAGGTTCGCGGAATCCGTGAGGGATTTGCGGGCGTTTTCCCTGTTTTACTTTTCCTTCCTTTTTCAGTCTGGCAAATTCTTTCTTGGCCTTGTCGAGTTGTTTGTTGAAGTTGGGGTCGGCATGCAGTCGGGCCACACATGCGGAGCCTGTGATTCGTCCGGCATCCACATCACTCTGGAAATGATAGCCACAGATGACACGTGATTCGCCCATTTGGAATCCGCGTTCCAGAATTTCGTCCTGACGATCGGGATTGAGTTCGGCGAGAATAAGAGCTGTGGCCCAGCCGAGAGATGAATGTCCTGAAGGGTAGGAGCCGTTGGTGGATAGTTCTGCCTGTTGTTCGGGATTGCAGGTGTCTTCGCCGAAGAAGGCGTATGGGCGTGGGCGGTTATAGTATTGTTTCGCTTCGCGGGTGGCAAGGTCGCCGGCGTCTTCACGCA
>CAMWXI010000112.1 GCA_947178175.1 uncultured Porphyromonadaceae bacterium | reverse complement strand
CAGGCCATCATTGCCGGGGCGGGCCCGGCCGGACTGTTTGCGGCATTACGAGCCCTTCAACTCGGATTCAAACCTATTGTTCTTGAACGGGGAAAAGATGTAGACGAGAGAAGAATTGATCTTACGGAACTAAATCGAAACGGAACTCTTAACCCGGAATCCAACTACTGTTTTGGTGAAGGAGGTGCAGGTACATTCTCTGATGGAAAGCTTTTTACCCGCTCAAAAAAAAGAGGGAACGTTGAAGATATTCTTCAACTTCTGCATCAACATGGCGCAACTGAAGATATTCTGATAGACGTTCACGCACATATCGGAAGCGACAAACTTCCTCACGTTATCAAAAACATTCGGAATACCATTATCAAATATGGGGGGGAAGTAAAGTTTAATACCAAGGTAACCCGACTGATTATTTCAGATAATAAAGTTGAAGGAGTTGAAACGACAGACGGCACAGAATTTCGTGGACCAGTAATACTTGCCACCGGACATTCCGCTCGTGATGTATATTACTTCCTCAACTCACAAGGTGTTAAACTTGAATCAAAAGGATTCGCAATGGGCGTACGTCTTGAACATCCCCAGGAATTAATTGATAAAATTCAGTATCATTCTCCATACGGGAGAGAGAAATATCTTCCTGCGGCAGAATATAATTTTGTTACCCAAGTTGGTGACCGGGGAGTATACAGTTTCTGTATGTGCCCGGGAGGTGTTATTGTTCCTGCTGCATCCGCAACAGGAGAACTGGTAGTGAACGGAATGTCTGCATCGGCAAGAGCAAGCAGATGGGCAAATTCCGGTATGGTTGTGGAGATTCGACCCGGGGACATAGAGGGTTATGAACAGTATGGCGAATTGCAACTCTTAAAATTCCAGGAAGATGTTGAAAAGAAATTCTTTGAAGAGGCTGGAAATACTCTTAATGCCCCGGCACAGAGAATGAAAGACTTTGTAGAAGGCAAACAGTCAAAACTCATACCACCATCTTCCTATATCCCCGGACTTCACTCCGCAAGGATGGATGAACTCTTACCATCGTTTGTGGAAAAACGTTTGAAAAAAGGATTCCGGAATTTTGGATATAAAAGCCCGGGATTCCTGACAAACGATGCGATTCTTGTTGGACTCGAATCGCGCACGTCAAGTCCGGTTAGAATTCCACGCGACAAAGAGACATTGGAGCATATAGAGATTGAAAACCTGTATCCTGCCGGTGAAGGCGCAGGATATGCAGGAGGTATTGTATCTGCCGCCTTGGATGGAAGAAGATGTATGGATGCCCTCGCTGCAAAACAGACTAAAAAATAATGAATAAGTAAAGGAATGGCGACTATATTAAATATTGAGACTTCGGGAAAAATATGCTCTGTGGCGATTACCGCCAATGGGGGTGTAGAATATCATATAGAATCGGATTCAGAAATGAATCATGCAGTTTGTTTGGCTCCCTACATTGAGAAGTGCTTGAAAGAACTCGAAAGAAAAGAGCAGAAATTAGATGCTGTAGCCGTAAGTATCGGTCCGGGGTCATATACAGGATTAAGAATCGGCCTCTCATTGGCAAAAGGACTTTGTTTTGCAAAGGAAGTACCGCTCATAGGAATAAACACATTGAAAATTTTGGCAGTTAAAGGGATGTTTAAATCTTTAGACTGGGAAGGTGACGAACTTCTGGTTCCCATGATTGATGCCCGCAGGATGGAGGTTTATACAGCTGTATATGATTTTGGTTTAAAAACGATAGAGACACCCGGTCCTTTGATTCTTGATGAAAATTCTTATTCTGAATTGCTGAGAAACAATAAAATTATTTTCATCGGGGATGGAGTTGAGAAAGCCAGGACGGTAATTGATAATCCTAATGCAATATGGATAGATTACGGTCAACCGACGGCTATAGATATGAATGCCTTGTCTGATTTGTCTTTCAGAAATGAAGATTTTCTTGATCTGGCATATTCAACTCCAGAATATCTTAAAGAATACAGGGCCACTACACCTAATAATAAAGTATTGGGAGAAATAACAAAATTCTAAGAAATAATTAGTATATTTGCAATTCGCTATATAGCCCGCAATTATTATTACGACGAATGATGTCATAATAAATTTTATTGTGAAATAATTTATGAATCAAGAATTTAATACTATACCCGGGAAGAACTTCAAAATGCTTCCCTACAATACCGGCAACAGTCCGCTACCACTGCCTGAATATGGCCGTTCCATTCAGCAAATGGTGGATTATTGCGTAATGATTCCGGACAGAGAGGAAAGGACAGCATGCGCTTATAAGATAATAGAAGTGATGAGAACCCTATTCCCCAAGATCGCTCAGGAAAACAAAGACAATGCAAAATTCTGGGATCATCTAAATATCATGGCTCGATTTGAACTGGATATAGACTTCCCTTGTGAGGTTATCACTGCAGACCAACTCAATCCTTTACCGGAGAAGTTGGAATATATGAAAATGCCAATCCGTCTTCGTCATTATGGCCGAAATGTTGAAAACATGATTTTGAAAATTTCGGAAATGGAGGACGGTCCCGAGCGCAAAGAATTATTGATATTAGTTGCCAATCAAATGAAGAAACTGCTCCTGATGCACAATCCTGAGGGAGTTGATAACAGAAGAATAATTCAGGATTTGAATGATTATTCCAATGGAACTTTGCAACTTACCGAAGATGATTGCGGTCTTCTTGATTATGAAGAATTAGAGATAGGAAAAGGGAAGAACACAAAAGGCAAAAAAAGAAAAAGATGAGCACATTCATCGTGGAAGGTGGTCATAAACTATCGGGGGAGATACGACCACAAGGAGCAAAAAACGAAGCTTTAGAGGTTATCTGTGCCACATTGCTTACTGATGGTAAAGTAACGATTGGAAATATTCCTGATATCCTTGATGTTCGCAACCTAATTCAACTTCTTGTTGAAATGGGAGTGAATGTCAGATATATCAATAAAAACACATGTGAATTCCAAGCTAAAGACATAAACCTATCCTACATATTCTCAGATGATTATATCAAGAAAGCATCAGCATTGAGAGGATCTGTCATGATTGTGGGAGCTATGATTGGAAGATTTGGGCGTGCAGTCTTACCCAAGCCTGGAGGAGATAAAATAGGTCGTAGACGTCTTGACACTCACTTTCTGGGACTTCATAAACTTGGAGCGGAATTTGGTTATAATGTTGAGAAATCAGTCTATGACATTTGTGCTCCGATGGGTTTAAAAGGGTGCTATATGCTTTTGGATGAAGCATCTGTTACGGGGACAGCTAATATTATAATGGCTGCAGTATTGGCAGAAGGGGAAACAACCATCTATAATGCTGCCTGCGAACCCTATATCCAACAGCTTTGCAAAATGCTTAACCGTATGGGTGCCAGAATTGAAGGAGTTGGGTCAAACCTCTTACACATTACAGGCGTGGAAGCTCTTCATGGCACAGACCATCAGCTTCTCCCTGACATGATTGAAGTAGGCAGTTTTATAGGAATGGCAGCCATGACCGGTTCTGACATTCTCCTTAAGGATGTAGGAATTGATGATTTAGGACTGCTTCCGGAAGCCTTCCTCAGATTGGGTGTCTCATTATCTGTTGAAGGTAACGACATCAGAGTCAATCAAACAGAGATTTATGAACCTGATCCGTTTATGGACGGCTCAATTATGACATTTGCGGATGCTCCATGGCCGGGCTTATCTCCCGACCTCCTAAGTATTTTCCTTGTTGTCGCCACGCAAGCCCGCGGAAGCGTATTGATTCACCAAAAGATGTTTGAGAGTCGCCTATTCTTTGTTGACAAACTCATTGATATGGGAGCAAGGATTATCCTTTGCGATCCACATCGTGCAGCTGTTATTGGTTCCGGTAAATTCCATTCACTCCACGCCACTAATATGGTTTCGCCCGATATCCGCGCAGGTATAGCAATGCTCATAGCTGCCCTGAGCGCAAATGGAACAAGTCGAATCCAGAATATAAATCAGATAGACAGAGGATATGAGAATATCGAGGCTCGCCTTAATCAACTCGGAGCTAAGATAATGCGTATAAAAGATTAAACTATCGGTCTTTAAACTTGTTATTTAAATAGATAATGATTAATATCGGGTTATCATAAAAATATAATAACGGCAGACTTCTACAAACATGATAAAAAAAGAAGACCTCAAAGATATCGGCGTATTCAGAAAAACTCATGCCTTGAAAGGAGAAATCAATGCCCAGCTTGACATTGATATGGAATTCCTTGACGAGGACTATCCGCTGATTATATTAGTAGAAGGAATTGCCGTACCATTTTTTATTGAAGAGTGGCGACCAAAAACTTCAACGGTTGCACTTGTTAAATTAGAAGATGTGGATTATGAAGAGGCGTGCAAGGACTTCGTTAACCAACCTATTTACGCTCTAAAAAAAGATCTCGCAGATTTTTATGATGTGGAAGAAAATGACCTGCTTCAGGAAGATAATCTTATCGGAATGATGGTCTATGATGAAGAGGGAGAGGAAATAGGGGAGGTTATTGATTTTGACTCCTCAACAATTAATGAACTGTTGATAATTAAAAACAAAGATAATGAAAGTCCTGTATATCTCCCTTTTGTGGATGATATGATAGTAAGCATAAGTCCGGAAGATAACAGAATCACAGCGAGGATACCTGATGGCCTGCTTGAAATCAATAATATTATTGACTAAACTCTAAAAGCTATGAACGAAGGAAGTGTATTTGACGAAGATAAAGCAATTGAATTCATTCGCAAATATGTAGGTGAAGAAATTAGCCAACAATATAGTGACGATGAAATACTTTACGTAATAGACATCATCTGGGATTATTATGAAAAGAATGGATATCTCACACTGGATGCAGAGATTACAGAAGAAGAACTTCTGGATGTTGACAGCCTCACGGCGTATGTGCGCAAAGAGATAGCGAATGACAAAGAGATAATCATGGATCCCAAGGATCTTGAAAAGATAGTCAAAGGAGAACTTGAATATGAAGAATCATTGGAAGATATTTTATAAAACACTTTTACTACTTCTAATAATAACAAGCAATCTCCCGGTATCAGCACAAAATAATCCCGGCCAGCCGTCGCCAAGGATTAATGACCTTGATGACATGACATTCATTGAGATGATTAACTCTGTGGATTGTGGAAAGAACGCGGAGCTAATACGTAAATTTCAGGCAAAAGAGGGAAAAGACCGTCTTCTTAACGGAAAATTCTCTCCCAAAGGGGAGTGCACAGTAGAAAACTTCCGTAATAAAGAAGTTTTGTTGGTAACAATACCCGCCCATCTTCTTTTCGCTCCAAATGAGATTGAATTAAGCAAAAATGCAGCGGAATACCTAACTCCTTTCAAAAGGTACCTGAAAGACCCTGATATGTATCGTGTGCTTCTCGTGATGCACACAGACAACACCGGTTCTGACCTATATAGAGATGAAATCACTGAAGATCGAGTAGAGGCTATATTTGATTGGTTTGAACGTCAAGGTGTTGATACCTCCTATCTCTTCTCTTACGCAATGAGCGACGAAATACCTCTCGTTCCCAACAATTCCATGGTCAACAGAGCTAAAAATCGTCGACTCGAAGTTTATCTTATGCCTGGCAAAAAAATGATAGAACAAGCCAAAAAAGGAAGAATTGCGTTCTGACAAAACCTCTATAATCTGATAACAAGAGTGCAGATTTCCTTTGCGGAATTCTCAATTTTTTATGAGGAAATTCTGAGAAAATAATAAGTAGGGACTGATAAATGGAAATATCA
>CAMWXI010000111.1 GCA_947178175.1 uncultured Porphyromonadaceae bacterium | reverse complement strand
CAACTGGAAAGATGGATGACATATAAAGAAGGTGACGTAGCTTTCCTTTTCTATTACCATAAACCCTGGAATTCGATGCTCGGCTATCCTGCAGGTCATGGACAAGACTCCAACCTGAATGATCATAATTTTCATTGGGGTTATTTTATACGCGCCGCTGCTTTTATTGCACAATACGATAAAGAATGGGTTAATAATTATGGAGATTTTATAAATCTTCTCGTAAGAGATGTTGCCTCAAATGACAGAAACGACAGCATGTTTCCATATCTCAGGGCCTTCTCTCCTTATGCTGGACATTGCTGGGCAAACGGTACTGCTTCATTAAGCCTTGGGAATGATCAGGAATCCACATCAGAAGCCATGCTTTTTAATACTGCCTTGATTCTTTGGGGAGATGTTATCGGTAATAAGGAAATGAGAGACCTCGGTGTTTGTCTTTATGCCAACGAATATGCATCGATTAGAGAATATTGGCTTGATGTTGATAAGACCAACCTTGACCCTTCTTTCCATTCAGTACTCGCATCCCGTGTATTTGGAAATGCTTACGATGATGAAAATTTCTGGGGCGGAGGTATTGCCGGGTCTTACGGAATTCAGATATATCCATTGCAATCAGGAAGTTTCTATTTCATGAACGATCCTGAATATGTCGAACGTTTATGGGCAGCCATGACTGATGAAACCGGTATTTTAAGAGATGAGGACAATCCTAATATCTGGTATGATACGTGGATTCGCTTTATAGCAATGAAAAATCCCGAAGTAGCCCTTGATCTTTACTCTAAAACAAAACACCTGGGTGAGAAATTCGGTGAATCACAAGCATACACATATCAATGGATTCATGCACTTGAAATATTTGGACAACCTAACATGAGCATTTACGCTTCTCATCCTCTTGCAATGGTGTTTGAGAATGACGGCGTTAGAACATACATAGCGCGTAATAACAATTCCGAACCGATCTCTGTTATCTTCTCTGACGGCAAGACTATGACTGTTGACGCAAATACTTTATATTACGAGCAAGAAGGTGAACAAAATCCTTCTGTTTCATTCTTTTCTTTAGAGAACCGGTATAGTCTTAACAAAGTTTATACACTGAATGCAAAAGTCAGAATACCGAATGAATCTGATATAAAGGTGGATGATGTAGAATTTTTCATTAACAACAATAGTATTGGCAAGGGCTATTCAAATGATGGTGTTCTTTATACGATTGACTGGACTCCAACAATATTAGGAAAGAATTACATCAAAGCTATTTTATCATGTGATGATGAGAATAAGTATAGTAGCCAAGTCTGTGAAATAAATGTGGTTAATGAAAATACACCTGAGGAATTAAGTTGCATTTTCACAGACACTGAAGCTACAGAAGGCTCTTTTAATGCGCCTTATACTGTCACATGCACCACAAAAGGAAGAAATGTAGAAATACTTTTCTCATGTTCAGGCAATTATCAAGGATTTGTCGGTCCTTATCTGTTTGATGAGACCAATGGCTTCCGCGAAATCATGATGAACGAAGTGTCAAAAGGTTTATATAAGATAACTCTGTCTGGTTTGGAAGATGGGACTTATATTCGTTTCAGAGTTAAAATCGCATACACCGCCGGCCTTGGTATTACAAAACAATTCACATACAAAGTCGGTAGTTTCTGTGAAACATCCGGAATTGAGGAAATCTATCTTGTTAATGGAGATATTCAGTTTAATTCTATCTCTTCAAAAAACGGCTGGACAATTACCGGTCACTGCCCGGGTGCCCACATGACTCTATGGGGTGCAGACGGAAAACTCATAAGGGAGTTCAAATATGATTCCGATTCGTTTTTCGTTGACAATACAAATCTCTCTAATGGAATATATCTGCTCCACGTCTCGACACCAAACGCGCAGAAATCCCTAAAACTCGTAAAGTGATTTACTTAATTCTAAATTTAAATGGAGGATGTTTCAAACTATTAATTTAAACATCCTCCATTTTGTTTTCTATATGTTCTTTAAAACAAAGCGCGCTGCTTGATCTAAAGTCCGGATTTATCTTATTGAATCTTTGGGGATACTTTTTTTAAGCTTCTTGAGGAAAGTAAAGGGATTATCAAATTCTTTTCTATAAATTATTCCGAGGCCTTGGGTGGTAAGTGCGGACTTTAAATAGTAATTCTGGTCGTTGAAATGATTATAGGCCTTTAATCTTAAATTTCCATTTGAATTTAATAAGTATTCTATATCGAAATCGCCCACAAATGTTGTGTTTGAAGTCGTCTTGTCCCTATACCCGAAATTACCGTTTAACAGTAATCGGTTGTTTAATAAAGAAGATGATAACGCCACATCAACCTCCACATCTGAAAAATCTCCCTTGTCGCTTCGTAATGACGGCATCACATTTACTTTGTCAGATAATTGACCAAGCATACTTGAAAGTTGAGAAGAAATAGTTGAAGAGGCTACAGACGCCCATTCTCCACCATTACTTGATGTTCCCATGTATCCGGGAGTGTAGAAACGGTTGAGCGCAAGAAGATATATGATCTGACGGCTCATCATATCTTGTGTTGATATAATACTTCTTATCTTTCTTGAAGTCTCATCAGTAAGAGTGGGTAAATCTATATCAAAATCTATATTTGGATTTTGCATTTCACCATTCACTTTCAACAAAGCATCTACCGGGACATTAGTCCGGTTCAGTTCCTTATCATTAGCAAACGATTTGTCAAGATCAGTAAGATTAGTATTAACTCTATATGCTGCCGTGATATTTAAATTTGCATCAAGCGGATTTCCGTTAAAAGAGATGGTGCTACCCTCCTTTATTATAAAATCTTTAAGTATTAAATCCTGTAAGGAGAAGTTATAGATTCCTTTATCCAAGACATAACGTCCGAACATTCTCATTTCATCTGACGACGAAGCATATTCTATCGCAATATTACCGGAGCCGTTAGCTCTGATTTTATCTCCCGCAATTGGGTCCATCACGATATTTAAAGTGGCTTCCGGTGTCACATCAGTTCTAATCTGCATGTCAAATGAAGTGGGAGGGCCCTCCTGGGACTGTTGGTTTTGTTTAAATTCCTTTAGAAAATCAGGAACCGGATTCTCCAATGCCTTCCTACGAGTCTCAGCCTCTTTTCTTTTATCTGTGAAACTAAGGAATTTATATTCACCGGCATCTTGCCTTTCAGTCAAAACAAATGTGAAATCTGAATTACGTTCAGTACGGACATTTGCAGAAATTCCAACATAACCGGGACGGCCGACAACTGAAGCTGTTCCACTTCCGTAAATTGTGCCATACCAATCGGGATTTAATTGTGAATTAGTATCATAACACAATAAAGAATGAATATCAGTCACAGCAAAATTAAACACCGGATCATGAAAAAATCTATGGGTTAAATACCCCTTGAATATTCCGCTATTTTTTTCTTTATCATATAATCTAAACTCCGGAATCTCTATACGACCGGGATTGATGATAACTGAATCACTTCCAGAGTAAATAACGTTTGTAAAACCTAACTTGACGGCAATCGTATCTGCAAATAATCGCCCTCTCATGTCAATATCTTTAAAGGTCCCATACAGAAGGGCTTTCCCGGATGCTCTGCCTTCTACTTTTTCAGCAAAAGCAGACATAAAAGGTTGTAAAAAACCGACATTAACTTTATTTGCTTCAAAATTAAGGGATAAGGAATCTCGGGTCACCCATATCCCTCCATTCATCAGTGCAACACGTTTTTTCCCCTCTCTGATGTCTGCCCCCATCTCCACACATTTCTCTGAATTGTTCCAGCGTGCTGATAAAATTGCATCTCCCAATACTGTTCCATTATAAGACAGAGAGTCAACACTCAAAGTCTCAACTTCAGCGCGTGGTGAACCTGAAAACAAATCCGAACCAAAAACAGTACCGGACGCCATCCCTCCAAATTGTACGTAATTGATATTTAATGTATCAAATATATACGACAAGTCTATATCAGCTAAATCAACTTTCAACTTGTCATTAACATCAAAACCGGCATCACCGCTAATATCTATAAATTGATTGTCATGGCGGACAATGAGATCTTTAATCCTTAATATGTTGTCATTATATACAATTTCATTGCTTCCCAAACTCCATTCTGCATTATTTAAGTAGAGTTTTGTCGGCAGGAATTTAAGTGAATAAACCGGTGATTGGGTTAATACATCTCTTTTTGCTTCTGCGTGAATATGAACGTCACCATAGAATGCATTTCTATTACTTTTATTGAAAACAGTATATATGTCAAATAATTCATTTCGTGAATCAATGGAGAGATCCAATTCCAAGTCACCCTTCTTAGTTGGGATAATGGATGAAAAATCCAAAGTACAACTCTTATTCTTCCCAATTAATTCTAAATTTAATCCTGTTCCTGTAATTAGCTTTTTTCCTCCTTGACTTATATAAGGTAAATTGGTGTTCAGTATAAATGAATCATCAACAGATGAGATTTGTCCTGTTATGTCAAAATCAGTAAGCCATTCTACAGGAAGATTAAAATAATCACCTAATGACTTATTCTTATGCACTTTAAATGAATATTCAGCTTCTGATAGTTCTTCAATATTCTCTGTATGTCTGGCTAATGGAGAACGATTTTGGTTGACTGCATCATCTGATTTATATTTCCCGTTTAGAGACATTAAAGTGGGAAATGTCTCTATCAAACCACGTTTTATTGTATTGACAAGACCCTTAGGAGTAAAATCACCGGATAACCATCCTTCTATCCAATCACTATCTATCGTGTAAGTTAATTTCCTGTTTTTAGAAGCAAAATCAGAAACAGATTCTACCTGAGTTCCTTCTTTACCGACAAGTTTAAATGACTTTAAACGTAATGATTTATTGTCCGAACCAACGACTACTATGTCGTTGAGTGAAATATCTCCAAGAAGTTGTGTATAATCAGTTCCAAAAACATCAGCATTAATTTTCCCGGAAATAATTCTATTCTTTAATGGATTTGTTGGCAGATACCTTGAAAGATCCAAGTTAACTATCTGTCCATTAATTTTTATTTTTTTATAATCATTCTCAATATTCATCAATCCATTGAGGTTAACCGATGTCTCTTCATCATTTGCATTAAAGAATGCGGTCAGCATATCGGATGATTTATCGATATCAAGATTTACATCATTTAATATTCTATTCTTTAATTCTATTTGAGGGATATGAAGATTAATTTGACCTATTGAATTAAGACCGGCATACTTCATATCTGTTTCCATCTCAAATGTTAGCCCTCCTATCCATTCTTGACTTATTATTCTGCCAATCTGGAAGTTATCTCCTGAAATTTTGCCTTTGACAAATAATTCTTTGAAATTCACAGGGATTGATGCGTCAATCAATAAGTTCAGTTCTCCGCATCCTGAACTGTCTATGAAACCTCCGAGGTTTAAATTTGTACCCTTTTCAATTTCACCTTTTAAAGCGACTTCAATATTTCCTAAATTTTTTAAAATAGTACTGACTCCGTTTGGTAGTGTATTTATAGAATTAATAATTGAAGAAAGTGCTTCAGCAGAACTTTTAAATTGAAATTTATTGAGATTAATATCAGGAATCTTGTTATTGACCGGAAGCCTGAGAACTCCATCAATATCCATTTTAAGATCATTATCAAAATCATTAACCGATAATTCCTCTATTCTTATCTTATCTAATTGTGCAGTAGCTTCCAGATTTACTGTGAAAGGGAAAGATAATCCTTTCAATTGTGGAAGAAAAAAACTAAAATCTGATGGCGTTACTTTTCCATCTGTATAATAAAGACTTCTCAGGGCGGACGAGTCTTGAGAGGATAA
>CAMWXI010000110.1 GCA_947178175.1 uncultured Porphyromonadaceae bacterium | reverse complement strand
TATTATTAAATATATTTCTCCTTATTTCTATTTAACATAATAGTGATTATGGCGAATAAATTTTGACTTTCTTTTTTTACCATTGCTCATGCGGAGATGCCCGCCCGATGAGAATTTCCGGGTCTCCTGCATTTAATATTATGTATTGACTTTCTTGCGTTTTAATTTCTTCTCCGTCTTAGGATACAACTCAAGTTCGCGTCTCAAATATTCCGTTGTGGCAGTTTTCTCTTTTATAATCTCATCCGGAGTGCCAACTGCCATTATTTCACCTCCGTTTCTTCCGCCTTCGGGTCCCATATCTATAATATAGTCGGCACTCCTTATTATATCCAGATTGTGTTCTATTACAATTACCGTGTTCCCAAGTTCCGTTAGTTTATTTATCACTTTCAGAAGCACCCTGATATCCTCAAAATGCAGTCCGGTTGTTGGTTCATCCAACAGGAATATGGTATTTCCTGTGGCTTTTTTAGCTAATTCAGTAGCTAACTTAACTCGCTGATTTTCACCTCCACTTAAAGTGCTTGACGGCTGACCTAATTTTATATATCCAAGCCCTATCTCTTTGAGAACCTTAATTTTACGCAAGATTGCCGGTACATTTTCAAAGAAGTCTACCGCCTCATCCACAGTCATTTCCAAAACATCTGAGATAGACTTTCCTTTGTAGCGCACTTCCAATGTTTCCCTATTGTATCTTTTTCCATGACATTGCTCACAAGGCACTAAGACATCCGGAAGGAAATTCATCTCTATCGTCCTGTATCCGTTACCTTTACAGTTCTCACACCGACCTCCGGCCACATTGAAGGAGAAACGTCCCGGCTTGTAACCTCTAATCTTTGAATCCGGCAACTCAACAAATAATTTTCGTATATCTGCAAACACTCCGGTATATGTTGCTGGATTGGAACGAGGTGAACGTCCCAAGGGTGACTGATCCACTGTCACTACCTTATCCACATTTTCAATCCCCTCAACACTGCCATATGGCAATGGCTCAAGATGTGAATGATAAAATTTCTGACTTAAAATTGGTTGTAAAGTACCATTGATTAATGAGGATTTCCCTGAACCGCTAACTCCTGTTACACAGATAAAGGTTCCCAACGGGAAACTAACATCTACATTCTTGAGATTATTTCCTTTAGCCCCCTTTATTGTCAGTGTCCTGCCATTCCCGGTTCTTCTCTCCCGGGGAGTCTGAACAGCTTCTTCTCCACTAAGATAACGAGCTGTGAGAGTATGTTGGGCTTTCATCTCTTCCGGGGTTCCACAAAACACTACTTCTCCCCCGTTTTCACCTGCTCCGGGACCTATATCTACTATATAGTCAGCCTCTTCCATAATCTCCTTATCATGTTCCACAACTATTATGGAGTTGCCAGCATCACGCAATTTCTTCAAACTGTCTATCAATCGCGCATTATCTCGCTGATGAAGGCCTATTGATGGTTCATCTAATATATAAAGCACGTTCACTAATTGCGATCCTATCTGTGTGGCAAGGCGGATACGCTGACTCTCTCCTCCACTCAATGAGGAACTATTTCTATTCAACGAAAGATAATCCAAACCAACATCCAACAGGAAATGAAGTCTGCTCTTTATCTCTTTTAATATCTCCGAGGCTATCTTGAGCCTGCGTCCTTTCAATTTTTTATCAAGACTCTCAACCCACTCATTCAATTCAGCTATATCCATCTCAGCCACGTCTGAGATCCTCTTGCCATCTATGAAATAATGCAATGATATCTTATTGAGACGCGCTCCATGACATTCCGGACATACAACCTCCGAAAAGAATTGGCCTCCCCACTTCCTGGCTTCTTTACCCATTTCTTCCGACTGCTGAATCTCAATATATTTTATCAATCCATCATAGTTTGCTGAGAAGTATCTTGTTGACATTGTATCATTCTCTATCTCAAGCTTTTCATCCGTACCATTTAATATATCTTCCAGAGCTTCAGACGGCAGAGACTCTATAGGCGTTTTTATATCAACACCATATTTTTTACAGATTGCCTCTATTTGCCAGAAGACCATAGAATTCTTGAATTTACCAAGTGGAGCAATTCCACCCTCATATATTGACTTTTTTCTGTCCGGGATTATCTTATCTTCGTCAACAATATTTATCTTTCCCAATCCCTTGCATTTGCGACATGCTCCCTGTGGAGAGTTAAATGAAAAGTCATGCGGTGCCGGCTCAGGATAAGATAGGCCATTCTCCGGATCCATCAATAATTGGGAATAGTGGCGAATTCCTTCAGTCTCCATGTCCATCACCATCATCTGGCGATCTCCTTGTTTTAAGGCATTCTCCACAGTGTTTCGTAATCGGTCTATATCATCCCCTACGGACTTAAACCTGTCTATCACCAGCTCTATGCTATGATTGCGATATCTATCAAGTTTGAGATTGTCTGTGATTTCTTTTACCTCCCCATCTACTCTGACACGCAGATATCCTTTGCGCCGCAACGTCTCAAACAGCTCCTTGTAGTGACCTTTTCTGTTCTTCACCAACGGAGCCATTATCATAACCTTTCTTCCTTTATACTCCTTTATTATAAGGTCTATTATCTGTTCTTTTGAATATTTCAGCATAGGTTTCCCGGAAATATAGCTGCGCGCTTCCCCTATTCGCGCATATAGAAGTCGCAGAAAATCATATATCTCCGTTGTTGTGCCAATGGTGCTTCGCGGATTTTTATTTACAGTCTTTTGCTCTATACTGATGACCGGATTTAAACCTAATATCTTGTCTACATCCGGACGTTCAAGATTTCCCAACATGTTTCGCGCATAGGCAGAAAATGTCTCGATATATCGACGCTGTCCTTCAGCAAATATCGTATCAAATGCCAAAGAACTCTTCCCACATCCACTTAATCCTGTAACCACGGACAATTTATTATGCGGAAAGCTCACATCAATATTCTTTAAATTATGCACTCTGGCCCCATATACCTCAACCATTCCTTCTTCATTAAGTGAGGCTTCTTTCCCTTTTCCTTTTAATGATTTTTTTTCTGCCATATTATTCCCTTTGCTATGAAATCTGATTATCTGATGTGGATTATTTGTTGATAAATTTTTAATTCTATAAGTAATCAATCTCTAAATACTAAAATAATATTTTTCTACTCTATCTAATTTAAGTGTAGTCGACTTCATTTTATACTTAAGAAATATCCATGTTAATATAACAAATATTGAACCATTTTTTGGAAAAAATTAATAAAAAATCAGCCGATCCTAAAGTGAATGGCTGATTTAATATATTACTATTCTATAACATTTGGAGCCGGCTTTTTATGCCTGAGTATGTTAATATCCCCATTAAGTTTATACTTTTTCCCATCTGAACCGGTTGCCTGAATCACATAATAATATGCTCCCGTACTTACTGTTTTCCCTTTATATTTACCATCCCATCCCTGTTCGGGAGAGGTTAAATAGGCCATTTGATGACCTGCCCGGTCGTATATCCAGCACTTAAAATCTAATAATGACCGGTAACTGACTTTCCATTCATCATTTATTCCGTCGCCATCCGGTGTAAATGCATTGGGGCATAACAATTCTGAAGCACCTATACTAACTGTATAAGTATCAGAAACCTCCTCACAACTTCCATTATAGTTGCTTCCTATATAGCGGATATAGTAAGTTCCTTCCTCTGTGAATGTATAATCCATATCAGAAACAGAAAAACGATATTCTATATCATTAAATTCTTTATCCTTGGACAATTGCCATTCGCTATGCAGAACTCCCTCAGTGCCATATGACTTAAATCTAATATCTGCCGGTGCAGACCCACCTAATCCTTCAGTTTCAACTTTTATCTGATTAGACTTCTCGTCTTCTTCTTTCTCCTGGATAGCCTCTGTTCGGATTGCTATTGATGTGGGTTGATATACGTCACTTTCAACACTCTCCTCCCAATTCCAAGCCTCAAGAAATCTGTCTCCCTTTAATGTAAAAAAAGTAGAACAATAAGCAGGTGGTGCAAACTGGATAATCGTATTTATGTCATCTAAAATTTTTGTCTGATTAATCTTCTTGAATTCCTTATCTGTTTCATCCCACTCTTCCGTTTCATACTCTAGGGAAAGGTCTCTACTTAGCGTTCTTTGCTGTCCATTAATTGTAAAATAGTGAATTGCAGAACCCTCACCATCTACATCCAATTTTGTATATCCACATTCCTGATCTGACGACAATTTAAGACTTCTTAGATTTAAACGTTTTGTTTCATATTCAACAATCCAAAAGAAATAACGCGTATCATTTTCTTCAATGATATAACCCATATCTCCTTCCGGTTTATACAACGAAGAACCATCTGCTGTAATCTCAATATTGTTTACAATCTCCTCTGCAAAACCACCTCCTAAATTACTAAATCTATACCATTTTACTTGTGATGGATTAACAGACTTATACTCAATATTTGCATTATTCAAATTGTATGCAACGTATATCTTATCAAGACCTGTGTTTTTTTCCGCATCATACTCAAGAACCTTTAATGATGTATCATGAAAGTTGATTTCTTGTGCATTTATCGAAAGACATATTCCGAATGAAAGAAATAAAAAGGATGAAACAAACTGTCTATTTCCATCTGAAAATAATTGTATATTATGTCTAATCTTCATATAAGGACTTGTATAAAAAATCTGGAGAAATAATGAACTCATGATTACTAATATCAACTATTCTTCGTCACAAGTCTAAATTACTCTGATACCTCAATTTTTCATTTAATAATTAACGCGTATAAAAACATGTAAAATGTTTTATCTTTATCTTTGCTTAAAAAGGACGATGCAAGAGAAGCTGTAATCTTCTACTCACCTATCCTTTTATATAAAAAACGTTTATATCTAATCTCTATTATATCTCCCCTATTGATTTGAACGCGGTATAAAGGTCTCAAAAGTAGAATCGTCGTAATAAACCATGATTTGAACTACTTTTCGTGGATTTCTAAGAATTTTATCTATTTCACTCTCTAACTCTTTAATTCGATTTTTAGCCACAATCAGCTCATTCTTAAGAGGTTCAATATCATTTGACTCCTTTGTTAGAGGGGTGAGATTTGAATATTTAAATTCTTCCTTATAATCGGTAGAAGAATTTGGATTATTATAGGGATTTGTCCCGGAGTTTTTATCTGCAAATGAGAAAAGTCCGAGATTATCTTCTAAAGAGGGTGTGCCATTGGATGTATGGGATAAAGATTGTTCGGAACTGCCTTTACTTACTTTAATATCACCCTCACCAAATAATAACCATAAAATATTAATATCCGGAAAAGAAGAATGAATCTGTCCTAACAGAACGTCGCTAATCTTCTTGTTCCTTCCGGTAAGGAGCTGAGATAAGGTAGGACGTGGTATCTTACAACGATCTGCAAATTGGGAAGATGTCAGACCCTCAATATCTATTAAGTGTTTTAGGCGAAAAGCAATAGAATCTTCAATCATATAAATAAAATGTGAATAATATTCAAATGTAAATATACAAAACAATTTACATATCACAAAATTAAATTTCAAATTTTAAATTTACAAAACTGCATTATTTATTTGTAACATAGAGTTTAATTATAGTTCAAACGGAGGCGTAAGTGATTAACGCAATTATTTAAACCTTACGCATAACTATCACACTTACATCAGTTAATTGTAACTAATATCTCTTCCAACCCTGAATCTATTGCTCTCCTTGATTTTATTTGATGTATTACTTTAATAATATTGTTTATATATTTGATATTCACGTGATTAATTATTATACTAATAAATGTTAATTAAGTATGCAAATGGTGTATTCATGGTTTTTGATTTTAAATGTTTTCTAATGTATTGTCGGTTGTTGGTTATCG
>CAMWXI010000109.1 GCA_947178175.1 uncultured Porphyromonadaceae bacterium | reverse complement strand
GGTAAGATTCAAGCAGCTGACTCAAGATATTGACACAGAAAAAGCTGTTGTCAACGTTTCGGGCACAGATGTGTTCAAGGCCGGGGACTTAGGGAAGGTGCTCAGCGGATTTGAAGTGTTGAATCCCGAGCTCGTAATCTGCAATCTTGACCCTGAATCAAGCTTCACCATGGAGTTTATGATCAACAAGGGTCGTGGTTGGGTTCCTGCGGATGAGAACCGTGAAGCTTTCGCATCGGGGACTCCCGGACTTATAGCAATCGATTCTATCTACACACCGATAAAGAACGTCAAATACGAAATTGAGAATTATCGTGTGGAGCAGAAGACAGACTATGAAAAACTCCTTCTCGAGGTCACAACAGATGGCTCTATACTTCCGCAGGATGCTCTCAAGGAAGCAGCTAAGATTCTGATTCAGCATTTCATGCTCTTCTCAGACGATAAGATAGCGATTGAAGCCCCTGAAGTTGAAAAAACAGAGGAATTTGACGAAGAGGTTCTCCGTATGCGCCAGCTTCTTAAGACAAAACTCGTTGACATGGATCTCACAGTCCGTGCTCTCAACTGCCTTAAAAGTGCAGAGGTTGAAACTCTTGGAGAATTGGTAGTCTTCAACAAGAACGACCTGCTCAAATTCCGCAACTTCGGTAGAAAATCTTTATCAGAGCTCGAAGAGCTTCTTGAGAACCTGAACCTTTCCTTCGGAATGGACATTTCAAAGTATAAATTAGACAAAGACTAAACAGCGATGAGACATAATAAGAAATTCAATCACCTCAGCCGTAAGAAAGGACACCGCGAGGCCCTTCTGAGCAATCTCGCTATCGCCCTCATCGAGCATAAGAGAATCTTTACGACTGTGGCTAAGGCAAAGGCTCTCCGTGTATTTATAGAGCCTATCATCACACGTGCCAAAAAAGATGACACAGCTAACCGTCGTCTTGTATTCAGCTATCTTCAGAACAAGGAAGCCGTTAAGGAACTCTTCGGCCCTATCGCTGACAAGATAGCGGATCGTCCCGGTGGTTATCTCCGTATTCTCAAGACTACACATCGTCTTGGTGACAATGCAGAGATGTGTATGATCGAGTTTGTAGATTTCAACGAAGCTATGCTTGAGGCAGCAGCTCCCAAGAAAGCTAAGACAACCCGTCGTTCACGTAAGAAAACCACAGCTCCCGCAGCTGAAGTTCCTGCCGCAGAAGCTCCCGCAGAGGAAAAGTAATCTGAACACGGATTTATGGATTATCATAAAGGGAATGTCGAAAAGACATTCCCTTATTTTGTTTTCAATATGAGCGTTTTTTTTCAAAGTAAAACCGAGAGAGAAAACATTCATGAAATGTCGGAATTGCAGAAATCTATCAAAGCAGGAATTATAAATTTGTCTTTGCCTGAGATTTTTGTTTATTTTGCATTAAGCTTTGATAAAGATAAATGGTTTTCTCTTTGTTAAACTATATTTTATTGTTGCTATACTTACTGGTGACAGTGAGCTGTATCGTTGTCGTTTTACGTGAAAACCGCAATCCTATCCGTTCTATGGCATGGGTGATAGCTCTTATCACACTTCCGGTTGTGGGGTTGATATTCTATTTCTTTTTCGGCCGGAGCATGAAAGGAATGAGGATGCTGTCGCGTCATAACAAACGCAAATTACTTCACAACCGGCATAATACACGCGTTGATTTAGAGTCACTTCCTCTTACAGGAAACGAGAAAAGTCTGATAAAGCTTTCTACATCTCTCAGCCATTATCCATTTGTCATTAATAATAAAATCAAGGTCTTTACGAGAGGCAGGGATAAATTTGAAGCTCTCATAAAAGATTTGCGGAATGCCGGGGAATCTATCTATTTCCAATATTATATTTTCACAGACGATGAAATAGGCCGCAGAATTTCAGATATCCTGATCAGTAAGGCTCAGGAGGGGCTGAAGGTTAAAGTGATATATGATAATGTCGGCAGCTTCTCAACCCGCAACAATTTCTTCAAAAGAATGAAAGACGCCGGAGTGGATATCCATCCGTTCTTCAGAGTCACATTTCCGCAGCTTGCCAACAGAATCAACTGGCGTAACCACAGAAAAATTGTCATTATAGATAATCGGGTCGGATATATAGGAGGTATGAATATTGCAGACCGGTATTATAGGGATAGCACAGTTGACGGGTACTGGCGCGACACACATTTCCGGGTAGAAGGAGAGATAGTTGATTCCTTGATATTCTGCTTCGTTGTTGACTGGAATTTCCTGAAGAAAGAGGCAGTGATGCTTCAGGAGTATTATAAGGGGGAAAGGATGAGCAACGAGTGTGGGATGCAGCTGGTGACTTCCGGCCCGGTAGAAAATTATGACAATATAGCATTGACCTTCCTGAAGGGAATAAGCGGAGCAACAAAGCGTATCTACATTCAGACTCCCTATTTTCTTCCGACAGATTCCCTGCTCCATGCTTTGGAAGCTGCCGCTTTGGCAAAGATTGACGTAAGGATAATGATTCCCAGGAAGACAGATTCCAAATTGCTGGAATATGCCAGTTTCTCATATGTTACCCAATGCCTGAAAGCGGGGATAAAAGTTTATCTCTATGAGCCGGGAATGTTACATTCCAAGATGATGTTGATTGACGACGGATTTGCTACCGGGGGTAGCACAAATTTCGACTTCAGGAGTTTTGAAAACAACTTTGAATGTAATATCATGGTCTACAACACGGAATTTAACAGTCGTATGCGCGAAATCTTTTTTGAAGATTTGCAGCATTGCAAACGCTTGCAGCTGACAAGCTGGCGACGCAGACCTGTCTTTCATAGAGTGATGGAATCATTGGTAAGGTTATTCTCTCCTATATTATGATGTTGCCTAAGCTTATTAGCGCATAATAAAGCTTCTGAAGGGATCTGAATCGTTATTGAAATATTAAAAAGGATCTTTTATAAAACAAGTCATTTATAAAACAGGGCCTTTTATAAAACAAGAATGAGATGATTTCACAATCACCTCATACTCTTTGGCTTAACTAAATAAATTCTTACATGCTAGGCTCATAGGATTATTTACACTGCAAAAATAAGAAAATTTCTTAACATTGCAAAATATTGTAAAGAATTATAGAAAAAAATCGTTATTTCATTCCTGCCGTCTTGCCATGACCGTTTTATTTTGATGGGTTTGCCTTAAGCCATTCG
Organism: uncultured Porphyromonadaceae bacterium; assembly: GCA_947178175.1. Classification (GTDB taxonomy): domain Bacteria; phylum Bacteroidota; class Bacteroidia; order Bacteroidales; family Muribaculaceae; genus Lepagella. Next base: position 2,730 of record CAMWXI010000109.1, on the reverse strand, counting down.
TTAGCTGTAAGTTTCAGTTGCTCATACCATTCAGTGCCGAAGCGGCGTGTGAGGGGTTCTTCAAGAAATTCAAAGGCTCTGACATCTTTTGCTTTTCCGAGAACCTCGGCGGCTTTACATATTTTCCAGCGATGGAAATTGACGGCTGTGAATCCGTCATATTCCTTAAGCCTTACCGGATATAACGCGCAGCTGACAGGTTTGAAGAGCTTCTCATTCCCGGCACGTCGCGCCTTCTCCAGTGCGCATAGACACATCCCGTTCTCCTCAATGCAGGTGAAGACGCAGTTGGCACCATCTACTATATTGGTGACAAGGTCACCCTCTGAATCAACATAACTGATACCTTCTTCTTCCACAACCCTTCTTGCTTTGGGAGAAAGGAGGGGTAGAATTTCCGGCAGAAGAGCATTAAGGCGGTCACGTTCCTCTTCGAGGAGAGGAGCCCCGGCATCTCCTTCTATGCAACATTCCCCCAGGCACGAGTCAAGATTGCAATGAAAATATTTTTCTATGAGGTCAAGAGAGACAAGCGTATCGTTAATCTGAAGCATAAAAATATTATTAAGTCTTATTAAAGTCAGGGGGTGGAAAGGATATTGGCGGAGCCAATCAGTCTGTCTCCACGTGATGAGGGGGTGCGGAGATAGACATCAACGGTATATACATTTGAGGTGTCGGAAAAATCCCCTTCAATAGGAGAATGAGTGAAGGTCTTCCCATCGGCTGTCTTGATTACATACTGATAGTTGTAAGAACCTTGTTTCAGAGGGAGAGCGAGTTCATATCTTCCGGAGTAAGGATTATATTTCATCTTGTTTCGCTCGTCAAAGCGACGAAGCGCAAGGTCACCTTCAACATAAATCTCGGCATTATTAATTTCCGGCAGGTCAAGCGCGAAATGCACGGTTATATAATCCGCACCGAGGTTAGGGTCGGTAGAATTATATTCGTCAATCATGAAGCGGCCGTGCTGCGTGCAGTCGTAGGAATATTCTGAATCAGTGCGCGCATAGTCCGGCGATAGGAAAGCATGGTAGTTGGGAGCTATGTAGCGAATGGAGTCAACTCCCATACCGGGGTAATCATTCCTTACAGTTTCAAATCTGCGATATTCATTTCCGGCATTGAAGATAAGCTCCGGAATATGGCTGTAGACAAGAGTCGAACCCTCCTGACGCATGGGGCGCATTATTCGGCGCGTGGTTTCCGGACGGTCGTTTTGGGTGACCATCACTATGAGGTCGGACAACGGACTTTGCACCTCCGTTGGGGATACGCTGACTTTAAAGTCAAGTTGTTGCCAATTGGTGTTGATTCCCCGGTCAGTGCGTCCGGAAGTAAAACCGGATATGGCGGCAGTCTGCTCCGTGACCCGGAAACGGGCCTGGAGTATAGTGTCATCCGGATTCTCGCGGGGGAACACTTTCAGAATATAATTCCCGCTCATTTTTATCTGCAAATCAGGAGAGGGTATCCTGACAGAATAGTTAACATAGTGAATATACGTGTTGGAAGAAAACGCATAGTCATCTATATCAATATAATTAAAGCCGTCAAGATATTCGGATTCAATCAGTCGGGACGGTTGCCAGTCAGCATTGCAGTGAGTGATGGAATATTGTAGATTATCGGAATAGTCATCGCCTATCTCGTCAAAAGATAAAGTCAGAGTGTCTTTCCCGTTTAGGGTAATGACCGGCAGCGACAGCGGATCGTCCGTGCGGGACAGACGAAGCGTCTGAAACCGGGGGTTGAAGATACGCGTGGAATTATCCACCGCGGCAAAGGCGTCGGTTGTGAAAAGAAGAGAGAGAAAGAGACAAGCCCAGAGGAAGCTAAGTTTCTTCATTGACAAGGGGACTTAATCAGCAATCTCCGAAGTGATTATGAAGGATTTCGATTCCTTGGGCGATGAGGTCGTTGCAGGGGCGGATACCCTCCTTCCCTTTAAGGTCGGCGCATCTCAGACGCCCCTTATTTCCGGAGGCAAAAATGTCAATAAGCTGACGAGCTGTTTTCATGGCATGCACTTTATCGGCGGGATTGTCGGAGAAGGTGTAGCCTACGGCAATAGCCATAGCGTTGGGAACGCCGCAAAGCTCACCGCATCCTGCTCCCGAGCCGAGAGCCGAGCAGAGTCGTGCCGCTTCCGAAGGGGAGAGCCCCGTCTTGTCGTCAAAAACCATGAGAACTGATTGAGCGCAATTATATCCTTTTGAGCGGAGGTCCGCTGCTTTTTCAAGTCGTTGCTGAAGTGTCATAAATATAGGAATTTTGAAAATATAACGGAATCACCAGTTGATAGGTGTTTTCCCATGAGCCATGAGATATTCATTAGCTTTCGAGAAATGCCGGCATCCGAAGAATCCCCTATAAGCGGAGAGAGGTGAGGGGTGAGGAGCGGTGAGTATCAGATGTCGGGAGGAGTCGATGAGAGTTCGTTTGCTGATAGCGTCAGAGCCCCAGAGGATAAAGACAACATTGTTGCAATCCCTGGAAATGGTTCTGATAGTGGCGTCTGTGAAGAGATTCCAGCCAATCCCGGCATGAGATTTCGGAGAGTGTTCTCTGACAGTAAGGGTAGCATTGAGGAGCATGACGCCCTGCCTTGCCCATCGGGAGAGGTCGCCGTCAGTAGCGGCGGGAACTCCCAGATCCTGCGCCACTTCCTGAAATATATTTCTGAGGGAGGGGGGCAGAGGAATTCCGGAAGCCACGGAGAATGCG
>CAMWXI010000108.1 GCA_947178175.1 uncultured Porphyromonadaceae bacterium | reverse complement strand
AGATAATACTTTTTTATGAGAATCAAGACGAATTGGATATTGCACAGTTTAGAAAAGCTTTATTATCTCAACTTCCCAGATATATGACACCTTCAAAAATTGTTCGGGAAACTGAGTTGAAACGTAATACCAATGGTAAAATTGACCGCTTGTTCTATAAAAACAAGATTAACAGTAGTGAAGGGTGATATATCAACTCATGCATTATGAATTTAATTTGTAGCAACACGATAGAATCATATAATGATTTTAAGACTATAATCGGGGATTTCAAAAGAAGTAACCGAAGAATAGTCACTAATTATGTGCCAAATCCGAAAAATCACCGCCTTTTTGTCGAGAGTCATTTAGCAAAATCGTTTATAACGGATGATGTTGTTATTATCACTTTTGATAAGGGCTTTATGTTAGATGTAATTTTTTTTGCATCAGATGTATCAAAGGTTGATTCTATATTAAAAGAAATTCAGAATAATGTAAAGCTCCCGTTAGTTTTGGAATTTGTGGTGCGCGACGATAATGTTGCATCTATTGGAAGTCCTGATAAGACTCTTCGGAGAATGAGTAGATATTCATCTGCCTATAAACGAAGAACCGAGAATAATAGGACTGTAAAAGCAACACACGAGGATATAACGGATCTTAAGTATTTATTTTCATCTCATTTTGACCCGTTGTCAGAAAGAATTCCGGATTCAGAGGAATTAAATAGATTAATTGACAATGATGGGATTTATATTATTCGGGATGAAGATAAGATTATAGGAATGGTTGTATATGAAAGGAGTGGGGTAAACATTCATTTAAGGTATTGGTGGGTTGATTCCTCGTATAGAAATATGAGGGTTGGCGGTGAACTTCTTGAACAATATTTTAAAGCGGGAGAAGATTGTAAGTGCCAATTCCTGTGGGTTTTTAAGGATAACGCGAATGCCATAGATAAATATAAACATTATGGATTCGAGTTTGATGGAGTCAGAGATGAAATATTTATTTATAAATAAATAATTTTATAATGAAGGAAAAGATTTTAGAAATTCTGGTCGGTCTTAGACCGGAGTTTGATTTCACACAAAGCGTCAACTTTATAGAAGAGGGAATGTTGGATTCTTTTGATGTCGTTTCTCTTGTGAGTGAGTTGGAAGATAAATTCGGGATATTGATTGACGGCGAAGATATTATACCCGAAAACTTCTCTTCTATAGATGCCATAATTAGAATAGTTGAAAAGTCTGAAAAAGCGTAATGAGATTATTTTTTGAAAATAAGGCTATTACAGGGATCCTTGCGGTTGTGCCTGATAAAGAAATATTGTTTGATGACGAAATTGAGAATTACGAATTCTCAAAAGAAACGTCATTAAAACTTAAACACACAATGGGCTACAACGCACATCGTGTGTTTGAAGAGTCGGTTTGTATTTCAGACGTAGCGGTATTTGCAATTAATAAGCTTATTGATAGTGGAAAAATTGATAGAGATAGCATAGATGCGCTTATATTAGTAACTGAAACACCTGATTATATTATGCCTCCGACCTCAAATGTGATTCAAGGACAATTAGGCCTGAAGGAGGATATGATATGTCTTGATATAAATCAGGGTTGTGCCGGTTTTGAGGTTGGACTGATTCAGTCTTTTATGTTGTTGGAGCAAGAGAATATTAATCGTGTTATTCTTATCAATGGGGAAATGCTTAGCAGAAAGGTCTCAAAACGGGATAGAAACAGTTATCCTTTGATTGGAGATGCCGTGACGATAACAGTCGTTGAAAAACGGAAAGACAATGGTTCTATTTATGCTAACATTCGTATGGACGGCTCCAATTGTTTCGCTATTCAAATTCCCGCCGGAGGTCTAAGACAACCCTCTTCTCCGGCAACATCAGAAATGCATAGGGACAGTTTCGGAAATTGGAGAAGTGAAGATAATCTGGTGATGAAGGGAGACGAAGTCTTCATGTTTGTTCAGAAAAAAGTTCCACCGTTAATAAGGGATATTTTAGATTTTTCCGGATTTGATTCTGATGAGATTTCTTATTTTATGTTTCATCAGCCAAACAAATTTATGGTAAATAAGCTTGCTGATAAACTTAAGATTCCGCGGGAAAAGATGCCATCGAATATTGTTGAAAATTTCGGCAATTCAAGTGGAGCGACAGTACCGTTGAATATATCATATAATCTGGCAGACTCTCTTAAAGAAAGAAGCATGTGGCTATGTATGGCAGGTTTCGGAGTCGGACTTGTATGGTCATCTATGGTCATGAAAGTCGGTCCTTTGAAGTTCTGCGATATTATTGAGTTTGGTATTGGAAATTCATAAGCAGGTCAACTCCAGATATGGGTCAATGACCTATTGGTTTGTGGTTGACCGAATTATATTTATTGTTGACCCGGGGGATCCGGACTTCCTTGAAAGTCTTGACCCCCGGGATTACGATGAATGTAGGATCCTTCTGACACACGCACATTTTGACCATATTTACGGTGTCCCTGAATTGCTTCGGAAATTTGAGAAGGTCTCCATTTTTACAAATGAAGACGGTGCGGAGACTCTTTGCTCTGCAAAAAAGAATCTGTCGAAATATCAGGGAGAACCTATTGAAATAAACAGGGAGGAGATGGATTTTTTGTTTGTTGACCACTGTGATTTTATATATAAATCACCCTCAATCCGTGCAATATTTACTCCCGGTCATCATCCCTCTTGCATAACATGGATGATTGATGGGGAATGTTTTTTTACCGGAGACAGTTATATTCCCGGCATTCCGGTAGTGACCAATCTTCCCGGAGGCAGAAAAGAATTGGCTCGTAAATGGGAAAACAGGCTTAAGGAACTATCAGAAGGACTGTCAATTTATCCGGGTCATAAAGTTTAGATAAGTTCTACCTGTAATTATTCTTCCTGATAGAGAGGAAAAGTCCGAAAAGATTAAAAGATATTATTATGAAAGCGATGGACATGATAGTCGGGAATGCATCCCGACCGGTTATTCTTGATGATAAGACATGGCGGAACTCCATAATGGAGGAGCCGATTAAAAGTGCGTTATCCATCTTTGATAAGATAAGGAATGATTCCCGTGCCTATATTACTTCAGAAACTAAAAAATTTAAAGAATCATTTGACGTAGACTGGAGTTATAAAGTAAAGAATAATATCATTGCTTTTCTGGGAGACAGAGGTTCAGGGAAGACCTCCTGTATGCTCTCTTTTGAAAATATCTTAAAACAAAGAGAAAAGGATAGGGATGGAAAGGAAATGCTTTTTATGGATGTGATTGATCCATCCTTTTTTGACGAGCATCATAATATCCTGGAATTATTTGTAGGACAGCTGTATTCTTTATTTCGTAAGGAATGGGAGACAGAAAAAAGGAACAAGGAGGCATCGTTTGAACTGACACGCGATTTTCTGAATCTGCAGAGAAACCTAAGTTATGTTGATTCCTCCAAAGACAAGATAGATTTCGAGGATGAGGCATCAGTACATCTTGAGGATCTTGCGTCGGGAGTATTTCTACAGTCAGAATTAAGAAGGGTAGTTAAAAAGACACTAAATTATTTCGATTGCCGGACTCTTGTAATCTGTATTGACGATTTGGACCTTAATGTGAAACGTGCCTATGAAATGATGGAACAAATCAGGAAATACCTTGTGATGCCTGAAATAATCATACTCCTGTCTGCTAAAGAGGAACAGCTGAAAACATTGATTGAGCTATCTTTAAGAGACCAGTATATGGGGATGAGTGATAGCATGAAAGAGAAATTTCCGATAATGGCAGATCGCTATCTGACAAAATTTCTTCCGCAATCGCATAGGGTATACATGGTATCCTCCGATGTCTTCCTGACTTCGGAACTCAGACTTTTTACGGAGGATGGACAGCTGATACGAGAATTCCAGACAGGAGCGGGAGGCGTTTTATTCCTGATCTTCCAGAAGACAAGATACCTTTTTTATAATATTGACGGCACATTCTCCTACGTTATTCCGCGTAATCTCCGCAATCTGATGATGCTTGTCGAGATGTTGAATGATATGCCGGATTTCAATGAAAAAGTCTACATAACAACAGAAGACACAGAGGAAGCAAAACAGAATATTGCAAATAAACGAAGGTTTAAGAACTACTTTTTCGGGGACAGCACTAATATTCTTGAACCGGGTGATGATAATGATATTAAGAGACTGGCTGAGAATAACGACCCGACAATCTTTAACAGAAGAGTACTGGATGTCCTTTCAGAAAAGTTTTCCTATATTCTGCGTCTCTACGACAATCCGCAGTTGGAAGATATTTATTCGGATAAAGCATCTCCCTTTAATATTTCAGTCGGGGACGTATTGGAGGTGCTTCGATATCTTGAGCCGAAACTCTCCTCAGAGAGTGACAAACATTACCTGTTCTTTATCCGGGCTATATATTCGATAAAACTGTACGAAACGTATGATTTATATACAGACTCGTGGAATCAGATAAGGAGCAGGATTGATGAAAACTCAAATATAGTGCAGCCTGAGAAACAGAAATGGCTTGACGATATGCCATCACTTTCAGACAATACTTTTCTTGGGATAGATGACTATTTCAAATTGACAGGAGGAAATTTCTTCAGTTTCAGTAGACCCAGAATACTGCAGGATGGTAGAGATATAAGACTGCTCAACGGGCGGAAAATTAATTATTTTATAATGTCTCTGATATCAGAATATAAAAACTGGGAGAAAAAGAATAAAGAGATGCCTGAGGACAAAAAAGAACCGTTGCGCGAGGGGTTTATAGAAGAGTTGCGGCTGATGGAATTCTTTGCGTTATGTTCTGCATTTCATGTGGATGTCAAAGGGACAAGAAACCTCCGCATGATGCTTAAGGAATACAGGAATCAGGGGGCTCCATACTATTTAAAGAGACTCACCGGAGTACAAAATATAGCATTTGATATACTGAAACCCTTTGAGAGTATAATCTATCCGGAATTATCATACTCAAACTATGGAAAAGAGTTCTATGAACTTTGTTCAAGATTAATTGCCGCGGAACAAAAATCTTTATTAGAAGAGCTGTTGTTAAAGACAAGGCGTTACGGAGATGATAATAAAGTCTCCATCTATGCCGATTTAGCTTCAAGGATGGCAATAAGGAATATGGAAGTGCTCACACATCTCTATAACTATATCAGGGATAGAGGAAGGACGGTAAAAGTAGGATATGACAAAAGAGGAGTGCCCGGTATGTATCGCGAACTTCTGAATTCTGTCGTAAAGAATTTCTCTGTAAAGACATATAGTTTAGGAGAAGATAATAAGAATTATCATAGGATTACATTTGAGCCGTTATCCGTTCTTGTATCAGTCTTGGGAAGCGTTATAGAGAAACCGAAACTTAGGAAAATGTTCGATGAATGTTTTGCAGAAGTAGAGGTTGAAAACAGACTTCCGGAAGAGGGTAGCATAGAGGAATCTTTACTTACCCGTGGTTTCTTCTACGAAGGAGATCAAATAAGGAAGATGATATTTGATGCTTATCCCGACTATAAAAGAGAATATGATTTAAATGCAAAGAGTGAGTTCCATATCAGATTAACCAGCAGGGGAGGCCTAAAAAAGGGGAATGGCGAGGATGTCATGAGATATTTGGTAGGACTTAGTGATAAGAATCATAATTTCGAAAATGTATTAAATGATAGTCTTCGCGAAGAATACGAAATTCTACTGAAACAGAAGATTAATCAGGACAATAATTAATAACGGATATCACTGAGTGCTCTGACTTAGACAGGTGGATCATTTACGGATATACATAGAGACGGCGTTTTATCAATCAGCAGAAAACCTGATAGACAAAACAGACATAGGTGAACTTTCAGAACTTAAAGAGAGCAGCTTCATGTCGTCAGCGCGAAAATGCGCAGGAAGACTGTCGGATGATGCCATCAGACTCAT
>CAMWXI010000107.1 GCA_947178175.1 uncultured Porphyromonadaceae bacterium | reverse complement strand
TAGAGCATCTGACTACGGATCAGAAGGTTGCAGGTTTGAATCCTGCACGAATCACTTTTAGAGGATATGTTTTGAAACATATCCTCTTTTATTTGTTATATTTATGAATGATGTTTATTTTTCATCTATTCGTCCTATTTACTCTAAATTTTAATATTATTGCTTAATTTGATTACACTATGGACTCAACCTGGAATTTTACTCCCACAAATAATTATTCCAATAACCAAAGCTATGTTAATTGGTATCCTACAACGTCTCATGATATTGAGCAAGTTAAAGGTGCTGACTTGAAATTTCGGAAGATTAATCATACAGATATGCCCCTTATCTGGGAGTTCATACAGAAAGAGTTTGGAAGAACTACTGATTTCTCATATGGAGGAATACTCATGTGGGTTAATTTCTTTAACTATGAATACGCTATTCTCAATGACACTCTTTTCATAAAAGGCACTCTTGAGAACGACCTGAATAAGCCGGCTTTTTCTCTTCCAATTGGAAAAATGTCTCTTGCTGAATCAGTAAGAGTACTTAAAGAATATTGTAATAGAATTAATATCCCTCTATATTTTTCTGCAGTTCCACAATATGCCATAAAAGAATTTGAGAAACTCAATCCTATCTCTATTGAACCGCTTGGTGATTGGAGTGACTATCTATACGAAGCGGAAAGCCTTGCTACTCTTCAAGGGAAAAAGAATGGTAAGAAGAGAAATCATGTCAACAAATTCACAAGTCAGTTTCCAAACTGGAAATTGATCCCTATGACCCCTGATAACGCTACTGAGGCACTATCTTTCATGGATAAATTTGATCTCGAAGGTGATTCGACTGAAATGGCAGTCCAGGAAAGGAAACTTACTCGCTTCCTTATAGATTGTATTAGCGAAAGGGATGATAAACTAATCGGTGTTTTTCTGACTACAGGTGATGAAGTTTGCGCATTTTCTATTGGTGATATCAAGCACGACACATTTTTCGTTCATGTTGAGAAAGCTCTGAGGGAATTTCCGGGTAGCTATGAAATGATTAATAAGGCTTTTGCAGAGTATATCACTTCAAAATATCCCAAGATTAAATATATTAATCGAGAGGATGACGCCGGGGATGAAGGATTACGAAAAGCAAAACAATCTTACCACCCTCTTACATTGCTTGAAAAATTCAATGTGAGATTCAGTTAATATAACGGCTATTGGAGACTATTGATAATTTTATTAAATTCGCGTTGCGTTTTATGCTTTTAAGATAAAACGCAACGTTTTTTAAGTGTCCTTTCTATGAACGAATTGGTGTCAAATTTTATATTCTGAATATGAGTGACGTTTTAGTAATTATCCCAACATACAATGAGATTGAAAACATCTCAAAAATGATAGATACCGTCATGGCACTTCCGGATGGATTTGATATCCTTGTCATAGATGATGGTTCTCCTGATGGAACTGCAGATGCTGTACGTGCTAAAATTCAGGAATATCCTGATCGGATTCATCTTCAATGCCGAAGTGGTAAGCTCGGTTTAGGCACAGCATATATCCAAGGTTTTAAGTGGGCCCTAAGTCAAGGGTATGGATATATTATCGAAATGGATGCTGATTTCTCTCATAATCCGGCCGACCTCACCCGTCTATATCATGAATGTAAAGATAAAGACGCAGACGTGTGTGTAGGTTCAAGATATATTACCGGAGTAAATGTAGTAAACTGGCCTATGGGTAGAGTCTTAATGTCTTATTTCGCCTCTGCTTACGTTCGTTTCATCACTCGTATGAAACTGAGAGATTCAACTGCAGGGTTCGTTTGTTATCGACGAAATGTTTTAAATGCAATTGACCTTGACAAAGTGGAATTCAAAGGATATGCATTTCAGATTGAAATGAAATTTACAGCATATAAGAAGAATTTCAAGATTGTTGAACTTCCTATAATTTTCATAAATCGCCAATTGGGAGAGAGCAAAATGAACTCAGGAATTTTCGGAGAAGCTGTATTTGGAGTAATCAAACTCAGACTCCGTTCAATTTTCGGGAAGCTTAAATGAAACAACTTACCCTCTCCATGCTTTGCAAGATATTATAGGAGGGAGTATCGAGCTATTATTAAAAACGTCAAGGATACACAGACAAAACTGTATCCTCATAAAATTTCTTAACTTCACTCCATTTGTAGAACGGGTAAATCTCAGTTGATAACGGTATTGAAATTTCTCTCTCATTCAACAAAAATTTCACAAGAATATCCTCATCTGTGTAAGTATCCTTTCCTGGCTTCCTAAAAAACACTATTTGAATATTCCCAGCCATCGGAGCAATCTTAAAATCAGAAAAATTCTTATAGAATTCATAGGGATCAGAAACAGAATTATAACAGTTTTCCAATCGTAGGATTCCGGCTAACGGAATTAAATTTCCATCATGTCCGAAACGTAAGGTTACACTTGGACTGTCTTTAGATATCGCTTCATCCGCCGATCTTAATATATTTTTCAATAATGGCTTTGCATTTGCCAAGACAAGTCCCTCGTTGCCGGCATAATTTGAGTCACAAACATAAAACCTATAGTTAAAGCACTGCCACAAATCAAACAATTCTTCCGGCGTAAACAAGTGATAGAAATCCAAGTCTGTCTCAACATTCTGCATCCCGGATGCAATCCAATATAATCCCCACATTAATTCATGTGGATTCACATTCTTTCTAACATATTCAGGATTTGAGAATAATGAAGAGATCAAACGGGAAGAATTAGTGTGCTCATCCTCAAATTTACGATATTCCTCTTTCCAATCTTTTGATGTATATGCATTTGATTTGTCACTGTGATAGTTAAGATAATTCATATACCTCCCTGACGATTCTCTTGTCATCTGTAGATTTGGATTCAATTCCTTAAGCCTTTCACAAAATGCATCCATTGATAGGACACATCTTATTACCGTAGTGGAACGAGCAGATATCGGCGTTGAACCCTTAAAGACTTCCGGATAAGAATTAAACATCCTTTCGGCAATTCCTCTATGTTGTCTAACTCCTAAAGGAGACAGGTCACCTCCTCTCCCATCAGCCTCTATAAGTAGAGAATCAATATTTTGCATGACTTCGATTCCAAGGGGAGTTAAAGCATCCGCTTCCGACGCCTTATGAAAGGAATCCGATACCCACCTATAGTCGTTGTTACTGATAAGATAACGTGAACCATGACGGCCATAATGGGAAATATAAAATGGTTTATATCCCCAGGGCGCGGGTGTGTTCCGGGAATCAGAAACCGGATAGGCATAATAAACACCTCCCGTCTTATTCAGATTCTCTTTCATTTCTTCCCTGGTTGTCTGAGAATAACCCTGGAGAAATAACAAAAGAAGAAGAAAACACATTGAGATTTGTAATTTCCGTAACATCATTCAGTCCCCTCTATAATAAAGTTGTAAATAACATCTGCTTATAAAATCAAAATTATTTTGTACCAGCATATTATCATCAGAGTTCTCGAAACATGCATCCGGTAAATAATGTCCTTCTCCCAAGTATCTAAGCAGATCGCCCGGACATTTTCCTCTTACTGTAAGAAGCTCCATCGCATGTTTCTCAGCTTCCTTCCTCTCATAATAGGGATTTAATGGATGGCATATATATTTGGCTATTCCCTTTGCAAGAAGCAATCCCTTATACCTGGAAATTAACAATACAAAATCACTTTCTCCTTTCATCTGTGGAAGATGCTCTTCATCTTCTTTCCACCCCAAAACTTTTATAAAAAATTCGTTTAACTCTTTATAGCTTTTGACAAACATAATCGGAGCTCCGCCTGTCCCCTTAAGGAAAGCTTCGTAATATTTTGATGGCTCTTTTATCAATTCATTATCATGGTTTAGGGGCAATTTCCCTTCAAGTATAAGATTTAGCCACTCTCCAAGATACAAGGCCAAGGGACCGGTGGGATCTTCTGCCATTGATTGTTCGATACGTGTCTGGATTGCTTCAATATCTCCACTCTTCATCACAGGATCTTCCATCATCTGCAGCATTGTCATTGAATATGCCGGTGACATTAGATATGAATACATGAAAACCCAGTTGCCAAAGTGATATATCTGCTCTCTCTCTTCCGGTTCATTGAGTTCCAGGCCTATTCCCATTTGATATGATACCGGAATTGGAGCTGATTCATACTCTGCTTCGAGAATATCAAACCACAATCTGCTAACCTCTTTGATTCTATTATCCATTGGGGAACATAACCGGTTTGCTTCACTGTTTAACGTCAAAGAATACCATGTAAGAAACCGGACATCTTCATAATTCAGTTCATAATCAATATATTCATCAGATACATTAAAAAAAGGAAGTGTGCGTTGATAGAGATGTCTATTCATATCTATAAAGCTTCGCCATAATCCGGCATCTGCAAGAATATCCTGGAAATAACCAACTATTCCAAGGGAGGCACGCACTATCAATTCGTCCTGCCAGTCTGTTAGCAATCCGGATTTATAAGCCTCTGTATATAAATGATTGGCAAGCCTGTAAAAATATGGTTCATCAGACTCATCACGTTTATAATCTGGTTGCCGAATTTCAAATTGCTTTAGACTGATTTTTTCTTCCATTTTAATTTTTGACTTTTTCGATTACTCCTTTAACATCAAGCTTTGATTGCTCTCCGGTTGTCATATCCTTCAATGTAATAGACCCATCCTCTAATTCATTCTCTCCTATTATTGCTACATATGGAATCATTTTGGCATCAGCATATCCCAGTTGTTTCTTCATCTTTACTGAATCAGAATACAATTCACATGAAACGCCCTCTTTTCGCAATTGACTCATTATCTTTAATGCTCGGGAGGCCTCTTTCTTTCCGAAATTAACAAACATTACATTAACCGATGAGTTCAAACTTTCAGGATATAAATTTAGGTGATTAAGAACATCATATATTCTGTCTGCGCCAAACGAAATTCCCACACCGGATAATCCTTCAACTCCAAAGACTCCGGTCAGATTATCATATCTTCCACCACCCGTAATACTTCCAATCTCAACATCCTTTGCTTTAACCTCGATAATTGTCCCGGTGTAATAATTCAATCCTCTTGCTAACGATACATCAATTTCTACATCGTTATTGAATTCCAGGTCTTCACAACCCTCCATTAACTCGCGCAATTCTTCTACACCCTTCATTCCAATTTCAGAATCTTTCAGGATTTCTGACAATTTAGCGAGTTTTTCTGATGTATTGCCATTTAAAAGTAATACTGGCTCAAGCAGCGACAGACTATCCTCGTTAATCCCCTTACTACGTAATTCATCTTTTACCGCTTCCAGCCCTATCTTGTCTATCTTGTCTATAGCAACTGTAATATCCACAATTTTATCCGCAGCTCCTATCACTTCGGCAATTCCTGACAAAATCTTTCTATTATTAATCTTAATAACAGTACTTATCCCGAAAGTGGTAAACACACTGTCAACTAAAGACAATAATTCTATCTCATTGGTAAGTGAATCCGATCCTACAACATCTGCATCACACTGATAAAATTCTCTGTATCTCCCTTTTTGAGGACGATCGGCACGCCACACCGGCTGAATCTGAAATCTCCTGAATGGGAATTGCAACTCATTTCGATGTTGAACAACAAAACGTGCGAAAGGAACGGTTAAATCGTAACGAAGACCCTTTTCACACATCTGATTTGTAAGGTGTGGAAGATTTCTACTTCCAAGATCTTCTTCTTTAACACTCCGCATAAAATCTCCGGAGTTCAATATCTTAAACAGAAGTTTATCACCCTCTTCACCATATTTTCCCATCAATGTAGACAAATTCTCCATTGACGGAGTCTCAATTTGCTGGTAACCGTATAACTTAAAGGCTTTGCGGATTGTGTCAAAAATATAATTCCTACGAGCCATCTCTATCGGGCTAAAATCTCTTGTTCCTTTAGGTATTGAAGGTTTCTGTGCCATTTATATATCAATTTTATCTTTCTACAAATA
>CAMWXI010000106.1 GCA_947178175.1 uncultured Porphyromonadaceae bacterium | reverse complement strand
GATTATATATTCAATAAAGAAGTTAAATATTCCCCTGCTATTTCTCTCCCCTTTCAGTAAAAAAAGGGGGGGCAATCTGAATTTCTTTAAAATTCAAATTTTAGATGCTTACATTCTCAAGAAATTCTTGGGAACTTATTTCATGGCTACACTCCTGTTTCTTGCAGTTATTGCCATGTTTGACATAACAGAACAGCTTGATGCATTTCTTTCAGCACCCCTAAAAGAAACTCTTTTTGATTATTTCGCTTCCTTCCTTCCGTATTTTGCCAATCAACTCTCTCCACTTTTCGTTTTCATATCCGTCATTTTCTTCACTACTAAACTTGCAGGGAATTCAGAAATCATCGCAATCTTGTCAAGCGGTGTCAGCTATACACGTCTTCTGCGTCCATATATGATTGGAGCGGCTGTTATTGCCCTTCTTACATTTGCTCTCAGCAACTATATTATTCCCCCGACGAATATTGCAAGAATAAACTATACTAATAAATATGTGAAGAATAAAAGTGTAGTTTCCGGGAACAATATCCAACTGATGGTTAGTCCTGGCGTCGTAGCTTACATCTCCCAATTTGAGAATACTTCAAAGACAGGATATAATTTTTCTCTTGACAAATTTGAAGGAAAAACTCTCGTGTCGCGTCTGACTGCTCAAACCGCCTACTATGATTCAGTCAGAACTTATCATTGGAAAATGAGCAATTATATGATTCGCGATTTTGACGGAATGAAAGAAAAGATCAGAAAAGGTCCATCCTTAGACACAATTATACCCATTGAGCCAAAGGATTTCCTGATTTCCCAGAACGACCAGGAGACGCTGACAACACCTCAACTCACAACTTACATAGAGAAACAACGGGCTCGCGGTGTAGCAAACATAAAAGGTTTCGAAATTGAAAAGGAGAAACGGCTAGCTTCTACAGCCGCCGCCTTCATTCTAACACTGATAGGAATGTCTCTATCTTCAAAGAAGGTAAAGGGTGGAATGGGAATCAATATTGGAATCGGTCTCGTGCTAAGTTTCAGTTATATACTTTTTTCTACTGTCACAAGTTCACTTGCCATCAATGGTTACACTTCTCCATTCATTGCGATGGAGATTCCCAATATTATTTATCTGATTATCGGAATTATACTATTTATCAGAATTGCCCGATGATTGAGTAGCCACGTCTGAAATATTCCCGTGAATAATCAACGGGGCGGATTATGGAATCTCCAAAAATTACCAGATCAATATCTATCGGGACTATATTATGAGGGAACTTGGCTCTGTCTCTCCCAAGACGAGTTTCAAGTTCTTTTATCTTTCTCTCAAGCTCCTCATTGGAAAGAGATGTATCCAATTCAATGACGGAATTAATATAGGGAAATGAGACTCCATCTATAGCCGGAGATTCATACAATCCGCTGTCACGTTTCACCTCTCCCAACTCACACATAGCCTGAGTGGCATCAGTTATATATTTTTCTCTTTCCCCGAAATTACTCCCCAGACTGATTATGGCTCTCATAGATACTTTATCTTCTTAACGTTATCAACGTAACTTCAGGAGTTGCCCCTATGCGAGCCGGTATTCCGACTTCTCCGGCACCGATATTTACATATAGTTTATTCGGTGTGCCATCGGGAGAAATCCTCTCATAGAGCCCACCCCATTGTTCATAACGATATTTGGCAGGAGACCATTCCATATTCCCGAATTTCAACATACATTGCATGGCATGGGTATGTCCTGATAATGTTAAATTGATATTCGAAGTTTTGCTGACTACCTGATTCCAATGTTCAGGATTGTGACTTAGAAGTATCTTAAAATATTTATCGTTTAGATTATGCAGAGAATCTGTCGGATATGCTTTCTCCAGGTTACCATATTGTTTAAAAGGAGGTTCTCCCCAATTCTCCACACCAATTATTTGAATTTCACTTTCTCCTCTTTTCAGTGATATTGTCTCGTTGTTGAGCAGTTTCCATCCCATCTCCTTCTGCATATTCTTCAAGTCCTGAAGATTAATTTGCTTTTCTGAATTACTGTTCCAATTGATATAATCACCGTAATCATGATTGCCAAGAATTGAAATAACGCCATCTTTTGCACTGAGCTTTTTCAATACATTTATAAATGGCTTTAGCTCAGAGCTTTTACGGTTTACTATATCCCCTGTAAATACGATCAGGTCCGGATGTGTTGAGTTTATTGTATCTATCAATGAAACAATAAAAGTAGTATCATTTCCCCAAGTACCGACATGGGCGTCTGAAAACTGCACAATTTTATATCCATTAAACTCTCTCGGAATCTTATCCGAAAATATAGTAACCTCTTTAATCTCAATTTGTCGACGAGTAATCATTGCGCCCCAAACTGAAGCTATAATTACTAATATTCCCAAAGGGATACCACACCAAAGTCCTAAATTCAGGTTCTTCCCTTTCCATAACGTCGGAATCTTGCCTATCATATTAAACAGCAACACTATACATTTTGCGATATAGACGGCCACATAATAATATAGAATCCACATTACCGGGAGAATATCATTGTCTTCACTTCTCTTCGGAAACAGGATGACTATTATGAAAACAATCCAGCAAATAATTGAAGAAATGAGATAAATCCCTGAGGAACGACGTGTTGCCCGATTCTTGAGCATACGCCAAATTCCCCAATCAATTAAAATTGATAAAAGTAATACAATAACTACAAGAAAAAAAGGTGTTCGCATGAAAATTAATACTATTTAATGACTGTACACGGATAAAATTATTCCCCAAGAATAGTCTTCAGCTTATTTTTAAGCGGATTCGCATACATCACAAGCATCATCTCCATCATAAAGTCGCGCTCCTCTTTTGTAATATCGGGTAAGTCTACCTTGTCAAGTTGAGCATTGAAGTAGTCTTCTACTTCTATTTTAGTATTCTCATCATATTGGCTGGCAAAGCGTTCGGTTGTATTTAGGATATCAAATGCAACATAATTTATAGGGAAGATCTGATAGCTTCTATGTATAGCCTGATCAATTATTCTACATGCACACCTTGCTGACGTACTTACATCTCTGAAATTTCCAATTTGGTCAAGTTTGGCATTTATACGTGGTGTGAGCTGAAAATGTACTTTCCCTTTAAACTGCATCAACCCTGTCTCCATGGAGAAAAGATCATCTCTCTGACTCTTTTTAAATTCAGGGTTGCGCCTTCTCAACAAGAACTCTTTACTCTTAAGATAATCATTGGGATCATACTCATAACTTATAGCCACCGGCATCAGGTTTATTTCCTTAAGTCGTTCCATAAATGTTCCTTCACCTGAAAGTGCGAGCATCTTAATCAATGCATCTTGAGTATGGTCAGAACTATCCTTAGCTCGTCCCTCTCTTTGAGCTATCCACACAGATTCGTGCTTTTCAAGTAAAGTGTGATGAATATATGCACTCAGATGTTTTGCAGCAAACAAGCCTTCGCGAAGCCCTGTGTTACGCTTCACAATGAAACTCTTATTTAATCTAACCAAGTCATTAATCCACTCATAAACAAGCAGATTATTCCCGATTGCAACCTCAGATGTTGGTAGCCCCTTTCTTAAAAAAGCAAGATTTAAGAAAGAAGCATCAAGGACAATATCTCTATGATTGGTGATAAACGTATAATTCATTGAGGGCTGATAATTCTTTATTCCTCCTAATGAAATGCCGGAAGTAGTGGTCTTCGCAAGCATCTCCAGAAAGGGGAACATTATCTGATGCTGAAAATCGTAAGTATTATCAATTTTCAGCAACTCTTCTATCAGCACCGGCACATCTGATGGTGGAACTGCATAATTTAATGCGTGTATAAATCCCGGCTCTTTTACAAGATTCCGTATCTTCTCTTTAAATACACTATCGTTATATGGTGATATATCACTAAAGTCCTCTTTATTCTGAGCCATCTTAGAGTATGTTAATTACTGTCCGCTATATTCAAAACGTCAACCTGTGTAATATAGTTTATTCCTGCCTGTAGTCTCTCCATTTCTTTAGCAATCCTTCAAAATCAGGTGGTAGTGGTGCTTCAAAATCCATTTCCTTTCCTGTCTTCGGATGTCTAAAACCAAGAGTCCTTGCGTGGAGTGCCTGACGTGGACATATTTCAAAACAGTTTTCTATAAATTTCCTATATTTTGAGAATGTTGTTCCTTTAAGAATCTTATCGCCCCCATATCTCGCATCGTTAAAAAGTGGATGCCCCTCACTGAGCATATGAACCCTTATCTGATGAGTGCGGCCAGTCTCAAGAACACATTTAACAAGACTGACATAGCCGAAACGCTCCAATACTTCATAGTGAGTGACTGCAGGTTTTCCAATTTCAGGATCCTTAAAAACAGCCATCTGCAATTTATTTCTTGGATTTCTTGCTATGTTTCCTTCTATTGTACCTTTATCCTCAACAAAATCGCCCCAAACCAAAGCCCTGTATTCCCGTCGGGTGGTTTTCCTGAAAAACTGCAGGCCTAAA
Source organism: uncultured Porphyromonadaceae bacterium (assembly GCA_947178175.1). Classification (GTDB taxonomy): domain Bacteria; phylum Bacteroidota; class Bacteroidia; order Bacteroidales; family Muribaculaceae; genus Lepagella. Next base: position 1,531 of record CAMWXI010000106.1, on the reverse strand, counting down.
TCTGTTTTTGCCTCCGGAGTCTTGGCAATCACAAGCAATCCTGACGTATCTTTATCAATTCGGTGAACCAAACCCAGTCGCGGGTCACTGACATCATAATCAGGATTATTTCTGAAGTGCCACGCAAGAGCATTAACAAGAGTGCCGCTATAGTTTCCATGTCCCGGATGTACTACCAGACCAGCCGGTTTGTTGACAACCAAAACATCTTCATCTTCATATATGATGTCTAAAGGTATATCTTCGGGAATAATCTCAAGCTCATATCGAGGACGATCCATGACAATGGATACGATATCACCTGGTTTAACTTTATAACTTGATTTTACTGCCTTCCCGTTAACTATAATGCAGTCCGCATCCGCTGCCTGCTGAATACGATTGCGGGAGGTCTTTTCCATTCTCGTAACGAGAAATTTATCAACCCTAAGTAATTGCTGTCCCTTGTCGGCCTCAAAACGGAAATGCTCATAAAGCTCACGCCCGTCTTCTGTCACATAAGCAGGCTCATATTTATCCACCGCTTCTCGATCGGCATCTTCCAACTCAAAATCCTGAGTCATTTCTGACATTTCTTTCAAAGGAGAAACGTTATGGATAACATTATCTACAGGTTCCAAGCGACGCTTTGATAAATCTTCCATCGAAATCTATTTAAAAGAATTCCAGTTCCTCTTCTTCCTGCTCATTACGGTTGGAAGGATAGCTTTCCCTTGGAACTTCTCTTGATGGATTATAGCCCGGATCATATTCATACGGATCTCTGTACTCCGGATTGGCGGCTCTCTCTTCTATGGCCCTATTAAGCTGTTCCACTTCATACAAAGAATCGCGCAATGCGGATAACCTGCCATCAGATATTTCTATAACTATTTTTGAATTGACCGGCACCCTCTCCATATTATGAACTATACGTCCATTCGCTGTAATCTTCACAATCCGGTCATCATCACCCAACACTGATACGACCTTAATGTTTTTAAATCCGAGCTCTTCAAGGCGTGATAATCCTTGTCGGTATGATATCCCGCGAAGCGCATATTCGGCTGAATTATGATGATCATCTATAACCACCTCTTTAGGATGAACAGCATTAATATACAGGAAGATTTTTCTTCCCGGTTTAACTATAGAATTACCTTTCGGGAACTGTTCTATGACATATCCAGGTTTGACATCGTCTTTATATAGGGAATCGCGAATATCCACATTAAATCCGGCATCATGAAGAAGATTTACCGCCTGCGTATATGTCATATTCTCAACACTTGGCACCCTGTCGGTTTCCCCATGTTTGGTGAAGAGTGCGATCGAGATGTACACAATCCATATCCCCAATAACGCAACTGCCAATATAATCAGGACATTAAACAATATGGGGAAACGACCGCCAAATCCCGACGGCTTATTATCAATATTTTCCGGATTATTGGGTTTCATACCTACAAAATAATTTTCAAGAAAATTCTATATGTAATCCTGATACGATTAAAAATATAATTATCCAATTATATCAGTTCCCATATTACAT
>CAMWXI010000105.1 GCA_947178175.1 uncultured Porphyromonadaceae bacterium | reverse complement strand
GTTGATGACAACGGCAGAAGCCTGCGAATCGTCGTCGGTAATGTCATAACCGGCTGTGTCGAGAATCGATGCCACCACCTCAGAATCGGCAACATTCATCTGACAACCGTATGTTTCGATGCGCACTTTTGGTGAAATAGTGCAATTTTTATCGTTTGTCGTTAAAAAAATTGGCTGCATTTATAAATAGTGTGGGATATTATGATTACTTTTGTGCAAAATTACCATTAAAATCTAAACGTTACAAATGAGTATCCCTTTTATTACAGCCGAAGAGGCTGCCAGCTATATTAAAAATGGAGACAATGTGGGGTTCTCAGGCTTTACCGCTTCCGGAACTCCTAAGGTTGTAACAGTAGCTCTGGCAAAGCGTGCCCGTGAGCTCCATGAAAAAGGCGAACCTTTCAAAATCAACATGTTTACCGGCGCTTCCACCAACGACCACGTTGACGGAGAGCTCTCACGCGCTGACGCTATCGCTATCCGCACACCCTATCAGGGACATCCGGATTCCCGCAAGCTCGCCAACGCTAACGGTATGCATTATTTCGACACTCACCTGAGCCATGTCTCCCAGGACCTCCGATATGGTTTCTATGGCGACATTGACGTAGCTATCATCGAGGTGACTGAAATGACTCCCAACGGGGAATTCATCCTCGGCGCAGGTCTCGGTATGACTCCGACCCTCGCTATGATGGCTAAGAAAGTGATTATCGAATACAGCTCTTATTATAAGACTTCCTTCCGCGGGTTCCACGATAACTACATCAGCCTTGACCCGCCCCATCGTCGCGAAATTCCCATCTACAAACCTTCTGACCGCATCGGTAGCACCGTTATCAAAATCGATCCCGAAAAGATTATCGGTATCGTGCCTTCTAACGCTTCTGAAAGCATCAAGCCTTTCACCGCTCCCGACGAAATCACTCAGAAGATTGGCGACAATGTCTGCCACTTCCTGGCCGAACAGCTCCGCACAGGAAAGATGCCTAAGGAATTCCTCCCTATCCAGTCAGGTGTGGGCAATGTGGCTAACGCCGTGCTCTATGGTCTCGGCGAAAACCCCGACATCCCGCAGTTTGAGATGTATACCGAGGTTATCCAGGATGCAGTGATGCACCTTATGGAAGAGGGCAAATGTAAATTCGCTTCTACCTGCGCCCTTACATTCTCTGATGATGCCATGCTCCACTTCATGGACAACATCGATTTCTTCCGCGACAAGATCCTTATGCGTCCCGGCGAAATCTCCAACCACCCCGAAGTGGTGCGCCGTCTCGGCCTTATCGCCATGAACACAGCCCTCGAAGCTGACATCTTCGGAAATGTGAACTCAACTCACGTTCTCGGAACAAAGATGATGAACGGTATCGGCGGATCGGCTGACTTCTGCCGCAACGCTTACCTCTCTATCTTCTCTTGTCCTTCAGTACAGAAGGGTGGCAAAATCTCCGCTATCGTCCCCATGGTAAGCCATGTTGACCATAGCGAACACTCAGTGAAGATTCTCGTAACCGAGCAAGGTGTGGCTGACCTCCGCGGTAAAGACCCCGTGCAGAGAGCGCAGACTATCATCGAAAACTGTGCCCATCCCGCCTACAAGGAAATCCTCTGGGATTACCTCAAACTCGCCCAGAAGACCGGCGGACACACTCCCCACAACCTTCACGCCGCCTTCTCACTCCACGAAGCTCTCATGGAGAAGGGAGACATGCGCGAAGTGGACTTCTCCATCTACGGATAATTATTCCCTCCCTATTTATATCCCCGAGGCTGCCCCACTCCCACAGGGCAGCCTCAACCTTTCTCCCCCCCTCTCTCTCTCAACACTCCCCTGCTCTCCTCTCCCTTCTCCGGCATGGCTCAGGCGGCCGCTCTGTTGCCGGCCGCTCTTCCCCGCCGGCGACAATGCCCGCAGACGGAGGGGTTTGTCGACATGTGTGTTTGAGTGTGTGTGAATTTTTTGTAAATTTGCATTTACTATGGCCGAAATTAATCCGAAAAAAGAAAAAGAGTATGTAAGACCCGATGTCATCAATTTTGATGACATCGCCAAGATGGTGCCCAAACTCGCTGAGCATCCCGGACTCGTCAATAATATCCTCCGTTTCCTCAAAATCGATGAGGTGAATGAGGTGCATGGCCGCTGGTGTCACGACACGGGTGTTGACTTCGCCAGCCATCTCGTGGAGGATGAGTTTAAATTTGACCTCCGGGTTGACAATGAGGAGGTGCTCAGCCAATTCCCCTCGGAGCCTTTCATAACTGTCTCCAACCATCCCTTCGGAGGAATGGACGGCATTATCCTCCTTCATATCGTGGGGAAATATCGCCCGGACTATAAGGTGATGGTAAACTTCTTCCTTAATAATATCCGCGCTATGCGCCCGTCGTTTATCGCCGTAGACCCTATCAAGGGCGACGACGACCCTGTGAAGAAGAAGATTACTCTCGACGGCATCCGCGCAGCCATCAAGCAGGTGAAGGAGGGACATCCCCTCGGCTTTTTTCCAGCCGGCGCCGTCAGCAAGCTCGACCGTTCGCTCCATATTCGCGACCGCCAATGGCAGCCTTCGGTGATCCGCCTGATTCAGCAGCTTAAAGTGCCCGTGATTCCCATATTTTTCCACGGCCATAATTCCACGGTCTTCAATCTGCTGGGACTCATAGACTGGAGACTCCGCTCGCTACGCCTCCCGACAGAACTGTTCAGAATGAGGGAGAAGAAAGTGAGGGTCTCTGTCGGACAACCGATTCCGAAGGAGAAAATCGCCGAATTCTCTGACATCAATGAACTCAGCGACTTCCTGCGCAATAAAACCTACTCCCTGAAATAAGACGTCTGCCCCCGTGGGCTTTTTCTCGCTTATGCCCTCTAATTCACTCACCACTACGGAAAATAATCAGCAAATAAATGCCGAAACGCAGCGCGCCCGCCAACGCTTCGGAATCATCGGCAATTCTCCCCGACTGCTCAGTGCCATCAGTCGCGCTGTCACCGTGGCCCCTATTGACCTCTCGGTGCTCGTGACGGGCGAAAGCGGATCGGGAAAAGAGTTTTTCCCGAAAATCATCCATTTTTTCGGCGCAAGAAAACATAAGAAGTATATCGCCGTCAACTGTGGAGCTATCCCGGAAGGAACCATCGACTCTGAACTCTTCGGACATGAGAAGGGTGCGTTCACCGGGGCCGTGGCATCAAGGAAGGGATATTTCGAGGAGGCCGACGGCGGAACAATTTTCCTGGATGAAGTGGCGGAACTTCCCCTCACCACACAGGCGCGTCTGCTGCGTGTGCTCGAGACCGGGGAATTCCTTAAGGTGGGATCGTCGACGGTGCAGAAAACGGATATCCGCATTGTTGCCGCGACTAACGTTGACCTGCTGAAAGCTGTGGAGCAGGGGAAATTCCGCGAAGACCTCTATTACCGCCTCTCCACCATACTCATAAATGTGCCGCCATTGCGCGACCGTGGCGATGACATTCTACTGCTGGCAAGAAAGTTTGCCGCCGATTTCTCGGAGAAGTATATGACAGCTCCGGTGACATTTTCCGACGAGGCCAAACGTGCTCTCCTTATATATCCCTGGCCGGGAAATGTGCGACAGCTCAAGAATGTGGTGGAGCAACTCGCCCTCTTCGAAGCGGGCAACAATATCTCGCGCACCATGGTGATGGAAACACTGCCGTCGCGCTCGTCAAACAGCTCGCCAAATGCCAACCCCATACCCTCACAGACCCATTCCTACGAGGGTGAACGTGAATTCCTCTGGCAGTCTATTTTCTCGCTAAAGGCCGAGCTGGCTCAGATTAAGGATATGCTCAGTCAGCAGATGCCGAACAGGGAACATCCGCGCTCACCGCTTGCTCTGCTCGACAATCTCAGCCCGGAGGAGGAGTCGCCAAGAAATTCTATCCTCCCTATCGCCACAACATCTCCGAAGTCCCCACTCTCACTCGAGGAGTCGGAGAAGGAGACGATTGCTCAAGCTCTGCACCTGGCACACGGCAATAAGAAGCTGGCGGCGGAAAACCTCAACATATCTCTGCGCACACTCTATCGCAAGATTCGTGACCTCGGCATAGAATAATCCCCCGAATAGCTATGAAAGTCCGTAAACTGCTGAAACTTCTTTCTTTCCCTGCGCCATTGCTCCTGACGCTGCTGATGCTCATACCCCTCCCCTCATGCACCATCAGCTATAAGTTTAATGGCTCGGCACTCAACTATGACGTCTATAAGACCATCAACATCACGGATTTCCCTATTCGCGCCGCACTCGTTTATCCTCCCCTGCAACAGATTTTCGAGAACAAACTGATGGACAACGTGTCGCGGCAGACGCGCCTTCAGCTCACCGACTCTAACAATGCAAACCTCGAAATGACGGGAGAAATCACCGGCTATTCTCTCTCTCCACAGGCTGTGGGCGAAGATGCATACGCCACCGAGACACGCCTGACAATCACGGTGAGAGTAAAATACACCGACAACGTCAACCCCTCCAATTCTATTGACCAGACCTTCTCGGCCTATCGGCAATTCTCATCCTCTCTTTTGCTGACCGACGTGCAGGACGAACTATGTCAGCAAATTTCCGACGAACTCGTCGACCTTATCTTTAACGCTACTCTCGGCAATTGGTAAACATAATTATGGAACGTTATCCTTACTTTATCAACCCTCTCCTCAACCGTCTTGCCGAAAACCCTTCGGAAGAGGAACGTAAACGGATTAAAATGCTCGTGGCCGTCAACATCGGACACAAGAACACCCTTAGGGACATCCTCGGGGCAGACTCTGAATCATTTGCCAATTTCTACCCCGATTCCCTCTCTCCAAACCCCTCTACAGAAGACACAATTCAGACTTTCCTGGAAAAATATAACTCCTCACTCCCTCTCGCCGGAACATCCCATGCGCCTGTCACTCCGGCTATTGACTACGCATCTATGCTGGAACAAGGTCTTGAGGAGAGTCTTCCTCCTGACGGCCTGGAGGAGACGGCTGACGAATCAGCACTTGCAATCAACGCTTTCCTCAGCAACAACCCGGCCCCCTCGGTAAAGGCCCGCAGAAAGAGTCAGACCGATGATGACACTTTGACTGACGGAAAGGCCGTGAAGAACCCGGCAAATCCCCGCGCTGAAAACGACTCGCCGGCTCTCACTGAGAGTTTTGCCCGCATAATGATAAAAAACGGGAATTATTCTAAAGCGTTAGAGATAATTACGGAATTAAATTTGAAAAATTCAGAAAAAAGTATTTACTTTGCAGACCAAATACGTTTCCTTCGGAAACTAATCATCAACGAACAAAAAAAATAAGGAAAAGATGTATATATTTCTAAGCATCCTCATCGTAATTGCCTGCATTCTGCTTGTAGGTCTTGTACTCATCCAGAAATCCAAAGGTGGCGGTCTGGCTTCCGACTATTCCGGAGGTAACCAATATCTGGGATATCGCAAGACCACCGACTTCATTGAGAAGGCTACATGGGGACTTGCAATCTTCGTTTGTGTAGCGAGCATATGCGCATCTTTCGCAATCAAAACGCCCACAAACGTCTCTGCCCTGACTCCGGCTGCTCCTCAGGCGACTCAGGCTGCTCCCGCACCTGCCAAGAACGAGGCTGCTCCCGCACAGAAGCCTGCAGCAGCTCCTGCTCCGGCCGAAGCTCCCGCAAAATAATCGCCGGAAGGCTTCGCTCCTTCTTGCAAAGACCCTTTGCAAGACCCTCCGCAAAATAATATCCAGGGTAAAGCCGGGAAACAGAAGGTTTTCCTGCGGATTGAGGGAAGAGTGAGGCGCCTACTGATTGAGGAAAGAGTGTGGTGCCTACGGATTGAGGGAAGATAGCGGACAAGTGCAGAGAAAAGGGTAAGGAATCGAAGAATTGGATAATATTGTAGTTGCCGGTTGGCACTACAAAGGAAAACAGAAAAGAAAAAATTTGGAGAGATGTAAAAAACTAACTAACTTTGCATCTCGAAAGCCCAGGTGGCGGAATGGTAGACGCGCTCGTTTCAGGTGCGAGTGTTGAGAG
>CAMWXI010000104.1 GCA_947178175.1 uncultured Porphyromonadaceae bacterium | reverse complement strand
ATTATAGGCAATAAAAGAAGCAATCTAACAGTTCATTTTCTTCTCAACATAATTATTTTGACATTAAGCTCCTTAGTCTTAGTCTCATGTAAAAATGACGAACCCCACCCAGACAAGGATTTGAATCCAGATAAAGAGTGGAATTATGACTTTAAGTCAGCGACTTTAATTTATGCAGTTGCTTCTAACGATTTATATTCCGATTTCAGACAGGATTCCATCGAAATGCTCGAGGGAGCTAAAAATATTGATTTAAATGAAAATTTAATCATGCTCTATTCTGTCACACCCAAAGGGAATCCCAAACTACAATTTTTATTAAAAAAAACCAGTACCGGTGAAGTAAGGTTTTGTTCTTATAAAGAATATGACAGAAATCTTCGCTCCACAGATATCAGAAGAATAAGTGATGTAATCAACACATTCCTTGAAGTCTGCAAAACAGAAAATACCGGTTTGATATTCTGGTCGCACAGCACAGGATGGCTATATCAATCTAACACAGGAAATGCCATAACTGAAAGCAGCATAAAGTCGCTTAATGGTGACCAGATAAATGCATATGCATTCGGGCAGGATAAAGACCAATATGGAATTGGCTATTGTAATATTCCGGATCTTGCCAAGGCAATTCCGGATCATAAATTTCAATATCTATGGTTTGACTGTTGCTACATGAGTAATATTGAATCTTTATATCAGTTACGAAATAAAGCAAAGAAAACAGTTGCATATCCTACAGAGATTTATGCAGACGGAATGCCGTATAATCAAACTCTTCCTCTCTTGGCTCGTATTAATCCGGAGTTGATTGTCGCAGCTGACAGGGTTCATGACTATTTCGGAGAAAGAGCACATACAATAGCTGTAATCAATAATTCCGAACTTGAAAATTTTGCAACAATATTTTCTAATGCCTTGAGAGGAATCAGTGATAATAATACATCAGGAATGCTTGACTATTCAAATCGCAGATATTACCCGGCTCGAATCTATGATTTAGGTGAATACACCCGAAGGTTGTATAATAAAAAAGATCTGGATGAATCTGAACTAAACCAATCCCTTGACAATCTAATATTATACAAGGAATGTTCCGGAAAAGATTTTAATAATTTGTTGATTGATAAAAATCAATTCCATGGAATTTCTATTTCTGACCTTTTAAGAAATGAAAATAAATTCTACCGTTCGTTAGACTGGTATAATAGAGTAAGCGATTAATACTGACTTCCTGATTTAAGTTGTCATTTTACTCCTTGATCGTTGGGAAAATATATTTAAAGCCTTTACAAAAAGAGAAATATAAGCCAGACAGTTCCACCTTATATAAATAAATGTAATGTTACAGATAGAACAGATTCCATCTTTAGACGCAGAAAAGCTTGAGAAAAGCAGTGAAAATGCATTAAATACATTAAAGGGACTTTCTTTTGAAGATGCTATCAGCAAAATTGCGAACGGAGTTGTTGATTTCACATTCCGCTTGTTTCTGGCAATACTTGTTTTTTATGTTGGTAAATTAATAATCAACAAACTCTTCAAGATGGTCAGGAACATAATGATAAAGCAAAACGTTGATGCATCGCTAACTACATTTGTTCTTTCTCTCATTAGAATAACATTATATTTCATTTTAATAATAATAGTAATCGGACTTTTAGGGATTGAGACAAGTTCGTTTATTGCCTTATTTGCATCTGCCGGTGTTGCAATAGGCATGGCTTTGAGCGGGACACTCCAGAACTTTGCCGGGGGAGTGCTGATTCTTCTCCTTAAGCCCTATAAAGTTGGAAATTATATTGAAGCTCAGGGCTATGCAGGGACTGTTAAGGATATTAACATATTCAACACTGTAATTAATACCCCTGACAATAAATCTATTATTATTCCTAACGGAGGATTATCAACTTCTTCTATCAATAATTACTCACTCGAAAACTACAGAAGAGTTGACTGGACCATAAGTTTATCTTACTCTACCGATTTTTCCAAAGCAAAAGAGGCTATCCTTGCTATGTTATCAACAGATTCAAGAATAGTAAAACAATATATTGAAGATGATCAACTTGAACGAAAGCAACAGATTCTGGACAGTGATAAGGAAAGACTTGACGAGTTGACAGCAAGTAATGGGGATAAGGAAGAAATAAAATCACTACAAAGAAAAATAAAAGAAGAGAGTGACGAAGTTTCCGGAATTACAATTGTCGGTGATAATTATACAACCCCTAAGCCATCTCTATGGAAAAGACTCTTGATGAGAAACAGGAAGAGAAGAGAAACTGTGCAACAAAAAATTGCAGACTCTCTTAAACTCAATAATGTTGTATTGCCAAAAATTGATCGTTCTCCCTTTGTCGGTCTCAACGAAATGGCCGATAGTAGCATCAATATCATAGTACGAGCCTGGACTCCAACTAATGAATATTGGGGGTTATATTTCGATATGAACGAAAGATTTTTTAATGAACTCCCGAAACGTGGATTTGAATTCCCATTCCCACAGATGGACGTTCATATCAATCCGGAATAATTCAAAACGGAAATAAAACCGATTGAAAACAAAAAACTATTTTACTTATAATTCCTTGTTTTCTTAAAATGAATTGGAGTTAACTTAAAGGAAATATTTCAAATTTATTATTCAGGATATCAATAGTTAACAGTTTATTAGCCAAGACACTTCCTACATCAGTCAAAACCTTAATTGCCTCGGAGGCCTCGAGACTTGCTACAATTCCAGTGAGCGGACCAAACACACCGGCAACACTGCAAGGAAGTGGATTTGAATCATCAACCAGTGCCGGGAAAAGTTCGGAAAAATTAACATCCCCCGGGATATGTGTGAAAATCTGAGCCTTCCAACCGGTTACCCCGGCTGTAATATAAGGCACCTCTACCTTATTAGCTATTTCTTCTATCAGATAAGTTGTCCCCGGATTATCTGCAGCATCAATTACAAGATCAACACCCTCTACCAATCTGAGAGCATTGGTTTTGTTGAACATTTCATCATATTCCTCAACAATAATTTCCGAATTAAGACCGGAAATAGAATTTGCAAGAGACTTTACCTTTCTATTGCCACATTCCGCTTCCCTGAAGAAAACCTGCCGCTGTAGATTTGACAAGTCTATAGTATCAAAATCAACAATCCGAATTGTTCCGACGCCCGAGCCGGCCATATACATGGCACACGTGGCACCGAGCGCACCACTTCCTATTATTAATACTTTTGAATCCTTTAGTTTTTCCTGAGCTTGACAACCAAAAGCGGTTAAAGAAATGTTTGGAGCGTATCTATTCATCTGCTTACGAACTATCTTTAGAAACAAAATTAATTAATTCCGATTCAAACATAAAGTCTACATTATAAAAAAGTGTGTCAAAAATAATTAATTTTGACACACCTTCATCTTATAGCTTACAATTCCCGGATTAACCGCAATGCCAGAATTTACGAACAACGTCCATCATTTCTTTCGGAGAATCCTTACATTTCTTTCTTAAATTTCCGTCTTCATATTTGCGCAATTTTGCTATTATGCCGTCAATAAGCTGAGGAGAAAATACTTCATATCTCTCAAAACTATCCCTCTTAGCTTCAAGGGCATCGGCAGATGCAACACAACTGTCAGGAAGTGACTCGAGAGAAGCAAGTTTTTCTTTATTCTCATCATTGTGAATATTCACATTGACATACATATCATTTGCTCTTTCAAGAGAATTTTCCATTTCAAAGCCAATTCTCGCAGCCACAACCATTCCTGCAATAAGCTGATAAATGTCAGCGGAACAGTCTGCACTACGAAGTTCGGCTGTCTGTTTCTGGGGAGCTGTAGCTCTACCATCTGCCTCCAAGGGGTTCGCCTGGGAAATCATATCTACTTCGCCTGTCCAGCCAAGGGGAACCCTAACGAGCACAGAACGGTTACGGTCACCCCAACAAATTGATGTAGGAGCTTCCTGATGAGGAACGAGGCGGAAGTAGCTTGTAGGAACTTTGTTGCCAAATGCAGTGATTGCCGCAGCGTGGTCAAGTATTCCGGCAATAGCTTTCTTTGCAATATCACTAAGCTGATTGTTTTCGGTCATCATGTTCTGTCCATCTTTCATAATTTTGAAGTGGATATGAAGTCCGGAACCAGCCTTCCCTGCAGTAATTTTAGGAGCAAATGTCACGTCGTAACCCTTCTTGGCACCGAGTGTACGGATAATCCATTTTGCTATCATAAGATTATCGGCTGCTTGAACAGCAGGGATAGGAAGGAATTCAACTTCATTCTGCTCGTAAATCATTCCGTCAAGAGTGAAATTTCCGACCTCATTATGACCATATTTAATTTGACCTCCGGCCTGAGCAATCAGAGCCATACATTCTGTGCGGAAATCGTTAAATTTAGCGTATGGTGAAGATTCGTGATATCCTTTCTGGTCAACTGCCGGAAAGAGTGAACTATCGGGGGAAATCACATAATATTCCAATTCGCCCATGGCATAGAAATCCATTCCGGTAACCTTGCGGAACGACTCGACTGCTTTTCTAAGTGTATATTCCGGTGAGGAATGTAACGGTTTCCCTTCTTTGTCAAAGAATGAAGCCAATAGTGTCAGAGTCGGTATTTCTGCAAAAGGATCAACAAAAGCTGTCGAATAGCGGGGAATCACATATAAATCGCTGTTACCGGCTTCAATGAAAGGAAATAGTGATGAGCCGTCAACACGTTCACCATATGTAAGAATCGAATCAAGATATTCCTCAGAATTAATAACAAAATTCAGAGTCTTAAGACGATTATCATCTGCCGGATACATGAAATTAATCATGCGAATACCATTCTCTTTAATAAACCTGATGATATCTGCCTTTCTAAATTCCGAAGGCTCCTTTTGGAGAAATTGCACAACCTTGTTAGGGTTGAGAGTAATGTTAGAGTTCATGTTTATATTAGATTTTTTAAGGTTCTGATTATTTTATTGGAAAGGCAAATTTAACTCAATTTTTTCAAATTGCAAAACACAATATATTCTGAATTTGTTTTATAATTGAGTAGTAAATTAATTAATTATAAATATAATCTTTATGGAAAAATTTAATGAGATTATCAATTCTGAAACGCCTGTTCTGGTTGACTTTTTTGCAGAGTGGTGTGGACCATGCAAAATGATGCATCCTATTTTGGAAGAACTTCACACTCTGGACGGAGGGAAACACAGAATAATTAAGATTAATATTGACAAAAACCCTCAGTTAGCTAATTTATATAATGTTTCTTCTGTGCCGACCCTGTTTATTTTCAAGAACGGAGAGGTCAAATGGCGTACATCCGGAGTAACCTATGCCCGGATCTTGAAAGAGGAATTGACAAAATATGACTGATAATTGAAATTTATAAATATTATCTATTAATTTTCTTAAGATAATTTTGGAAGTGTCAGATATTTTTCGGCACTTCCTGTTTTTATTAATAAACCTTTTGTATATTAATTGTCTAAACTTATGACGGAACATAACAACTTACATGAAATTTCAATATGAAAAGAGTTTTAACGCTTAAAACAATATTTTTCTTTCTATTAATTCAATTTGCATTTATAGGCGAATGGACAATACATGCAGCCTCCTTCGGGAATGAATCTTTAAACTACACAATTTCATACAAATGGGGAGTGATACATAAAGACGCGGCAAATGCTACTTTAAGTTGTCGGGAAGATGGAAACAATTATAAATTCTTTCTTACGGCAAAAACTTTACCATGGGCCGATAGTTATTTTCAGGTTAGAGACACTCTTACTTCAATTGTAAGTAAAGATGGTTTTAAGGTTCAGAAATATATTAAAGAAGCCCACGAAGGGGAACATTATTCAAAGGATATTGTAGATTTTAAGTATGCCGGAAGTGTTGTGAAAGGCACTACAACACGCCTGCGTAAAAAAAATAATGAACCAATCCGGAAATCCGGAACTTCGCTTACAGCCGGAGGTCCGACATTTGATATGCTTTCCGTTTTCTATTTCCTGAGGACACTGGATTATCAGAACATGACTCCTAAAAAGATTACAAAAGTAAATATC
>CAMWXI010000103.1 GCA_947178175.1 uncultured Porphyromonadaceae bacterium | reverse complement strand
CCGATGAGCTGCACATCATAGTGCACCATATCCCAGGTCATAGTGTTTCCACCGGCCACCCATGAGTTGTGCCATATAGCTTTGTCTCCGTCTATGGAAACGAAGTCTTTTCCACGCCCTGCGAGATCACGGTCGAAGTCGGAGGCGGTGACCTCCACCTGTTCGTTTTCCTTAAAGCGACGAGCTGTTTCTTTGACTACTGCGAAAACCTCGGGAAGAGCCGCGTCAAGTTTAACGGCATACATTTTGAAGCACTCCTCACGGAGGTCATCAATCTTTTTCCAGAGAGGTTCTCTCTTGTCATAGTCAAGGGTCTCAATCTCTTTGCGGATATCTTCTATCTGATCCTTGTATTTTTTTGCTTCTCCACGTATATCATCGCGAATCACATTGATGCGTTCGCGAAGTTGATCGTTAGATTCGTTGATTAGCTGTTCTGAGATAGGGTTTATCTCTTTGTTAAGTCGGGTCCAGAGAGGGCGAACGGCACGTTCGCTCTGGTCTCCGAAGATTTTTTTCAGGATATTGTTAATTCCCATTATATTGTTTTGAAAAATTCTAATAATAAGCGCCGGGTTATAAGCGCATAAAAATCCTTACATCTGTTATGCCAGATTTCTGTAAAGGCAGTTATAATTTGCAAAGATAGTAAATATCTGATAAATTGAGTTATTCTTCCCCTCATTTTTCTATTTCAGTGTCAGGGGACGTTGGTTGGCTCCATTGGGGGAACGGATGTGGAGTATGGATGTGACAGTAGGTGCCAGTGTGGTGGCGTCTACGGGTGTGAATATCTCGGTTGCTTCAACTTCCGGACCCATAAGGAAGGCCGGTGCGAGAGTGCGTCCATACCTCACAGGATGTGAAGTTGGCGGATAGGCGAGGTCATCATTGATTGTCCACCCCGGATTATGCAGGATAAAAATGTCTCCTGAAGTCTTGGGGTCTATTCCAAGCCGGAGGGATAAGGCAGATTCTGAATTGCTTTCAAGGAGGTCGGAGAGTGTGAACACTTCTGCCACTCCGCTCATTTTCAGAATAAATTCGCGTCCTTCCGAACGAAGTGTCTCTGCAGACAATCCTTTGTTCTCTATCGTCTTATGATTCAGATATACCTGACCATCGTGGATTGTCTCCACATATTCGGCATTTCCGTATTTTGCTGAGAAATAGGAATTGAGAAGGGAAAGAGCACGTCTGAGCGAGAAGTCTCCTCCCGGAATCCTGTATTTAGGATCATCGGCCACTGAGTCGTCATAATATCCTGTGGAGGTCAGATAAATCAGTGTTTTGTCAAGGCCGACTCTTCTGTCTATCTCGTCTAAGAGTCTTCCCAGCTGGGAGTCCAGCTGAAGGTAGGTGTCTTCCAGTTCGATGCGGTAGTCTCCATCTTTGGCATCCTTGAAAGGAGCTGCTGTATATCCGATATTGAGCATATCTATAGCTTCTCCACGATTCCCCAGATTCAGTGAACGGAGATATTCAAGAGCCATATCCGTTATTTCACGGTTGGCGGGTGCCGACTGTTTGAAGCGCCTGTAGGAATCTGTTCCGCTGTTGCGGAAGCTATAACGGAAAGGATAATATTTTTTTTGCGGAGGTAGTCCCGGATATTCTTCGAGTTTGCGCGAAGGTTTCCAGACTATTGTATCAATTTTAGATGATAGAGGGGAATATTGATTGATGCGGCTTGCTGCTGGAAAGTCGGGATAATATGTAGAGGAGGCCCATTTTCCGGTGTTGTCATCTATCCAGAGGGCTCCTTTTCCGGCGTGTCCCGCCATTATTACGGCCTGCTGAGGGTCGGTAGATATACTGTAGATTGCTCCCAGTCCGATACCGTCAATAGCTATTTCATCTGATATGGTGGAGAGTCTGAGCATCTCCGGCGAATAGCTGTCAGAAGTATAATTGCCGAGGTTTTTAGTGTCGTGGAGCGTGGGGACGGAGCGACGTAGTGAGGAGTCAAAACGGGTGGATCCGGCCACACCTGAGGAGGAGGGCCATGCCCCGGTGTAGCTCACGGCTGTGGCGGCGGCCATGTCTTTGACCGATTGCCTGAAGTCTACGTCATGGAGAAATGCACCATTCTCCATAAGCCTTCGAAATCCTTTCTCTCCAAGTATATCTTTGAGGTATGTGAGATAGTCGGTGCGGAGCTGGTCAACCACAATACCCACCACCAACCGCGGGCGTGACGGAACTGCCTGCACCACTGCGTTGATGCTGACAAGTCCGAATATGACTGATGTGATTAACCGGTTCATGATTTTCTCGTCTGTAGGTTTATTTCCTGCGCGTTCCGGAAGTTGTGTTTTTTCTTCGTTGCGTTGGTTTAACTCCGTTCTTTTTCAAGGTCTTCTTTAAGGGGGAATCAGAGAGTTTCCCTTTTTCAGACTCTATGTTATTATAACTCCCCCGGAGCTGTAATATTGCGTATGTGGCGGCAAGAATTATGTCGGCTCCAAGGAGCGGGAAAATAGCAGGGTTCGCACTCTGGCTTTGAAAAGGCCATGCCACGAGCAGGAAGATGGCAACTATCATATTAAGCCACATCAACCCGCCAACCGCGGGACGACCCTTGCGCCACCATACAAGGCATGGCACAAGCAATTGCAGCGGATTAAGCCAGAGTATCATCAGATTGGGAGTGGTTGCGCTATGCACGGAGAAGAAATAGAGGAAGAAGATTACACATCCCGGGAGGCCGAGAAGGGTATAGAATATGCCCCACCACCAGTAAAGGATCTTCCCCTTGCGGAATGAACATAATGCAATGACTATGCTTATTGCCAAAAGCAGAAGCGTGGCAGCCATCGGTGACTGCCAGAATGGAGTCGGAGGAAGGGTCATGTCTCCCTCTCCATTGAGAATGACATTTTCAGGGAGAACTACAGGGCGGCCGTCGTAGAAGGAGGCTTGCGACATTATCCGATTAAGCTCCAGAGGAAGATAGCGCTCGCTATGCCAGTTGTAGTCTTTATTGTCCAACCCGGGTCCCAATACCAGATCTATGCCAAACTGATACCAGGGGTAGTTCCGGTTGTAGAATCTCATTCCCTCCCTGAATGAAGAGAATCTGGGGTGCGCTTTCACGGATATGGAATCGCCGGTGACATCGCTGACACGGTCGGCAACACGTGTGGCACAATTATCAAGGATGTAATTATAGCGATAGGTGCAGTTTTGCGGTAATGCTTCCGTCTGCAACATCTTTCTCAATCGGGCAACCTGTGTGTCAGAGAGGTTCAGTGGCTGTTCCACTACTCTTGAGCCACGGCGACGATAGTCTTCCACAAACCATTCAAACGGATATCCGGCAAGCATGTAGTCTGTCTCTCCTTTTACGAAGCGATAGATGAAATTGGGTCTGTTAAAGTCGAATACTCCATAGTTCCATACGGAATCGAAAGGGAGACCGTTATCATCTATCCCTTGAATTCTGATAGCTTCATGCCCGTAAAGTTCATAGATTTCAGGTCCGGGAGAGCATGTGACCAGACTTGCCGTCAGCTTTGTGGCGTTGATGACAGCAGCGGTGTGAATGATTGTGAGGAACAGAATCAGACGAAGAAGACGCATTGTTTGAGAATCCTTACTAACCTTCGAGGGTATGTCAAAATATTTTTATTTTGACACACCCTCGATTGGTTTAACGGTATTTTTAGTATTCGCAGTTATTCGGGTAGCGCGGGAAGGGTATCACATCGCGGATGTTCTGCATTCCGGTCACGAAGAGGACGAGTCGTTCAAATCCAAGACCGAAGCCACTGTGAGGAACAGTTCCGAAGCGACGTGTGTCAAGATACCAGTCCATACCTTCCAGTCCGAGTTCGTCAACACGCGCCTGAAGCTTTTCGAGGGATTCCTCACGCTGTGAGCCTCCGATTATCTCACCGATTTTCGGGAAGAGAACGTCCATTGCACGTACTGTCTTTCCATCATCGTTAAGCTTCATGTAGAAAGCCTTGATTTCTTTCGGATAGTCAGTGAGTATCACAGGCTTCTTAAAGTGTTCCTCTACGAGATATCTTTCATGTTCGGATGCGAGGTCAACACCCCAATATACTGGGAATTCAAATTTCCTGCCGCTCTCCTCAAGAATCCTCACACCTTCAGTGTAGGGTAGACGAACGAAATCGTTGTTGACAACAAATTTCAGACGGTCAACGAGTTCTTTGTCAAAATGCTCGCTGAGGAATTCTATGTCGTCGGCACAATGCTCAAGGGCATAGTTTATACAATATTTGATGAACTCTTCAGCCAGATCCATATTGTCGGCTATCTCGTAGAATGCCATTTCAGGTTCAATCATCCAGAACTCTGAGAGATGGCGCGGGGTATTGGAGTTTTCCGCACGGAAGGTCGGACCGAAAGTGTAGATGCATCCGAGAGCAGTTGCTCCGAGTTCCCCTTCAAGCTGTCCGGAAACGGTCAGTGCTGCCTGGCGTCCGAAGAAGTCGTTGGTATAGTCCACTTCACCGTTTTCAGTGAGGGGGAGTTCGTCAAGGTTGAGGGTTGTAACCTGGAACATCGCTCCCGCACCTTCACAGTCTGAGGCTGTGATTAGTGGAGTATGGAAGTAATAAAAACCTTTGTCGTTGAAGAATTTATGCACAGCGTAGGCCAACGCGTGGCGGATACGAAGCACTGCTCCGAAGGTGTTGGTGCGCGGACGGAGATGGGCTATCTCACGAAGGAATTCCAGGGAGTGTCCTTTCTTCTGCAAGGGATATTTCTCCGGGTTAGCTTCGCCGTAGATTTCAAATTCCTCTGCCTGAATCTCCACACTCTGTCCTTTTCCCTGTGATGCTACAAGCAGTCCCTGAACGTGAAGAGAGCTGCCGGTGGTCACGGCTTTGAGCATTTCTTCATAGAATTTGCCGAGGTCAAACACAATCTGGAGGTTCTTAATGGTGGAGCCGTCGTTGAGAGCAACGAATTGCACATGTTTGTTGCCACGACGTGTGCGTACCCATCCGCGGACATCAATAGTCTGTCCGATATATTTGTCGGGATCCGCATAGATGTCGCGGATTCGAGTCATTCTAAGATCTTTCATTTCTCTATTGTATGAGGTCTTTAAGTAGATTATTCAAATGAGCCCATTCTCAGGAAGTTCACTTCTTCCTGGGTGAGATATCTCCAGCGGCCACGCGGAAGATTTTTCTTTGTGAGTCCTGCGAAATATACACGATCAAGTTTGGTGACACGGTATCCGAGGGCTTCAAATATGCGGCGCACTATACGATTGCGGCCTGAGTGAATCTCAATTCCCGCCTGATTCCGGTCGGTGTCGGAGACATAGCTGATAGCGTCTGCATGGATTTCACCGTCTTCAAGCTCGATTCCGTCGGCTATGCGTTGCATATCCTCTTCCGTGATATCTTTATCTGTCCATACGTGATAGATTTTTTTCTTCACGTATTTGGGGTGTGTCAGTTTGGATGCCAGGTCACCGTCGTTGGTTAGAAGGAGGACACCGGTTGTGTTGCGGTCAAGACGTCCTACAGGATAAATACGTTCCTCACATGCGTTCTTTACAATATCAAGAACCGTGAGACGTCCGTTGGGGTCATCGCTGGTAGTGACGCAATCCTTGGGCTTATTGAGCAATACATAGCATTTGCGTTCCGGAGTCACCACTTTTTCATCAAACTCCACAACATCGTTGCGTTTGATTTTTGTACCGAGTTCTGTGACTGTTTCTCCGTTGACTTTAACGCGTCCTGAAGTGATATATTCGTCAGCCTCGCGACGTGAGCAGATACCGGCGTTGGCCATGTATTTGTTGAGACGAATTTCTTCTGTAGGGTCAATGTCTTCCAGAACATAGTCTATCTGACGCGGACGCGGAGTGAATTTCATGTTGTTGTTGGGACGTTGCTGATAACCATATCGGTTGTTTGGACGCTGCTGATAGCCACCTTGTTGACGGGGCTGGTAGCCTCCTTGACGCGGTTGAAATCCCCCCTGTTGACGCGGTTGGAATCCACCCTGCTGACGTTGATACCCTCCGGGACGCTGCTGATAGCCGTTCTGCTGACGCGGTTGATAGCCTCCTTCGTAGTTGTTCCCCTGTTGGCGGGGCTGATACCCTCCGGGGCGCTGCTGGTAGCCCCACTGCTGGCGGGGCTGATACCCTCCGTGAAGTTGCTGATAGC
>CAMWXI010000102.1 GCA_947178175.1 uncultured Porphyromonadaceae bacterium | reverse complement strand
CAATCCATATCTCTTCACAAGAGATATGGATTGTTGCCATTAATATTCCTCATCTAATAAATATCATGAGGGCTTCCGCTTATTTCTTTTGAGATTTTGATTTTGAGAGTCTGCACAATAATGCCTGATGAGCTGTATCCAGTTCATTGGTATCCAAAGTTGCAAGATATATCCTGGTGGTTGATTCCGAATTATGGCCGAGTCCTTCACTAATCAGTTGTGTTGACATTCCGCTTTCTTTAGCTGCAGTTGCCCAACTATGCCGGGCAACATATAAGGTCAATGGATTTTCAAGCCCTACCCTCTCTCCTATTTTCCTTAGATGATAGTTTATCTGCGAGCTATAACGTAAGTAGTCCTTACGTCTTTCTGCTTGTGTACATTCTGATGACAGAAAGGGGAGTAAATAGATTTTATCTTCTGATTGATATTTGGTAATAAGCTCCCTTATTTCCGGTGTCAATGTTATCCGGATTTGCTGACTTGTTTTTCTTCGTGTATAGCTGAGATAATTTATATGAAGATTTGTTTTCTTCAGATAGCATAGGTCTACAAAGCTAATTCCTCTCAAACAAAAGCAAAGAATGAAGATATCTCTCGCAAATGCCTGCGGGGTATTTTCATGAATCGGAATGTTGAAGATTTTCTGTATGGTCGAGAATCTTATAGCTCTTTTTATTGTTTTGTCAACGCCTGTATATACTTTCCTGAATAAATTTCTATCCGCTTTCCGTTTCTTTATCATGCCCCGCTCAATCGCCTGATTATAGACGGAACGGAGAATCCGGATATAAAAGGAGGTGGTGTTGCGACACAATCCCCTCTCTGTCAGGGATTGTTCAAATCTCATTACAAATCCGGGAGTTATCTCACATTCAGTTAATGGACGTTCCTTACAGAAACGTTTCAACGAATTAAGAGTTGTCATATACGTCTCTGCGGTTCTGATTTTTCCCGTAAGTCTGTACTCCACAATCAATAGGTGGAAAATACTCTCAATATTCATCATGACTAAGTTAAAAGGTTAATATATAAGTTACGTATACTACTTCCGTAATCACCGATATAGGAAGTGATTTTGGAAGCGTTCCATTTTTTTAGTAGTTTTGTAAATAGTCTTCATAAGACTATTAGCTTTCGCCTTGTCACAATGACTGATATCCCGTTGAATAAAAGAAAAAAACTATTATTATTAGGTGGGCTCTCTTATCTTAAGCCGGTGATTGAAACAGCCCATCGTCTGGGGATTTGGGTTGCAACAGCTGATTATTGTCCTCAAAATCCGGCACACCAATGGAGTGATGAATATTTTAACGTCAGTATTACTGATTTTGATGCCATCCTCAGTCTCTGCCGCAAGCTTAAAATTGACGGTATCCTCTCCTTTGCTACTGACCCGGGAGTAGTCACAGCGGCGAAAGTGGCGGAAATACTCGAGCTTCCTTCTCCACTTAACTCTGTCTCCACTTCTATTCTTCAAAATAAATTCCTTTTCAGGACTTTCCTCAAGAATCACAACTTCAATGTCCCGGATTTCGCTTTATTCTCATCCCCTTCGGAAGCGGAAGAGATTTTTAGAGACCGGGGTATTAATTCGCCTGTGTCAAATCCAAAGGTTATTATCAAACCGGTTGACTCAGCGGGAAGCAAGGGTGTAAAAGTCGCTGATACTCCTGACAGGATTAATGATTGCGCTTCAGAAGCTCTTAAATATTCCCTCTCCGGGAGAGGTATTATAGAAGAATTCATTGATAAATCGGGGACATCTTCGGATAGCGAATGTTTCTTTGAAAACGGGATACTTTCTTTCTGCTCATTTTCCTCACAACTTTTCGATAACAAAAGTGTCGGGAACTTAACTCCTTCCTGTTACCTGTGGCCTTCTGACTGGAGCCGGTCAGTAAAAGATTATTTTAAAGATGAATTGCAACGCCTGGGGTCGCTTTTAAATGTCGGGACCGGACTTTTTAACGTAGAATGTTGTGTTGATAAAGAAGGAACAACATATATTATGGAGTTTTCTCCCCGGGGAGGTGGAAACAGACTTGCGGAAGCTTTAAAATTCAGCACAGGTATTGACCTTATTGAGATGGAGGTGAAACGTTCCGTCGGAATAAAGAATACTGTATTCCCTCAGCTCCACTCTTTTCATCCCACTGCTTTGCTGGTAGTCCATGCCAATAATTCAGGTTATTTCAACGGGCTTTCCATCTCACCGGATATTGAACAGGCTGTAATCGATATCCGGCTGATTGCTAAAAAAGGAGATTACGTCAAGCCTTTCTCCAGTGCCAATTATGCTTTAGGAACACTTCTCATTGACCTTGAGAAAATTCAGAATCTCAGTTCATCATCTCGCCGAGACAATACAGAGATCGGCAATCTGTTGCAAAATGAGATTTTTGTAGATTTATCGGCAGACAATCAATTTTTAATTAGATTTATCTAAATAATTATCGGCCTTATGTTTCATTCCGGACAAGCGAAGCCTATCGGCGGTTTCTTTGAGAAAATACCACATTATATCACTGACACCGGGATTGCCGGCAGTGAGTTTCCCAAGACGGGAGCTTCAACTGCAGAATGTGCCGTTTTAAACAGCGAATATCGTTTTGAATGGAATCCGAAGCATTTCTATTTTAATTCGGCTATTAATGCCCTGAATTTCTTCTTTACGCATGATTTCAACAATTTTAAAAGAATTTTTATTCCGGCATACACTTGTCCTAACCTTCATGATTCAGTTCTGTCATGGGCAATTAAGAATGATTCGGAGTGGAAATTTTATAATATTGACCATAATTTTCTCCCCATCATAAAGAATCCATTACATAAGGGTGATGTAATTATTCTGACAAATTATTTCGGGATATTGGATAATAGATTGCATCACTGGTATCTTAAAAACAGAGTCATGCTTAAAGACGCGCTGACTATTGTTGACAATAGCCAGAGTCTCTTTTCTTCCATTTCTCCTTTTGACCTCGGTTTTTACAGTTTCAGGAAGTTTGTCGGTGTATCTAACGGTGCAGCTCTTATTTCAGATAGTAATCCCGGCGATGATTTTATACGGAACTATTCATTATTACAGGAAGATTTATCTCCGGCCATACCCTTTCATTCCAGGCTGAGAGCTGAAGGAAATTTAAAAGATGGATTTGCTGAATTTAAGCGTTATGAAGCTGCTCTGGAAGAAGAGAAGCATAAGAAAGCCTCTTCTTTTGTTCTTTCTGAGATGGAAAGAATTGATTTCCGACGGGAACGGGAAGTCAGACGCAACAATTTCATGACCCTTCATGATGCTTTGGGAGAAAGGAATATTCTTGAACTACCGTCAACCGATGAATTTGAAGCGCCATTGATTTATCCTTTTCTTTTCAAGCATGGAAAAGGAATGGATTTTCATAAAAGACTTATTGATTCAGGAATTTTTGTTGCCCGGTATTGGAGCAAGCTGATAAAAGATAGAGATTCAGATATGCAACATTCACAAAGAATTATTCTTAATAAGTTCGAACAGAATCTGGCAAATGATTTATTACCACTCCCTATTGACGGACGATATGGCTCACAGGAAATGAAATATATCATTTCCAAAATCAATTTGTGGAGTAATAATTCATAATAAGTTAATTCTCAAGAATAAGAAGTGAACGAATATATTTATCCTCATTTATTAACAGGATATTTGACAGACAGCGAGGTTTTGTCTAACTTTGACTTATGGAAATTCGGAAAATTGTAATATTTGGTGCGACAGGCAACGTCGGGAGCTATCTTACTCTCTATGCAAAAGATTTTTTTGAAAAAGAAAATATCCGTTTAGAGAAAGCGGAGTCTGATGTTAGGTATGAGATTATCGCGTCAGGACGACGCCGGACAACGGTATTTGAGGAATATGATATACCTTACATTTCTGCTGACCTTTCCCGTACAGAGGATATTGACCGTCTTCCAACCGAGAATATCTTTGCCGTAATGCTGCTCTCAGCTTCCATACCTTCCTACATGAAGCAATATGACGGCAGAAAATATGTGGAGAGTATAATATTAGGAGGCTTTAATGTATTGGAATATTGTAGAAAATGCAGAGCAAACAGAATTCTTTTTACTCAGACTGTCTTCGACCAAGCTGAATATTCACATTCAAAAATACTTAAGGGGGATGATCCACAGAATTTCAGTTATACCGGAGATCATGCTTTATACGTCATTGCAAAAAATTCCGTATTGGAAATGATGGAGCATTACGCTTTGGAATATGGCCTTAAAAGATTTGTTTTCCGACTTCCGACAATCTACGGCTACAGCCCCAATCATTTTTATCTGAAAGATGGAGAATTGCGGAAACGTCCGGTTTATCAAATGATTGAACTTGCCATGAAGGGTGAGCCGTTAGAGATATGGGGAGATCCGAATTATGCGAAGGATATGGTGCATGTCTATGACCTTGCTCAGATGATGTGTAAAGGTGTTATTACTGACGTTGACGGCGGTTTCTACAACGTGGGCACAGGGAAACCGGTGACATTGGAAGAACAGGTAAGAACAATCGCCGAAGTATTTGCACCGGAAAAAGGTCCGTCTGAAATTATTTATTGTCCGGAGAAAGAAAGTAACGGCGGATTTCTCATGGATATTAGTAACGCAGCAGAAGATCTGGGGTATTCCCCTCTTTACGATTGCAGGGCTTTGTTTGAGGATTTCAAAAAGGAGATGCGAATTCAGCGTTTTGCTTCTTTGAGAGCTTCGGATACTGAATAAACGTCTTCCTCACTCAGGAGATGATGACAAGGGAGACATAATACAGTCTCAGACCACCTGTTGGCTTCGGGTAAATTTGATGCGTCGGCGGACGGTATTCCTGAATAGAAAGGAAGATTTGAGATTAACGGGTAGAAATAACGTCGGGTAGTGATTCCCTTCTCCTTTAATTCATCATATACTTCATCGCGCGACCGGCCAAATAGTATTTCATTTATCCTTATGGGGAAATATCCATAGTTATAACTTATATCATGATAGATAGGAAGCAAGTCTATTCCCTCAATATCAGCAAGTTGATTTCTGTAAAGGGTGTGGACTTCACTTCTTGCGGCAATAGTCTCTTCCACATGACGAAGGTTTGCAAGTCCGAGAGCGGAGCGAAGCTCATCCATCTTGGAATTGATTCCCGGACAGGCAACTTCTGTTTCTGATTCAATCCCGAAATTTCTGAGATTTCTTACAATATCACAAATTTCTGAATCTTTGGTTATTAACGCTCCACCTTCAGCAGTGTTGAATACTTTCGTTGCATGAAAACTGAGCGTGGAAACATCCCCCTCGTTTAAAATTGATTTTCCGTCTTTTTTAACACCGAATGCATGCGCGGCATCATAAATCACTTTAAGCTCATGCCGGCTTGCGATATCCCGGATATTTTCTATGTCACACGGCTGCCCATAAATATGTACTGCCAAAATCGCCTCTGTTTGTGGAGTGATGGCATCTTCAATTCGCTGAGGGTCGATACATCCTGTTGTGGCTTCAACATCCGCAAAGACCGGTTTTAGGCCTTGCCAGGTTATTGCATGAGTAGTACCTACGAAACTATAGGGAGTTGTTATCACCTCTCCCCTAACCTTCAAGGCATGCAGAGCTGTCATTATGGGTAGAGTGCCGTTGGTCATCAATAAAAGATTCGGAACTCCAAGAAAGGATTTAAGCTCCTCTTCAAGTCGATTATGAAAGTCACCGTCGTTTGTGAGCCATTGATTACCCCATATCTCATGTAATGAGGGTATAAACTCGTCAAGCGACGGCAACAGCGGTTTAAGAAGAGATACTTTCTTTCCCATTTGAATTCAGTCTTTCTGCAAAATTAACAATTAATTTCTTTTGTGGAAACAAATTCAGACCTGACGATTTCTAATGTATAATCTCTTTCAAAGCTAATTTGTTAATGAAGCCGTAGATGATAATTTAAGAATAATTAATTCAAACGCTTAATCCGGTCAATTTTAATTACCATTATTTTACCTGTTGCCGTCCCATGATTAAAAGTAATCAACTTATTTCCCTTTATCTGTTATAGGTATTTATGTAAAAATATTGTCTTTGCATATTTGAATAAGAAAAAAATAAAAAATAAATTTGCTTAGGTTGTGGTTACTGAGTTGCATG
>CAMWXI010000101.1 GCA_947178175.1 uncultured Porphyromonadaceae bacterium | reverse complement strand
CATCTTCGATTGCGTGCCCACAAGCCATATCAGCCGTGAATCTCTCAACAGCGACCGTCCACTGCTCGAACTTCTGGCAGTTGACACAAACGTGTTCCCCTCGAAGGGAGAAGCACGAAAAATGATACAGGGAGGTGGCGTAAGCATCAACAAGGAGAAGGTTACTGACCCCAACGCTGTCATCAATGCCGACGCCCTCCTCAACGGAAAGTATATCCTGGCTCAGCGTGGCAAAAAGAATTATCACCTCATTATAGCTGACTGATGAGCCTTGACCCCCTTAAACAATATTTGAAAGATGCGGCTCCCGACCGCATCTTTCTTTTATCCGACTCCTACACCTCCCGCTTCACTCCACCCGTAACCGAGATTTGCAACTCCGTTGCTCCAACATTATCCATCACTATTCCCTCCGGAGAAAACCGAAAGGATATCCGGGCACTGCTCACCGTCACAGATTCCCTCAGCAGTAACGGAGCAACCCGCCGTTCGCTGTTAGTGAATATAGGTGGAGGAATGGTGACAGACCTGGGAGGGTTTGCAGCTGCAATTTTCAAGAGAGGGATTCCCTATATCAACATCGCCACTACCGTACTTGCGGCTGTTGACGCCGCCATCGGAGGAAAAACCGGTGTTGACAGTCTTTCTCCGGAAGGGACAGTGCTGAAAAACGAACTGGGTGCGTTCCACAAACCGCTCCACACCCTTATCTACTCCGAAGCTTTCTCCTCTCTTCCCTACTCCGAATTGCTCTCAGGATTAGGAGAAATTCTAAAGACTGCCCTCATAAGTTCACCGGCTCTCTACCGGGATTTATTACGCACTGACTTTCAGACCGTATCCTTGCCGGAACTTCAGGAATGGTGCCATCAATGTGCCTCCTTCAAACGTGAAGTAACCGAGCTTGATTTCACAGAAAAAGGACTGAGGAGAATCCTAAATTTCGGACATACGGCCGGACATGCCCTCGAGAGTCGCCTGCTGCAGAGAGGGACACCCCAACCTCATGGAATATGCATAGCCCACGGAATACTGTTTGCAATGATTCTCAGTAATATCTGCCTCAGCTTCTCCAGCAATGAGATTTCCATCTACGCATCCTTTCTGAAGAATTGCTTCCCTCCCCTGCAGTTAGGATGCAAAGATATGCCGCGGATTCTCTCTCTCATAAGCCACGACAAAAAGACCGCCACACCGGCGGAACAGGATTCCGATAACAGCAAAAAAAGGGAGAATCGCAGGATTCCCCCCTTTGTACTTCTGAAAAATATAGGCGAACCGTTAGAGGCCTTCGTTCCCTCGGAACATCAGCTTCTGGAAGCCCTTGACATCTTTCGCGATCTATGCTGAATACTCAGGACTTTCTGGCACTGATAGCCCCGGTTAATCAGTAGTAAATTTAAAGCGGATGGTGCGGGAATAGAGTTCTCCCGGATTCAACCTCTGGCTTGGGAAAGCCGGATTGTTGGGAGCATCAGGGAATCCCTGTACCTCTATCGCCACTCCGTCATAATCCTCATAGCTTCTCCCGGACATATTCTTAGGGGAACCGGCAAGCCAGTTTCCGGTGTATATCTGCACTCCGGGTTGGTCAGTAGAGACAGTCAGTGTTCTGCCGCTCTTGTCAGAATGGAGTCTTACAGCATCCTCCACCATCTCCCCGGGGGCGCCATCAAGAGCCCAACAATTATCATACCCTTTACCATACTTCAGGGCGGCAAAATCCTTCCTCAAATCCTGCCCAATCATCTTTGTCCTCAGGAAGCTCATAGGAGTACCTTTCACGCCGGTCAACATTCCGAGCGGCACCAACGTGTCGTCGGTCGGTAGCCAATGATGAGCCTTTATCCTCATCTTATGCTCCAGAACACTCCCGGAGTCTGCACCGTCAAGATTCCAATATGTATGATTGGTAAGGTTGACCACAGTCGGGGCGGAAGTGACTGCCGAGAGCTGCAGTGTGAGTTCCGAACGGTCGCTCCATGTATAATCAGCCGTGACTTTCAATTCTCCCGGATAACCCTCCTCGCCGTCGGCGGAAGTATAACGGAATCTGACTCCCCCGGGAATTATTTCTCCTTTCCACAATCTATTCTGAAAACCTGTGGGACCACCATGAAGATGATTTGGACCATTATTAACCGCCAGAGGATATTCCTTCCCGTCAAGAGTGAATTTCCCCCCGGCTATTCTATTGGCATATCTTCCCGGTATCTTCCCCATGCAAGGGCCATCTTCAAAATAATCGGCACAATTGGCATAACGCAAAGCCACATTGGCAAGCTCTCCCATTCTGTCAGGCACTTCCACACTCACTATTCCGGCACCCAAAGAGGAAAGAATCACCCTCTCCCCCTTTGAATTTTCCAGAGTCCACAACTCGCACTCTCCGAGTGCCGTATTGATTCTATCAATTGAAATTTTCATATCTCACATAATTATAAGAGACCTGACTATAAGCGACGGGCCCCGTCAGAAATCACCACATCATATACCTTCGGGGCATGTCCATACTTCTTTTCAAAACGGTCCACAGCCTCCTTTACAAAATCATCATGAAGCTTCTTACTCACCAGATTGATAGTACACCCTCCGAATCCGCCACCCATTATGCGGCTGCCGGTCACACCGGTTTCGCGTGCCACATCGTTAAGGAAATCAAGCTCTTCACAACTCACCTCATAATCTTTTGACAACCCTTCATGAGTGGCATACATATTTCTTCCCACACGCTCATAGTCACCCTTCTCAAGAGCATCACAAACATCGAGCACTCTCTCTTTCTCGCCGATGACATATTTAGCACGCTTATAATCTTCTTCCGACATCTCCTCCCGCTTTGCCTCAAGCATGTCCATATCTGCATCGCGCAAGGTCCCGACACCCAGCAATGCGGCAACCCGCTCACAAGACTCTCTGCGACGATTGTAGGGAGAATCCTTAAGTTCATGCTTGACACAGGAATCTATCAGCACAAGGTCATAATCTTCAGGATGAAACGGATAATATTCATATTCCAACGAGCGGCAATCAAGACGCATCAGGTTCCCCTCTTTGCCACATACACTTGCAAACTGATCCATTATTCCGCAGTTGACTCCGCAATAATTGTGTTCAGTGCTCTGTCCTATTCTTGCCAGTTCAAATTTCTCAATACGATTATCGTTAAACAAATCGTTGACTGCATAAGCAAAGCATGATTCCAAAGCTGCTGAAGAAGAGAGGCCCGCACCTAAGGGAACATTCCCGGCAAACACCGCATCAAACCCCTCTACCTTTCCGCCACGCTTCAACACTTCACGACAGACTCCGAAAATATAACGGGCCCAACTCTCGGAAGGAGCATCCTTTTCCTCCAGGCCAAATTCTACATATTCATCAATATCAATTGAACGAACTCTCACCTTGTCCAATCCGTTAGGACGGATTTCCGCCATTATCACCTTGTCAATGGCACCGGGGAATACAAAACCTCCGTTGTAGTCAGTGTGTTCTCCTATAAGATTGATACGACCGGCGGAGGCGTAGAAAATCCCCTCTCCACCAAATTGTTCTGCAAAAACTCTTGCTATCTTCTCTTTTAACATGGTATTATTTCTTTGATTTTGATTTAGATTTCGATTCCGCTTTCTTCTTATTATTATAATCCACCAGTTTATGGCTTACTGTCTGATAACCGATCTCTCCCTTCTCTCCCACAACCGGAATCACGATGGAACCCTGCGGCAAATCATCGGCAACCACCTCAACTATGAGCTGGCCCGGCTCATCGCCTGATGCCACTATCGCAGTCGCAGCTCCACTGAAAAGATTAATCTCCGGACTCTGGAAAGAATGTAAAGACGTCGGGTCTCCATTAGCTGATGCAACAAACCTCCCTTCATTTCTAATGTTTATCTTGACCGCACGTTCATCTGTCGGCACTATATTTCCAGCCTTATCCGCCACACGGATGGTGATATATGCCAGGTCATCACCTCCCGTCGTGAGCTTGCCACGATTTGAAGAGAGCACAAAATGGTCAGGTTTGCCGGCTGTCACCATCTTCTTCTCCATCGCTACATTCCCTTTCTTATCATATGCCACTACCTTTACTTCCCCAGGTTCGTAGCGCGTTTCGTTCCACATCAGACGATAACGATTCATATTGGTGCTGTCATTCTTCTCCCTTATTCCCTGACTCTTTCCGTTGATAAAGAGTTCCGCCTTAGGAAGATTTGTGTAGACAAAAATCGGTGTTATCTCTCCTTCTCGCCCCTCCCAGTTCCAATGAGGAAGTATGTGGAGTGTATTGTCGTGACGATTCCATTTGGAACGATAGAGATAATAGCGGTCTTTCGGAATTGACGCAAGGTCGATTATTCCGAAATATGAGCTATGGGCCGGCCATGCATCCGTGTCGTATGGAGTAGGCTCTCCCAAATAGTCAAAACCGGTCCACACAAACTGTCCCATATTATAATTTAAATCATCATCGGCTGCAAAATCATCATCCGGGAGGTTGCTCCAATAGCAATACTCCGTGTCGTAAGATGAACTTTGCATGTCCGGCCGCATTATATTCGCTCCCTTCTCCACCGGGAAATAATATTTTCCGCGGGAACTGACAGTTGAAGCCGTCTCGGTCCCCAACAGTATATTCTGCGGCAGCTTCGGAATGGCTTCTTCATATCTGTTGACCTTATAATTGAATCCCGGCACGTCCAGAGCGGCAGCAAAGCCGTTGCCGATGACCGCGTCAAACTGGTCATTGCCACAGGTCACAGGTCGGGTCGGGTCCTCACGATGCACTATATCCTGAAGAAACTTCAACTCCTCAACCCCGTCGGGACCCCACTGCGACGGCACCTCATTACCTATTGACCACATCACCACACTCGGATTGTTACGGTAGTGACGAATCATATTTATCATATCCTTTTCCGCCCAGTCGGCAAAGAGTGACCCATAACCGTTCTTACACTTAGGACGGAAGCTCCAATCGTCAAACGGCTCTATCATCAGCATAAGGCCCAGTTCATCGCAAAGTTCCACCAGCTCCGGTGCCGGCATATTATGAGATGTGCGAACTGCATTGGCACCCATATCTCTCAACATCTCCAGCTGATGGCGTAAGGCGGACCTATTCACTGCCGCACCTAACGGACCTAAATCATGATGATTACACACCCCACGAAATTTCAAGCGCTTCCCGTTGAGATAGAATCCCTCTCCGGGACGCACCTCAATGCTGCGAATGCCGAATCGGGTGGAATACGTGTCAAGTTCCCGGCCTCCGGCTCCTGAAATTTCACTCAGTGCTGTGTATAAAGCCGGATTCATCGTGTGCCATAAGTCAGGATTCGCAACCTTAAACTGTTGTTCTACCTCGGAGTCTTTCCCCCCGGTCACTTCACTCTCAGCCTCGGCCACGCTCTTCCCTTCCGGATTGAATATGACAGTCTTCAGAGTTACCGTTTCTCCTTCTCTCAGGCCCTCTACTTTGGTGCGCAGACGAATCTCAGCCTCGGCACGGCTCACTTCCGGTGTCGTGACATACGTCCCCCACACCGGCACATGCACTCTGTCTGTCTGCAGAAGATGGACATTGCGGTATAATCCGGCTCCGGGATACCAGCGTGACGACTCCGGAAGATTCTCCAGGCTGACCTCTAAGGTATTGTCACCGTCGTGCGCGACCCCGTCCAGATTAACATAGAAAGAATTATAGCCGTATGGCCAATAAGCGACTTCCCTGCCATTGACATATACTCGGGCATGACTCATGGCTCCGTCAAAAATCAGATAGGTAGACTTGCCGGCAGTCTCATCAAGATTGAAATTTGTCTTATAAAAGCCCTTCCCTATATAGGGGAGTCCTCCGGTACGACCCGTCTTCCAGGTCTCCTCGGTTTCTCCATTCTGTTCAACCGCCACTTTCTGCAAATCCTGTGAGCGGTCAAACGGGCCGTAGATTGCCCAGTCATGTGGCACCGTGACCTGTTCCCAGACTGTACTGTCCTTAGAAAAATCCCATTTGCGCAGCAGGCTTTCCTCGCGTGCCATCATCATACCCGATTGCAAAACCAACAACCCGGCCATCAAATATCTAATCTTCATTCCTGAAATGCAATTTAAACAATAACAAATTTAATGAAAAAAACGATTAAAAGCAAGAGTGACAGCTAATAGGATTCCACAGAAAGCTCTTTTTCACGAAGTGGTGGATAGATGCGTTGCCTGAGAC
>CAMWXI010000100.1 GCA_947178175.1 uncultured Porphyromonadaceae bacterium | reverse complement strand
TCTATAAGATAGATGCAATTCCCTTCGCTCTTACCCATCTTGCCACTCCCATCAAGTCCGGGAACTTTTACGGCTTCTCCACCGAAGTTAAAGTTGACAGGTTCGCCAAAATAGTCAACACCATAAAAAGAATTGAAGCGACGTGCAAAACGGCGTGTAAGCTCAAGATGTTGCTCCTGATCTTTACCGACCGGCACGAAATCCGCCCTTTGAGCAAGGATATCAACTGCCATAAGCGTAGGGTAAGTCAGAAGGCCGGCATTGACACGTTGGTTGGTCTGATTGCCAATTATCTCCTTCTCGATTTCATCACCGTCGGAACTTATGCCGAGAGCTTTGCGAGCTTTATCTTTAAAAGAGGCAGTGCGCATGAGCTCACCGATGCCTACATGCATATTCATCAGAAGATACATTTCTGAGAGTTCGGGCACATCACTCTGTACGAATATAGTATTCTTTTCAGGGTCAAGACCTGCTGCCAGATATTCTGCCAGGATGTCCTTGACATTAGTATGAAGGGTGGTGGGATCAGGATGAGTTGTCAGAGCATGGAGATCTGCTACGAAGTAACGGCAATCATAGTCGTCTTGCATTTTTACAAATTTGCTCAGGGCACCATAATAATTGCCGAGATGCAGATTCCCGGTAGACCGAATTCCACTGAGTACGATTTTTTTCTTATCTTCCATAATAAATCGCAGTATTATTTCTTAAGAGCTGTCAGTGATGCTTTAATTGTCGCTATCTTCTCGAGAGCATCACTCTCTTTCTTTCTTTCAATAGCCACTACCTGTTCCGGAGCATTTGCTACAAACCGTTCATTTCCGAGTTTCTTGCGGACGGTGTTGAGGAATCCTTCGTAGTATGCAAGATCTTTTTCAAGTTTCTTCAATTCTTCCTCCACATTTATATTGCTGTCCAGAGGGATAAAATATTCTGTAGAACCAACAATAAAAGATGCGGCGACAGCAGGCTTCTCCTCAGTCTTTTCGATAAGTTCAAGATTGCCCATTTTGGATAAGATTGCGTTCAGGTTATCATTGTGAGCGCCGCGAATGAAGAGTTTGAGGGATTCTTTATTTGGAATTTGTTTCTGCTTGCGTATCGTGCGTATTCCGGCAACGATTTCTTTTATCAGTTCAAACTCGTCAATAATTGGTGCTTCAAAGATTTGCGCTTCGGGGAGCTGGGCGTTCATTATGCTTTCTCCGGGTTTGCGATCGTAAAGATGTTGCCACAACTCTTCAGTGATGAAGGGCATATATGCATGTAGAAGACGTAAAAGAAGGTCGAAGAAATTAAGTGTAGCATCGTAGGTTTTACGATCCATTGGAGTGCCGTATGCCGGTTTAACCACTTCGAGATACCAGGATGAGAACTCATCCCAGAAGAGACGGTAGATAGTCATGAGGGCTTCCGAGATACGGAACTTATTCATAAGGTCTGAAACCTCGGCAAATGTATTGTTAAGCTTAGCCTCAAACCATTCGATACCTTCCCTGGCCGATTCCGGCTGAGTAATCTCATCATTCACTTCCCAACTCTTCACAAGACGGAATGCATTCCATATTTTATTGCAGAAGTTTCTTCCCTGTTCACAGAGAGAATCGTCATACATGATGTCATTTCCTGCCGGGGCTGCCAACATAAGGCCCATGCGCACACCGTCCGCTCCGAACTGCTGTATTAAATCAAGAGGATCTGGAGAATTACCAAGAGACTTTGACATTTTGCGCCCTATTTTGTCCCGGACAATACCGGTGAAATAGACATTTGAGAATGGTTTACGACCGGAGAACTCAAATCCGGCCATTATCATGCGTGCCACCCAGAAGAAAATAATATCCGGTGCGGTCACAAGATCAGTGGTAGGATAATAGTATTTGAATTCTTCGTTTTCCGGCTCAAGAATACCGTTGAACAAGGAAATTGGCCATAGCCATGATGAGAACCATGTGTCAAGACAATCCGGGTCGCGGGTAAGATCAGCAAGCGTTAACGGCTTGCCACATTTTTCAATTGCTTTTTCGAGAGCAGCCTCCTCATTTTCTGCCACTACGTAGCTTCCGTCAGGAAGGAACCATGCCGGAATCTGATGACCCCACCATAATTGACGTGATATACACCAGTCCTTGATGTTAGACATCCAATGACGATAGACATTCTTGAATTTTGAGGGTACATATCGAATGTCATCATTTTCCACAGCAGCGAGAGCCGGCTTTGCAAGACCCTCCATTTTGACAAACCATTGAGTCGAGAGCTTCGGCTCAATGACAGCGTTTGTTCGTTCGGAGTGTCCTACTTTATTCTCATAGTCCTCAACTTTCTCAACGAGTCCGGCCGCATGGAGATCTTCCATTATTTTCCTGCGGACCTCAAAACGGTCCATGCCGATATACATACCGCCACGCTCTGATATAGTGCCGTTATCTTCAAAAATATCAATAGATGGAAGGTGATATTTTTCACCTAACATATAGTCATTGACGTCATGGGCCGGCGTGACTTTAAGACAGCCGGTGCCGAAGTCCATCTCTACATATTCATCCATAATGACGGGCACTGAGCGTCCGACTACCGGCACAATTACACGCTTACCCTTGAGCCAGGTGTAACGTTCATCATTCGGATTGACACACACTGCGGTGTCGCCGAGGATGGTCTCAGGACGGGTGGTGGCAACTACGATATACTTATCTTCATCGCCTTCAATCCGGTAACGCAGATAGAAGAGTTTACTTTTCTCGTCTTTATAGATTACCTCTTCGTCGGAGAGAGCTGTGAGAGCCTGGGGATCCCAGTTTACCATTCTCACGCCACGATATATCAGTCCCTTGTCAAAGAGGTCACAGAATACTTTGATTACACTCTTTGAACGAATCTCGTCCATTGTGAATGCAGTGCGTTCCCAGTCGCATGAAGCTCCGAGTTTGCGAAGCTGCTTAAGGATTATTCCGCCATATTTGTCGGTCCAATCCCATGCATGGTTAAGAAATTCTTCACGACTTAAGTCACTTTTCTTAACTCCTTCAGCTGCTAATTTAGCAACGACTTTTGCCTCTGTGGATATGGCTGCATGGTCTGTCCCCGGCACCCAAAGTGCATTTTTTCCTGTCATGCGGGCACGTCGCACAAGAATATCCTGAATAGTATTGTTGAGCATGTGGCCCATGTGGAGCACTCCGGTCACATTCGGTGGCGGAATTACAATGCAGAAGGGTTCACGATTATCAGGTTCGGAGTGAAACAAACGATGTTCCATCCAATAATCATACCATTTATCTTCAACCTCAGAGGGGTTGTATTTAGGAGCTAATTCCATTTATTGAAACTATTTTATACCGTTTTCTATTTTTAATCTACAAAATTAATAAAAATTTTTAACGTTTTAGGTGATTGGCGGTTGAAGATGTTTCTATAACTTTGTATTTTCATTGGTAAAAATATTATTTCAGTATATTTTGTGGGAAGAAAAAGTCGTGTATACTTCCACGGAATATTATCGAGTTTTAACAATACTGTCAAGACATGAAGATTATCAACAAGATATTTTTAATACCGTTTTTTATTCTTGCCGTTGCCTTATCAACTGAATATTGTATGGCGGAGAATCCGAAGAGGGAGTTTCGTGGTGCGTGGCTTCATGTGATAGGTCAAAGTCAATGGCAAAATAAGACTCCGGTAAAAGCACAGGAATATATCAGAGAACAGCTTGACAAGCTTCAGGCCGCCGGTTGCAACGCGGTTATATTTCAGGTGCGTCCTATGGCGGATGCTCTGTATAAGTCAAAACTCGAGCCATGGTCTGCATGGCTCACAGGGAAAAGAGGGCGTGCCCCGGTCCCGATGTGGGATCCGATGGAGTTTGCAATTGCAGAAGCACATAAAAGAGGTATGGAATTTCATGCGTGGCTCAATCCATATCGTGTAACGTCAACGTCAAAGGAGATACTGCCTCCTGATCATATATCAAATATTGAACCACACCGTTTCGTGAGATACAACGGAATGGTATTGTTTGACCCTGCTTATCCGGAGAACAGGGACTTTATATGTGAGGTAGTTGAGGATATCACGACTCGTTATGATGTTGATGCTATTCATATTGATGATTATTTCTATCCATATCCGGTAGCCGGAAAGCCGTTCCCGGATGATAAGAGCTATACGAAATTTGGAAACGGAAAGAATCGCAACGACTGGCGAAGAGAGAATGTAAATCTTTTGATAGAGCAGCTTAATTCCACTATAAAGAAAACAAAACCCTGGGTTAGATTCGGTGTTTCTCCGTTCGGCATATGGCGTAATAAGCGTTCAGATCCGAGAGGTTCTGCTTCTACAGGACTTCAGAATTATGATGATTTGTACGCTGATGTTTTGTTATGGGATAAGAAGGGTTGGATGGACTATGTAGTGCCTCAACTATATTGGGAGTTGGACACAAAGGCAGCTCCGAGCCGACATCTTGTTAAATGGTGGAATGATAACATAGTTAATTCTCAATTATATATTGGTCAGGACACCAAGCGTACAATGGACTCTCCGGACCCGGGAAATAAGGATAAAAATGAATTAGATACCAAAGTTCGGCTCAGTAGAGAACTCAAGAATGTTGACGGAAACGTTTGGTGGCACGGGTATTGGGTGACCGGGAACTATAAGGGGGTTGCCGATTCCCTTGCAATGAAGTATCAGTCAACCATAGCTATACCACCGGCCTTTGGAGACAAAGGAAAGCGACCAGCTCCGGTGAAAGATTTGCGACTTGAGCGCCGTAATGGGAAAACCTTCTTGACATGGAATACTCCGGCTGTGGGTAAAAAAATGTCAGAAACAGATGCCGTTAAATATATAGTCTATGAATTCTTTCCGGGGGAGGATGCATCATCACTGGATGATTCCCAGACTATTATTGCCATGACACCTTTTAACAGTCTGTTGATTTCAGATGATGTCAATGAGAGGAGTGTGAAAGGGATAACTTTTGTAGTAACATCAATTGACAGAATGAACCGTGAATCATTACCGGTGAAATTATCACGGTAAACCTGATGATTTACTCCGTTGATATGTAATATTTCATTTAAAACAGAGTATGAAAATGGATGAAAATCAATCTGCACCCTCAGTGTCCTCCGAAGTAATTGAACTGTTGAATTACGAAGCTGAAAGGATTAATAATCCCGATTTTATAGCGGATGATCCCGTACAGTTCCCCAGAAGATTTCATAAGATTCAGGATATAGAAACAGTTGCTTTTTTATCAGCCATGATAGCCTGGGGAAAAAGAAGCATGATATGCAGAGATGCAGAGAAAATGCTTAATTTGATGGATAATGAACCCTATTTGTATATCAAAGATAGGGGTTATGAAGATCTTGACGATAACATTAATATCCACCGTACATTTTTCGGGAGGGATATGAAGTATTTTCTGAAGGGACTTAACAGAATATTTAGACAATACGGAACCATTGATTCATTTGCGGAATCAATCAAGGTAAGGAATGATGAATTCCCTTCATGGAGACTGGTAGGGGAGATGCAGAAGATAATGTCAGAAGAAAATGAAGGAAGAACATGCTCTCAGTGTCTTCCCGTTAATCTTAAACAAACCGCATTGAAGAGAATCAATATGGCATTGCGCTGGCTTGTAAGGGATGACGGAATTGTTGATATGGGAGTTTGGAAAAGTATTCCTAAGTCAAAACTTTATATTCCACTGGATGTACATGTGGGGAATGTTTCCCGCGAACTCGGACTTCTTAATCGCAGGAGCAATGATAGAAAGGCGGTTGAGTTGCTTACACGCACATTAAGATTTCTGCGTCCTGACGATCCTGTATATTATGATTATGCATTATTCGGCATAGGAGTTAATAGAAAAAATTGAAGACAACTATAATCGTCAGATTAAGTCGTCCTCTTATTTATGAGTTGATTCTTACAATCATCCCCCGGGGATCGAACATCGAATCATGGGAGATGACAAATCAAAAGAAATATAAGATATTTACTTCCTCTTGTTTTTCAGATAGGGAGAAAGTTGTCGTGCAAGTTCAGGGCGCACAGTTTTCATCGTTTCGACAAATGCAGAATCAAAAGCCTGCGCACATCGGGTCTTTTTATCTTTTACATACTTACTCTGAATGCTTTTTGCCTCTAAGAGATGATTTTGTAGCTCCATTGTGTCTCTCCAGTTTTTGGTGACAAAGCTTTTGGCGGTATTTCGTCCTTCCATTATGGCTGCTTCTATTTCTGCAGTCGTTTCCTCGCTATTTTCTACTGAGCGAGTCTGGCTACACCCTGAATTTAATATAAAAG
>CAMWXI010000099.1 GCA_947178175.1 uncultured Porphyromonadaceae bacterium | reverse complement strand
TTTTTTCAAAAAAATATTAAAAAAGTTTTTGAGATATAAATAATTGTTGTACTTTTGTCCGAAGAAATTCAGACCATAATGGTCTAAAACTCATTTAACCAAAAATCTAAACTGGATTAACATGAACATCAATGAAATTTTAGCCAATCTTGAGGCTAAACACCCCGGTGAGAAGGAATATCTCCAGGCTGTAAAAGAAGTTCTCCTCTCTGTAGAAGAAGTCTACAATCAGCACCCTGAATTCGAAAAGGCACGTATCATCGAGCGTATGGTAGAGCCCGACCGTATCTTCACATTCCGTGTAACTTGGGTAGATGACAAAGGTGAAGTTCAGAACAACATAGGTTATCGCGTACAGTTCAACAACGCTATCGGCCCCTACAAGGGAGGTATCCGTTTCCACGCATCAGTTAACCTTTCAATTCTTAAATTCCTCGGTTTCGAGCAGACATTCAAAAATGCACTTACTACACTTCCCATGGGTGGTGGTAAAGGTGGCTCAGACTTCAGCCCCCGCGGTAAGAGCGATGCTGAAATCATGCGTTTCTGCCAGGCATTCATTCTTGAACTCTGGCGTAACCTCGGACCCGACCGTGATGTACCCGCCGGCGATATCGGCGTAGGTGGTCGCGAAGTTGGTTACATGTACGGTATGTACAAGAAACTCGCACGTGAAAACACAGGTACATTCACAGGTAAGGGCCTTTCATTCGGTGGTAGCCGCATCCGTCCTGAAGCAACAGGTTATGGAGCTCTCTACTATGTACAGAACCTTCTTACTAAGGACCTCCACACAGACCTTAAGGGTAAGACTGTAGCTATCTCCGGTTTCGGTAACGTTGCCTGGGGTGCAGCTCAGAAAGCTACTGAACTCGGTGCAAAAGTTGTTACAATTTCCGGTCCCGACGGATATATCTATGACCCCGCAGGTCTTGATGCAGAAAAGATCGACTATATGCTTGAACTTCGTGCAAGCGGTAACGACGTAGTTGCTCCTTACGCAGACAAGTTCCCCGGATCTCAGTTCTTCCCCGGCCGCAAGCCTTGGGAACAGAAAGTAGATATCGCTCTTCCCTGTGCAACTCAGAACGAACTTGGTGGTGAAGATGCCAAGGCTCTTATCGCAAACGGCGTAATGCTCTGTGCAGAAGTTTCAAATATGGGATGTACTCCCGAAGCTATTGATGCATTCATCGCTGCTAAGGTTCCCTATGCTCCCGGTAAGGCTGTAAACGCAGGTGGTGTGGCTGTATCAGGTCTTGAAATGACTCAGGACGCTGAACACCTCATGTGGACTGCTGAAGAAGTTGACAACAAGCTCCACCAGATTATGGAATCAATCCACAGCGAATGTGTGAAGTATGGTAAGCAGGAAGATGGTTATATCAACTACATGAAGGGTGCTAACATCGCCGGCTTCATGAAGGTTGCTGACGCTATGATGGGTCAGGGTATCATCTAATACCGGAATATTGAAAATATTCAATATTATAAGAGAGTGCATTGCAACGGCGATGCACTCTCTCTTTTACAGAAAAGAATGAATTTATAGCAGGGTGGAGTATTTGCCGAAGTCATAAATAATTATTAAATTTGCAGTGTAAAGGATGGACCTCCGATAGTGTATGCTTCATCCTATTTTTAATCTTTCTCCGGAAGATAACGGGAAATAAGATTGCCGCAATAGCTCAGTTGGTAGAGCATTTCATTCGTAACGAAAAGGTCGTGGGTTCGAGTCCCACTCGCGGCTCAGCTAACAATTTAATGTCATGAAGAAAGAAATTAAAACAACAAAAGCACCTGGCGCAATAGGCCCTTACAGCCAGGCAGTTCAGACAGGTAATCTGATTTTTGTGAGCGGACAGCTCCCCATTAATGCAGAGACAGGCGAGATGCCTTCAGACATCAAGGCACAGACTCGTGAAAGCATCAGGAATATCAAAGCTATTCTTGCTGAAGCAGGTGCTACTCTTGACAATGTAGTTAAGACTACCGTTTTCCTCGCAGATATGGAATTCTTTGCTCCCATGAACGAAGTATATGCAGAAGAGTTTAAGGCTGTGTTCCCTGCACGTTGTGCTTTCGCGGTTAAGGAACTTCCTAAGAAAGCTCTTGTAGAAATCGAAGTTATCGCAGCTGTTTGATAGCATAGACTTAATAAGAATTTAGAGGGTGTTTCAAAATCGGCATTTTGAAACACCCTCTTAGTTGATAAGAGGCAATTGCATAAGCCTTTTTAAACCGATCGTAACCGGAATTATGAAAAGTTATCTTCAGATTGAGAATCTGACTAAATCAATTGGCGACAGAATCTTGTTTGCCGATATCACTCTTGGTATTTTTGAGGGTGATAAGATAGGTATTATCGCACGTAACGGCACCGGGAAATCTACTTTTCTCAATATCCTTGCCGGGAATGAAGATTATGATTCCGGAAACATCGTTTTTACCAACGGGCTGCGCGTTGGTTATCTATCCCAGACACCTCCGATGAATCCGGAAATGACTGTTCTTAAATACGCAACCCCGTCTCCCAATGATTCAGAGGACTGGAATCGTGAAGATAGAGCCAGGAGTATGTTGCAGTTGTTTAAGATAGACAATCCGGAGAAGAAACTTATGAAAACGCTTTCCGGAGGTCAATTCAAGAGAGCGGCACTCGCAAAAGTCTTGTTGCAGGAGCCGGACTTCCTAATGCTTGACGAGCCAACAAACCATCTTGACATAGAGATGATTGAATGGCTTGAGAATTATCTCACACGCAAACGCGTCACTCTTCTGATGGTGACTCACGACCGTTATTTCCTTGAAAAAGTCTGCAATAAGATATTGGAGATAGACCGAGAGTCTTTCTATACTTACGAAGGGAATTATGATTATTATCTCCAGAAGCGTCAGGAGCGAATGGAGAATATGACGGCGGAACTTGCAAAGGTCAGGAATTTGCTTCGTACAGAATTGGACTGGATGCGTAGGCAACCACAGGCTCGCGGTTCAAAAGCAAAATATAGAATTGATAATTTCTATGAGCTGGAGAAACGGAGTAAGGTTAACCTTACCGAAAAGAACGTAGAATTAAATGTAAAGGCCGAATATATTGGCTCTAAAATTTTTGAGGCTGTAGGGGTAAGCAAATCCTTCGGAGAGAAGAAGATTCTTGATGATTTCAATTATATCTTCGCAAGATATGAGAAGGTTGGAATAGTGGGAGACAATGGAGTAGGGAAATCCACTTTTATCAAACTTCTTTTGGGTGAGTTGACTCCGGATGCAGGTCATTTCGATATTGGACAGACAGTGCGTTGGGGGTATTATTCCCAAGAAGGGATCACCGGCTTTGACGAAAAGAAAAAGGTGATAGATGCAGTCAACGAGATTGCCGAGGAGATAAGAATAGATGAGAAAACGAAGATGTCAAGCTCACAATTTCTCAATCATTTTCTTTTCAGTCCTGAAACTCAGCAGAAATACATTTATAAGTTAAGCGGAGGAGAGCGGAGACGTCTTTATCTTGCCACGGTATTGATGAGGAATCCTAATTTTCTTATACTTGATGAGCCGACTAACGATTTGGATATTGTGACTCTTGGCATTCTTGAAGATTACCTTGCCAGGTTCAGGGGATGCGTCATAGTGGTTAGCCACGACCGTTTTTTTCTCGACAGGATTGTTGACCATCTGTTTGTGTTTAAGGGAGATGGTATTGTTAAGGATTTTCCCGGCGACTATTCTACCTACCGGCATTGTGTTGCGCAGGAAGAGAAACAACTCAGGGAGTTGCAGAATGAGAAAGAAAAGACCTCCAACCCGGTGCGACCCGAGCGGGTGAGGAAGCAAAAGTTGAGTTTCAAGGAGAATAAGGAGAAGGAACAACTGGAGCATGACCTTGATACATGGGAAAAGGAGAAAGGTGAATTGGAACGGAAGATGTCGTCAGGAGAGATGTCGGTGGAAGAGATCACCAAAGCCGGAGAAAGAATGAGGGAATTGTTAGAGATGATAGACTCCGGAGAAATACGCCTGTTGGAATTGATGGAGAAAGAGGGATAGGGTCATGGTCAGTGTCGTTATCGTTAATTATCACACATTGGATGATGTGGCACAGTGTGTAGCATCAATCAGAGAGCATACGGAAGGGGTAGAGTATGAGGTCATAGTGGTGGATAATGCATCTGAAGAGAATTTCGAGGAGTCGGTAAGGTTAAGATGTGGGGCCGATGTCAGAGCCCTTCCGTTAGATAGCAATGTAGGATTTGGGCGAGCTAATAATG
The DNA here is from genome assembly GCA_947178175.1 of uncultured Porphyromonadaceae bacterium. Classification (GTDB taxonomy): domain Bacteria; phylum Bacteroidota; class Bacteroidia; order Bacteroidales; family Muribaculaceae; genus Lepagella. The sequence continues at coordinate 2,067 of CAMWXI010000099.1, read as the reverse complement.
CAGGATTTGAAGCAGCGAGAGGAGAGAAAGTATTTTGTCTGAATCCCGATACACTTCTCCTGAACAATGCTATCAAAATATTATCCGACTTCCTTGACGACAATCCTGAGGTCGGTGCATGCGGCGGAAATCTGTATCGAAAGGATATGAAACCGGCATTATCTTTCAGAAGAATATTGCCGGGAATATTCTGGGAGATAAGTGAGAGTTTTCGTCGTCATCCGGAGCGTCTGATATATGGAAGAAACACCCGTTTTAATAAGGGGAAACGACCATTTACAGTGGGGTACATAACCGGAGCGGACCTTATGATGCGACGTGAGGTAGTGGAGCAGACAGGTGGATTTAGTCCGGAGTTCTTCATGTATTTTGAAGAGACTGATTTATGCCGGAGGATAAAGCTGCTTGGTTGGAAACTGATGTCTGTTCCTGCAGCGAAAATTCAGCATCTTGAAGGAACAAGTTTTCCGGATGAAGAATCGCGAAAGAGAAGAATCCGTCTGTATGAGGAGGGGAGGAATATTTATTATAGAAGGAATATGAAACCCTTCCGGATCAGGATTTGTAATTTTATATATAATCTGAGAAACAGGTCTTAGGTGGCTTCCATAGATAACTGATGGTATTCTTCCATGATAGCCGAAAGGGATTGGATTGTTGGGAATCCGGAAAGAATGAAGTGTAAATACCTCTGATACTGCAAACGTAAGGGGATTGCTGAATCAGAGGTATTATTATGTGTTATGGAAGGGCTTCAGACTATATAGTCAACGCAAGCACGATTCTCCTTAAGCGGACCAACGATAGCTGCAGCAGCAACATGAGCCGGATGTTTGGCATAGACTTCAACATTTTCCATAGAGTCAATGGTTGCAATCAGCACTACATCCCAGGATTCAGCGGGATTTTCATTTATTCCTGTTTCCATAGCTAAGAGACAGGGTATTGCTTCAGGGAGAGCATTGAGGGCAGCCGCAAATTTTTCAGAAGCTGCACGTCTCTCTTCGGGTGTTCCTTTTAATTTGAACGTAACGATATGTTTAACCATATATATTCGGTTTATTTTGTTGTTGTGCCATACAGGCGTTCGCGTGCCGCGGCCACCTTTTCGTCTACAATATAGTCGTCATAGTCCATCATCTTGTCGATGATGCCGTTGGGAGTAAGTTCAATAATACGGTTGCAGACGGTCTGAATGAACTCATGGTCATGACTTGACATGAGTATAATACCTTTGAAATTCTGAAGAGTATTGTTGAACGCCTGAATTGATTCAAGGTCAAGATGGTTGGTGGGAGAGTCAAGTACGAGTGTGTTGGCATCAGTGAGCATCATTCGTGCAATCATGCAACGAATTTTCTCGCCTCCCGAAAGCACACTTGCTTTTTTAAGCACTTCTTCGCCGGAGAATAGCATTTTTCCAAGGAATCCTTTAAGATAAATTTCGGAAGAATCTTTGCTATATTGACAGAGCCAGTCAACAAGGTTGAGGTCAGTGTTGAAGAATTCGCTGTTGTCAAGAGGCAGGTATGCTTCGGTGATAGTCTGTCCCCATTCGTAGGTGCCGGAGTCAGCTTCGCGACGTCCGTTGATGATTTCAAATAGAGCCGTCATGGCACGCGGATCCCTACTGAGAAAGGCCACTTTGTCTCCTTTCTCAATCTGAAAGTTGACATCGTTAAAGAGAACCTCGCCATCAACCGAGGCCTTAAGACCTTTAACTTCGAGAATTTTATTGCCAACTTCTCTACAAGGAGTGAAGATAATGCCCGGGTATCTTCTTGAAGAGGGTTGAATTTCCTCCACATTAAGTTTTTCAAGCATCTTTTTGCGGCTTGTGGTCTGTTTGCTTTTAGCCACATTTGCACTGAATCTCTGGATGAATTCCAGAAGTTCTTTCCTTTTCTCCTCTGCTTTTTTATTTGCAGCCTGTTGCTGACGGAGAGCAAGCTGGGAAGATTGATACCAGAAGTCGTAGTTTCCGGCGAACAATGATATTTTATTAAAGTCAATGTCAAGAGTGTGAGTGCTGACAGCATTTAGGAAGTGGCGGTCATGGCTCACAAC
>CAMWXI010000098.1 GCA_947178175.1 uncultured Porphyromonadaceae bacterium | reverse complement strand
GGCGCGGCGTGTCGTCCCCCGGCTGGCGGGGCTGATCCCCTCCGGGCCGTTGCTGTTTGCGTCCCTGCTGACGGGGCTGATACCCTCCGGGACGTTGCTGATAGCCGCCCTGCTGACGGGGCTGATATCCGCTCTGGTGCTGCTGATAGCCTCCCTGCTGATAATTGTTGTAGCGGGGACGTGGCTGATAACCCTGCCGGTGGTCACCATTGTATCCTTGGTTCTGGTTTGTAGCGTTTTCGTCTTGTTCCTCATTTTCAGCTTTTGAATTGAAGCTACGCTGATTATAGGAGTTTTGGCGTGGGTAGTTGTTGTAGCGTTGCTGATACCCGCCCTGGCGCTGATAATTGTTCTGGTAAGGACGATTCTGATAAGCAGTCTGACTGTCTTCGCTGTTGGTCACTTTGTCAAAACGCTGTTCCAATTCTGCTGATTCATTTGTTGAGCCGACTCCGGTACTGATTCTTGGACGTCTGGGTTTCTTTTCTTCCATGATTCTATTGGTTGGGAGGCAATCTCTTGCCTCATACCCCGCAATCATTTCTAATATCTCTGCGGAGTTAAATTTAGTTAATGTCTCTTATTAAAAAATTGTCTGTAATCTTTCGCGGACCCCTGATTGAATATCGTATTTATGCGGGTCTTAACAGGAAATGTTAATTTCGGGGTCATATTTTTAGCAAAAGTAATAATTCTTATGATATAACGCAAGTTATTCCGATTTTATTCATAGCGAATGGCTTCGATGGGGTCGAGGTTGGATGCTTTACGCGCCGGATACCATCCGAAGAATATGCCGGTTATGGTGCATACAAGGAACGACACTCCGACGGAATACATTCTGATATCTACCGGCCATTGAGCAATGGCTGTCACAAGCCAGGTTGCCAGACATCCGAGTATAATACCTACTATGCCGCCCGTCACACTGATGATTACTGCCTCAATTAGGAATTGGGACAGGATGTCAATGCCGCGGGCACCGATAGCCATTCGGAGTCCGATTTCACGGGTGCGTTCGGTGACAGACACATACATTATGTTCATAATCCCTATACCCCCGACGAGCAGGGATATCCCTGCAATGCAGGCCAGAAGGATTGTCATCATGTCGGACGTGGAATTCATCATTTCGCTTAGTTCCTGCTGTGAACGTATCTGAAAATCGTTTTCAGACCCTTCGGTTATCTTGTGGTTTGACCGTAACACTTCGGTAATCCTGCTGATGGTTGCTTCCGTGTCATCTTCATTCACGGCACTTGCGAATATCCCCTGGATATGGTCGATTGCGAGGATTCTCTTCATAACTGTGGTATAGGGTGCCAATACGATATCGTCCTGGTCCATACCCATGGAATTGGTGCCCTTTGATTCAAGAACACCGATGACGGTCATCGGAATCTTTCCGAATCTTATGACTCTTCCCACAGGGTCTGTGCCGTCAGGAAAGAGATTGTCAACCACAGTCTTGCCGAGTATGCAGACCTTTGCAGCCGCTTTCACGTCATGGTCAGTAAACATTGAGCCGTCTTTTACCTTGAGCTTACGGATGTCAAGATAGTCACTGTTGATGCCATACACAGATGAAGGATAATTATTGTTGCCGTTGACAAGTTGTCCGGAAGATTGCACGGAGGGTGAGACAGCTGCAACTCCGGGAACCGTACTAAGTGCCTTATAATCTTCCACTTTAAGGGTCTCCATGTTGTCGCTGCTCTGGCGTACACCTCCCCGCTGCATATTCCCGGGGAATATCATAATCATGTTTGACCCCATCTCTGAAATCTGATCGCGGATGCTGTTTTTTGAACCCTGACCTATAGCCAACATGGTTATGACGGAAGCAACACCGATGATGATACCCAGCATTGTTAGGAAACACCGCAGCTTATTGTTGGAAAGGGCCTTGAAAGCTATTTTCAATAGATTTATAAGATTCATGTCAGTCAGTGTCTTTAGGTAGAGCTTCAAATGCCTCTTTTGCAGAGAGAGGGGAGGGATTGATTGTGTCGGTGATAATTTTTCCGTCGCGAAGCACTATGTTGCGTGAGGAATAGTCGGCAAGTTCCGGATTGTGAGTCACGAATATTATTGTACTACCCCGGTCGTGCAACTCTTGGAAAAGGGTGAGAATGGAGAATGATGTCCGTGTGTCAAGATTACCCGTTGCTTCATCAGCGAGTATGATGACCGGGTCGTTGACCAGCGCCCGGGCAATGGCAACACGTTGTTGCTGACCTCCTGACATCTGGTTGCTCTTATGATAGATTCTTTCCTGAAGCCCTACTGCTTCCAGCGCCTTGACAGCACGCTCGCGACGCTCTTTTGCCGTCACCTCCGGGTTATATAGTAATGGTAATTCTACATTTTCGAGAGCAGTCGTCTTGGGCAGGAGATTATAGTTTTGAAACACAAAACCTATCTTGCGGTTGCGGGTTACGGCACGACGGTTGCGGCTCATTGACTGAACTGACAGACCGTCAAGGATATATTCTCCGGAGGTCGGAGTGTCCAGACATCCCAGAATGTTCAGAAGTGTGGATTTTCCGGAGCCGGAAGTGCCCATTATGGTCACAAATTCTCCTTTCCGGATGGTAAAGCTTACTCCCCTTAAGGCTTTGACAGTTTCATCTCCAACCTTAAAATGGCGTCTCAGATTCTCCACACGGATAATTTCGCTCCCTTCCTCTATGATTATTTCCTCAATTATTTCATTCATAGTTTATGTTCTTTTCCGGATTTATTTCTTCTTTCCGGGAGGGCCGGGTGCAAACGGACTCTTCTTTTCTCCGGAGTTCTCTCCACGGATAGCGGCTCCTTCTTCAATTCCTATCGCTACTTTTTCTCCCTTCTTGAGTCCGGACAGGATGGCTGTCTGAATCCCGTTTGTCTCACCGGTTTTCACTATTTTATTTGTGAGATTATTCCCAGACAAGACCCAGACTGATTTCTCATCGGAGGCAAGTTGCCGTTTGACGGGTTGACCTATCTTCAGATTCTTGTCCATACTTGCTATATTCTCCTTTGAGGGGTCAAAACGGAAACTTGACACAGGAAGCAACATTACCCCCGGCTCGTTCATCACATAGATTGTAAGATTGGCGGTAAGTCCCGGAATCAGTTTATGTTCCGGATTGGGAGCTGCCACGATGACTTCGTAGGTTACGACGTTATTTTCGGTTGTAGGACTTAGGCGCACTTGAGTGACAGACCCTTCGAAAAGCTCGTCAGCGTATGCGTCGACTGAAAAGGTGACTTTCTGCCCCACTTTTACCTGTCCTATGTCGGCCTCGTCAACGTTACCGACAATCTGCATGTTGTCAAGGTCGGCTATCGTGAAGAGATTGGCAACGTTCATGCTGGAAACGACTGTCTGGCCCACTTCCACATCCCTGGATATGACTATGCCGTCAATAGGGGAATAAATCTCCGCATAGTTAAGGTTTTTCGCAGCTCTGACCCTGTCGGCAGTGGCTTTGTCATAGTTCTGTTTGGATACTTGCATCTCTTTCAGGGAGGTCTGATATTCAAGGTCGCTTATGAGTTGTTTGTCATGGAGTGCTTTGTCCCGCTTGTAGTTTGTGAGATTATATTCGTAGGTTATTTTAGCAGATTCAACATTAGCCTCGGCACTCTTCAAATCGCTGGCAAGAAGGGTCTTTTCAATCTCAGCAATCAGTTCCCCCTTTTTTACCACCGAATTATAGTCTGCATAGAGTTTGTCAATGATTCCGGTCACTTGTGTGCCGACATCAACCTGTGTGACTGATTCCACAGTCCCGGTTGCAGTGACAGTCTCCGAGAGATCTCCTGTCTCCACTTCGACAGTCTCAATGTTGACGGGAAGGTTTTTCTTGCATCCTGCAAAGAGGGTGGCAATGATTAGGATGATTATGTATTTTTCTTTTTTCATGAGTTAAAAATTTGCAAGAGTCTTATTTCAGAGTTTAATTAATCCGGTGCGGTAGAATCCGATCATTTTTTCTCCCAGAAGCGCCATATATTTGGCCTGAAGCAATGAATGGGAGGCTTCTGTAAGATCCCGATGTGCTGTCATAAGTTCAATAGTATTGACCATTCCGAGCCGGAACTGCTCGTTAGTCAGCTCAGATGCTATTTTTGCCGATTCAAGCTGGGAGACAGCGGCAGTATATCGAGAACGTGCTGAATTCGTGTCCACATACCAGTTTTCTACTATCTGTGCGAGTTCGAGATTCCGTTCCTGCAAATCAAGGTCAGCGTTTAAACGGGCGACGTTGGCGCGAGCGACTGCTCCTTTTGTTTTGCCATTGTCGAAAATGGGGAGAGCGAGGGTGAGACCGATATTTTCGTTCAGACCCTGTTGCAGTCCTGTCCCGAAGGAGCCTCCTGGTGCTGAATATCCGGTAGAGACTCCGGCATCAACCGAGATTCTGGGCATTTTTCCCGCTTTGGCTATTTTAAGGTCATAGTCGCTGATTTCTTTAGAGAGTTCCAGCTGCCTGAGACGCATATCTGTTTCTTTGGCAAGCGCAAAGCTTTCTTCCATTGAGGGGAGGGGCGTGTCAAGCTGAATGTCAGCCCAGTTGAGCGGAGAGGGTTCGATATTGTTCTTTATTCCTAACTGAAGAATTTTTTTCAGCTCCATTATTCGCAGGGCACGGGTGGACTGCGCATCAACCAATGAGTAGTTGTCTTGCTCATGTTGGGCTTTCAGTTGTGTGTAATCCACACGTGAAAGTCTGCCGGCATCCATGAGGGCTTTGGCGCGATCCATCTGAGCTTTGCTCAATGCCGATGCTTCTTCATAAATGGAGATTGATTCTGTAGCATACAGGATGTTAAGGTAGATTTGAAGTAAATCTGTTTCGAGCGTGCGCATTATATCGCTTGTTGCGTAGCGCGATGCCTTTGCCGACAGTTCGTTTCGCTTTATGGTGTTGGTGCGTATGCCGCCGTCCCATGCTGTCCACCCGGCGTTGAAGCCGTAGGCACTGCTGTAGCGGTTCTTGACGTATCCCCACGGGGAGTTAGTGTAGCCATGGCTCGTTGAAAAATCCAGTGAGGGTTGCCATGCAGCTTTCGACTCTTCAAGGTCTGTGTCTGCCAATATCTCGCTGAGAAGGGATTGTCTGAGACTGATGTTGTGGGTTCTTGCATACTCTGCACAGTCAGAATAGCTCCAATTCTCTGCGGAGATATTGCCGGAGGTCAGTAATAATCCCCCTGCCATGCCGACAAGAATGAGTCTTCGGAATATTGATTCCTGAAGGCCGCACTTTTTCATGTTATATTTCATTATGTAAAAGGATGTTTCGAGGATGCTTGGAAGATAGAAGCCAAAATCTCGTTTATAAGAATATTTGATGGGGTTTTCTGATAAAAGTCGTGTAAATATAATAAAAATGTTTTGAATGATTAAATTTTACCGTTTTATTCAACGATAAAGTCAGGAAATTCCCCTTCCGGCTATCACTCTTATTATGATACTGCAGGGAATTATTGTAAAGGTAAGTAGCGATACTTTTTTCAGAAAGGGGTTGATATGGGCCAAAAAAAATTGATTGTCATCTCGACAACCAACCTTCGTGTTAACCTTAAAATCTAATACCATGAAAAACTCAATGCAAAAGTACAAATATTTTTTAAAACTATGTCATAAAACATATAAATTTTGCTCCTGATTAACATTATTTAACTAAAGATATATTGCAGGAATTTTTATTAACTTAAATTAACAATTGAATTATATGATTTCCGCCGTATGACCCGTGGAAGGAATAAATATGGAACGCAGTTCTTCCGGTGGCATGGATATGAAGCCGTGGAGGGTAGTGTCTGTGACAGAAATTCTTTTCATTTCCATAATTTCATGGTCGAGAATAATTCTCACTTTATTTTCAGGGTCGGTCAGGAGACTGAGAGGTGAAGCGGCACCATGAGGAGTTCCGAGAATATCCATCAGCATCTCGGTAGAGGCAAAGGAAACACGCGGAATGGATAATGCAGCACCGAATTCTTTGGTTATAAATGGCTTTTCCGCAGGCATCACATATAGGTATAGTGCCGTCTTTTGTCTGTTGGTTAGAAAGACTGTTTTGACAGTTGGATTTCCGAAAGCCTTGTCTATAGCTTTACAGTCCTCCATAGTCACTGCCGGCTCGTTTTCCACACGCATAAAATCAATTCCGAGTGTTTCAAGCTTTTCATATACCCTTTTTTGCAGTTCTGTTTCGAAAGAAGCCGGGCTCCCTTTGAGTGGAGAGCTTACGCGTATTGTTGGTTCCATCTGAAGACTCTTTTTTTATTAAGTTATCGCTTATGCAAAGTTATTGCTAATATGTCTGAAGGGCAAACTTTATTAATTATTTTAATGTTGAAATATTGATAAAGGATTTAAAAT
>CAMWXI010000097.1 GCA_947178175.1 uncultured Porphyromonadaceae bacterium | reverse complement strand
AATGCAGATGAAGAAAGCCGGCATCACCGGTGATGCCGACCTCAAGAAAATATTCCGTCTGGCCCGCCCTTCCGACATGGAGAAATTTGAAGAGGCGCGCGCGCGCGAACATGAAACCATGATTCGCTCACGACAGATTGCCGCCGAGCTGGAACTTGACATGAAGATTGGCGACGTCGAATATCAAGGCGATGGAGGAAAAGCTATTTTCTATTATATCGCCGATGAACGCGTTGACTTCAGGAAACTCATCCGTATCCTTGCAGATACCTTTAAGGTAAGAATCGAAATGAAACAGATCGGTGCCCGACAGGAAGCCGGCAGAATCGGCGGGATCGGACCTTGCGGGCGTCCACTGTGTTGCTCTTCATGGATGGGTAAATTCGTGAGCGTAGGCACAGGTGCCGCACGACTACAGGACCTCTCCATGAATCCTCAGAAACTCGCCGGGCAATGTGCCAAACTGAAGTGCTGCCTGAATTTTGAGACCGACGTATATGCTGAAGCGGTCCGTCAGCTCCCTGCCAAGGATATCACTCTTGAAACCAAAGATGCAACTTATTTCTATTTCAAACCCGATATTCTCGCAAGAACTGTCACTTATTCCACCGACAAACATATCCCTGCAAATCTTGTGACTATTGACGCGGCACGCGCCTTTGAAATTATTGCCCTGAATAAACAAGGTATTAAAGTAGACTCCCTACTCCCGGAAAACACTGAAGAGACTCCTAAGGAATATATTGACCTTACCGACCAGGATTCTCTCACCCGCTTTGACAAATCAAAGAAGAAGAAAAAGAAAGGTGCCGTAAAAGATAAGAAGCAAGACCAAAACCGGAATGAAAACCGTGACCTAAAACGCGACCGGAACAATAATTCCCGGCTGAAAAACTCTCAATCCGGAAACACCGGAATGAGCAATCCTCAGCAAAACAACAATGATTCAAAATCTTCTCATGCCTCCAACGACAATCGAAAACATAACAGGCGTCCCGAACAAGGCCATAGAAGAAATCATTCCAGAGACCATCACAGGCGTCACGGCAACTCCAACCAATCACCTAACCCTGAACAATGAACAATCCAACATATCGCCGGCTGCTGCACATCGCGGTAGCCGCCTTTTTAATCCCCGCAATATCCTCATGTATTGACCCTGCTGACTCTGTCACCATATTTCAGGACATCCCCGGACAAACGATGCTTCGGGGACAAGCCCTTGAATTCTCCCCGGATTCCGCACAACTCAGCAAGCTTCCGGCGTCACCTTCCAGAATGGTGATTCATGTCAGATATAACTCCGATGTCTCGGTTGAATCCCTTCCCCTAGGAATATTGATTGAGTCATATCTGCAGCCCGCCCGGCAAGACTCCATATCTCTACAGCTATTCAGGGATAAGCATCCTCTCGGGAAAGGGATACACAGCGTATATACTCTTTCCGACACAATCCCACTAAATTCATTTCCCGAGGGGTGGAGGGTATCTTTAACCTCGCTCTCCGTCTATCCTGTCAATGGCATCAACTCTCTTGGAATCTCTCTCCTCCCTTAGGCTCTACACCTTCAGTTCTACAATACGTCATTCCCCGACAACAACCTCAAGATAAAGGTTATAACAATAATAATAGAGGGTGTTTCAAAGTATGAATCTTGAAACACCCTCTATTATTTTATTAAGGTGCGCTGTTGCGCATCCCCATTAGAGAACTACTGTTGTAGCCTTTCCGTTTACTACCTTTACAAATACTCCATTCTCAGGATTAGCAACCTTCACACCGTCAAGGGTATAATATACTGCTTCACCTTCTGCTTCAATTTCTGATACAGCTGAATTGGGGTTAGGCTTTACCATGATGTCGATTTCACGCATTTCATAGAGGTCTCTTTCTGAAATCTCACCATCGTTTCCAAACCAGTAAATATAGATTTCAGGATACTCGGATTCTGACGGCTCAACAGTGATTGTGTTGCCGATCACCATCTTCTCGCCCTGGAACATATTCTCCATATAAGGTATGAATTCATCCTTCACACTGATTTTCTTACCTTTGAGAAGATTCATGGCCTCAGGACCTTTTGCCTTAATATAATATGTCTCATTGTATCCTTCAGGACGTGTGAATGAGAATTCAACAGGACCGTTGTCAGCTGAAATACAAGAAACCTCATATCCGGGCAGGCCGTACATACCTTCTTCTGTTTCTTCACATGTGAAGTCTATAGCATTCTTAGCTGTGATAAAAGTGCTGAAGTTTACCTCGATGTAGTATTCAATGGGGTAAAGTTGTACAGCTCCATTATAGAGAGCAACTGCTGCCGCTACATCAAACGTGCCGGCTTTCTCTGCTGAAAGCTCGAAGTTATTGCGGAAGTTGAGAACTGTTCCGTCTTCAAGTGTTCCCGTGAAGTTGGTCTTGGTTGCGGGAGTGTCCTCTTCAAAGGTCACACTTCTGAACACTACCACCTGGTTAACCATATCGGTTGTCACTGCAGTCACCTCTTCATAGATAGGCTCAACTACGCTGAATGCCTGAGGCTGTTTGCTCATTTTATACTCGGGAGTATCTCCATAGGGAGAGTAGGTTGCAACCCATCCTGAAGGAATGATTGTGCCAGTCTCATAGTTAGTAGCTTCATAAATCAGTGAATAAACATTGTCATCCACGTCCTTGATGTAGCAATAAGTACCGTTCTGATACATCACCTGTGAGCGGAAGTCTACATAAGCCTTGTAACCTGATCCGGCCGCTTTTGAACTTTCAAGAAGCTGCTTGAGTGATTTAGCGGCAGGCACAACTGTCAGTGTATAGGAAGCAGTACCCTTGGCATATACATCTGTAGCAGCAGATTCTGCAACGATGTCTGTAGAACCTACGCCTACAACTTCGATAGCTCCGGTTGTTGCATTTACTTTTGCTACTTCCTCATTTGTTGAGCTATAGGTGACTGTAAGTTTGTTAGGATTGCGCAACGGGGGGAAGTCGTCGGAAGTCAGAGTCTTGCCGAAAACTACGTCCACTGCAGCTACCGGGAATTTGATGCCTGCAGGCTCCTTATTGCCAAGGTCCTGGGTGTAGTTGATAGTCATGGTCTCGATTCTTACATGACCGCTTGACCCTCCTTGGGTAATGGTGAAGGAAGTCACGTCGTCACCGGATGCTGTCCATGTATTATTTGCGAAAGAGCCGTTTGTAACAGTTGAAGCAGCATTGAAGCCGTTGCTGCTTCCTGTGGTGAAGGATACTGAATTAAGGATGTATCCGGATTCCACACTGACTGTCATTGTGTTGCCGCCATAAAGACGTAAAGCTGTACCGGTGTTATAATACTTAGGAGCATTATTGCTGGTACCTTTATCACATGTGATAGTTACCGGAGCTTTTTCTACTGTCGTTACATCGGCAGCATTTGAATAGCCTTCCTGCGACCATGTGATGGCCAGCTGGTCTGCCTGAGCTGCAAGACTCATTGTGCAGATGGCTGCCAAAGAAAGTAAAAACTTCTTCATAAAATTGGGGTTTAAAGTTATTTGATTCGATTTTTTATTCTAATTTCACAAAGATATATATTTTTTTTATTTCTTCATCAAATAATCTGATTTATTTTAATTTCTTTCGTCAAGAACAAGAACGGGATTCCACATATACGTTATCTCCCGAATGGAAGAGTGAAGCCTCTTTCTTCGGAATATGGTCTATACTAATTCTGCGTCATTATCCCGCAAAAATTGTGCAAGTTCGGGATTCTTTCCCAACATCTCTTTTAACAGCTCTGCCGGGGGTAACCGTTTTTCAATATTCTCAGTCTTAATCTCCGTTTCCAGAGTAATGAAGTCATTATTTATCTCTTTCCGGATATGCTGAAGCAGTGCATCTTTACCGCTCCGCAAGGTCTCAAGCTCATGAAGGCTCTTCACTATTACCTTGAAACTCTCGGGACCCGTTTGCTCCGGAAGCATGGAGCGTAATGCAGACTGCAACATAGGCCGGTCGTTGCATCCTGCTATAAACCGTGCCCATGATTCCTTGAATCCCTCAAGATTTACCGCTTCCCGCTTCTTTTCATGAAATGCGGTTTCCGCCACCGCCTGTGTCTTCACCGACGAGAGCCTCATTCCCATTCCGGGACGATTTCCCCCTCTTGAAGTCCGGGGAATATCGTTCATGACAGACGTATGTACGGGTGAGGCAGGAGATGACGCCCGAGATGCGGCAACTGAAGGAGCCGGGGCCGACGGAGTGGGAGTGGAGGACGTGGATGCTGGAGGCTCCGGCACTGCAGTCCGGGGAGAGGTTGCAACCCGCAGGGGAATTTCAGCATCCACCCTGTCAAAAGGGGGCTCCAAAGGCTTTAAAAGCTGACACAACCGGATTAACGTCAATTCTACAAGAAACTGCTTGTTGGTGGCCGTGCGATACTGTAGGTCGCAGTCGTTCAGCAATTTCATCGCTACATAATACCACTGCACCGGCAAAGATTTAGCCTGCTCAGAATATCTTGATGCCACCTCCTCCGCCACTTCCAGCAATGGCAATGTGGCAGGGTCGGCAGCCACCATCAAATCGCGGATGTGTGAGGAGAGTCCACCCACAAAAAACAGGGAGTCAAATCCTTTATCCCTTATCTCTTTATATATCAACAGGGATTCCTGAACATTCCCGGCTCTGAAACTCTCAATTAGCCTGAAATAATACTCATAATCCAATACGTTGAGATTTGCAATGGTGCGCTCATAAGTAATGTTCCCTTCGCAAGAGGCTGCCACCTGATCGAAAATCGAGAGGGCATCGCGCATTGCTCCATCCGCCTTCCTCGCTATCACATTCAATGCTGACACTTCAGCTGAAATCCCCTCCTGCCCGGCCACATATCGCAGATGTTCCACTATGTCCGGAATCGTTATTCGCTTGAAGTCATAAATCTGACATCTGCTGAGGATCGTCGGTATGACCTTATGTTTCTCTGTTGTGGCCAGAATGAATATTACATATTTGGGGGGCTCTTCCAGCGTCTTCAGAAAGGCATTGAAAGCCTGGGTCGTCAACATGTGCACCTCGTCAATGATAAACACCCTGTATTTCCCGATCTGCGGGGGAATATTGACCTGCTCTCCGATGGCACGGATGTCATGCACTGAATTGTTTGACGCCGCATCAAGCTCTATGATGTTCATGGAATTCCCGTCATTAATCGCTCTGCAGGAATCACATAATCCGCATGCCTCTCCGTCTGCCGTCGGTGACAGACAGTTTATGGTGCGTGCAAAAATTCGGGCACATGATGTCTTTCCGACTCCGCGAGGCCCGGTAAAGAGATAGGCCTGAGCCAGACGTCCTGTCTCTATCGCGTTCTTTAACGTTGTAGTAAGTCCCTTCTGACCTACTACTGATGCAAACGTTGTCGGCCTATACTTTCTAGCCGATACTATATACTGTTCTGACACAATTTTTTCTTTTATTTCCTGAAGTTTATCACCTCTTATTATGCAAATATACGGATTTATTTTATATTATCTACAACAATATCCTCTCAGAGACGTTAAAATATTTGCATAGGTGTTATAACATTTTATCAATTTATGAAAAGCAACCTCTACACCCGCACCGGTGACTCCGGAACCACCTCTCTTGTAGGTGGTCAACGTGTGCGCAAGGACTCCCTCCGGCTCGAAGCCTACGGGACTCTTGACGAATTTTCAGCTTTCCTGGGCGTGGTGCTCTCGTCAAAAGATTGTCCCGATGCCGAGAAATCGCAGCTGCTGAATATCCAGAATCGTCTCTTTGACCTGGGAGGATACCTCGCCACACTCCCTCCTCCTGACAATCGGCCTCTTCTCCCCGGAATGGACAGTGCCATCTCCGAAGTGGAAACATGGATTGATTCCCTTGACGAAACAACTCCAAAGGCGCGTGCTTTCGTGCTACCCGGAGGAACGGAAATTTCCGCTCATGCTCATGTAGCGAGAACTGTCTGCCGCAGGGCAGAGAGAGCTATTCTGCGTCTCGCAGCTGAAGAATGGGTTGATCCACGAATTATACAATATGTCAACCGGCTCAGCGACTACCTCTTTATCCTTGCCCGCTATTTGAACTTTCGGGCAGGCATCGAAGAGATTAAATGGAAACCGAACAAATTATAAAGATACTAAATAAAAATAAAAGGAAGATACTATGTATTGGACATTAGAATTAGCATCCAAACTTGAGGATGCACCATGGCCTGCAACCAAAGAAGAACTGATAGACTACGCAATGCGCAGTGGCGCACCGTTGGAAGTCATCGAAAATCTCCAAGAGATTGAAGACGAAGGCGAAACCTACGAAAGCATCGAAGAAATCTGGCCCGACTACCCCTCCAAAGACGACTTCTTCTTCAACGAAGAAGAGTATT
>CAMWXI010000096.1 GCA_947178175.1 uncultured Porphyromonadaceae bacterium | reverse complement strand
TTGATGGACTGCATACGTGCCTCATATTGAGATACTATCCCCCCCCACGACGGGCCCTCAGACTTCTTCTCTATTCTCAATACCATTCCTGTATCCGCACGGTTGATATCCATTGTTATCATACCGGATAATTTCTCAACATTACCTGGCTCTAATTTTTTCTCGTTCAGATATATCTCTGATTGTGATAAGTCATTATCCCAGTTAGTGCCGGTTGTCAGGACAGATTGCACAACTTCTGTGATGTGGCTTCTCGCACCCCAATCTTCCCCGCGACGTTGCAGAATAAGCCATTGCCTCATTTCGTCAATCTCCGGTGATGACGGCTCTATTTCGCTGTAAGCCTCAAGCACCCTTGCAGTTGTCACTAACTTTCCGACACCACCATTATTATTCTGAAGATTATCAAACCATCTTCCCTGCTCAGGTCTATAAGTGGAATATTGAGTCAGGGATTTAATTATAGCCCGGGCGGTTGAAAGGTTTCCATCACGTGCAAAGAGTATGACGGTCGTAGCCTTATCCGCCACACCCATAGTCTTCCAAGAGTTTGAAAGTCTGTTAAGAGCACGAGTACGAAGAGCAAGAAATTCAGCATTTTCAGCCTTAGGTTTAAAGAAGCTTCTGGCATATAAATAATACATGGTTGATGCCAAGGAGGTTTTGTCTCCATACCTTCTGTAATCTTTCAGGATTTCTTCATCTGCAAAGGCAATTGCTTCTTCGATAGCTTCTGTTTGAGCAGGGCTAAAGTTGATATAACCGGTTTTCTTAAGTCTTCCTAACCTGATAAGTATACCGGTTGTGATATAGAACGACGGCTCCATTTTAGGACACCAGCTCCAGCCACTCCCCTTCGTGCGAAGTTTTTCAAGCCTATCCCAGCAGTCATTGATTGCCCTGGAAGCCTTAACATCATCAAGCAAGGAAGAAAGAGAAGATAACCTCATTTGTTCTGAAAAAGCATTGTTAACCCAGGGTGTAGTCCCTAATGACACCATCTTTAACTCGCTATCTTTAAGCAAACCGGAACGAAGTAATCCTTGCCCGGCAGACGAGTCACATATTTCCTGTAATCCCCGCTTCAAATTGTTATTATGTTGCAGAATACCGTATGAGACTACATTAGCAAAGAATGACTCCACCACGCTGATTGAGTTGGAAGATCCGGGATCAATCAGGCCCGGCAGAGCTGTAAGACAATACCATAGAGGATTATTACAATACTGTAAGGTTATTGATGCCTTATTATCATACGAAGGAAGTTTCATCTCATATTTGGTCTGTCCCGGAGAGAGATAGAACGATGTAGCATCCATCACAGGCTGAGATGCGGGAAATATCGGGATTATTGACTGTTCCCCGTCAGATGAGTTTTCGCCGGTTCCCTTAACTCTGATCAAAAGATTCGAAATATTTTCGGGTACTTCTAACTCCAATGAAATTTGTAGATATGAAGAGGGTTCCACTTTCCTGTCCGTCAGATTCTGTTGAGCTACAATCACACCATTGACCGGGTTAATAACCTCCATTATACCGCTTACTGACATCAATCGAGCTGAATTGTTAAAGATGGAGGTCTTTATTACGGTATGGTCTCCCGTGCGTAAAAACGATGGGAAATTACACTGAGCCATCACCTCTTTTGAAGCTACGGCCTCCCTGGTCAGAAGTGAAGTTTTAAGAGTTTCGGTATATCCTAAGAGCTGTAATTTCCAGGTAGTATTAAAATCGGGAAGTGTAAAATCAAGGGTAACCACGCCTGCGTCATCACTAACAAGGTTGGGCATGAAGAATGCAACAGGACATTCTGAATCGCGATAAGTATCCATGGAAGCCAACCCGGAATCATTAGAACCTTCCACAGATGCCACATCATCCTCAATTGCATCCTCCATCTTACCGGCTGCCATAGCCTTCGATTCAGTGACGAAGCCAATTGCGAAGTTCGACTCACTTTGCTCTTCTTCAGTAACCATCATTTTGGTCATAGATAAATCAGCAACTGCCATACGCGTATGCTGATAATACTTCCCGCCATAAAGAGAACGACCATAGAAATTCCATGTCGGATCGCAATAATTATATATGACAGAGGAAGGACGACTGAAGTAATAGCTCCTATAAATCATTCCGGAATTTACCCCGTTAACCGAAGTCCTGTCCCAAAGACTTACCCTTTCCGCAGGATTAAATCTCCATACAAACGGAAGAATCGCATCAAGACTCTTGTTGGTCAGTACCGCAAGAACCGGAATTTTACCTGCAACCGTTGTCCCCTCAGTAGTAGACAACGAATATAAAAAACGCCAGTTTTCTTTCCCGGAAGCATTAACCTTGTCTCTGAATGTCTCCGTTGTCACATTCAGAGACACTGCATGCTCCGAGGGATAAACGGTGATACGCTCGCTCTTCCGGATAAAATCATTTGAGGCTATCAGGTCAATCCATATTCTATTACCGGATTCCGGTGAAGGGACCTCGACATTAATTATTTCACCCCTCGGCCGCAACCATTTCTGAAAAATCACTCTATTTTTGTCAGAGACAATACACAGAACATAAAAGTCTTTGAAACTGTTTCCGACTTGGACCGTCACATTCTTCTCTCCGGGTGAAGCCGTAATACTCTTTTCCGGAACCCATAGAGTAGTTTCAATCGGAGGAGTCTTTTCATCAGTTCTAAATAAAATAAATTCGTTAACGCTGCTGGAGCGGTCAAGTTTAAGGTTTAACTTGTACTTACCTGATGGAAGTCGGGATGAAGGAATTGAAAATGAGGGGGATAAAAATTTACCACATTCAAGTTCCGTCCATTCTCCCTTGTTTGTGAACTGATAAAGAGTAAACTCCACTATTTGTTTTGAAGGATAACCCGCAATATCCTTCACCGGGATATTCAACATAACTGCCGTTGAATCAACCTTAATGCTGGATGGTATCTGAGGTTCAAGAGAGAATGAGTCCTTAACAGAAAAGATTACGGGAACAGCTTCTGCCGAAGCTCCATCAGGGGATATGGCAGTTGCCTCAACACGGAAAGAGCCGTGTTCAAATCTCGTATCCTTAAGGTTTGATAATGGTAGATTCACTCTGAATTCACCCTTATCATCCGACACGGTTGTTCCTCCATAATAAGCATTGGAAACATCTCCGCGATACCAAAATGGATTAAACGTAACCTTATATTTAACCTCTGAACCCGCAAGGGGGAAACCGGAATAAGTGCTGATCATACCCGACAATTCGATTGTATTATCCTCTTCTCCCTTATTCTTTTCTAAAGTTACGAAGAAAGTAGGTGGCTGATATTCCGCTACATTAAATTGAGCGTAGCCCGTATAACTGTTCTTAGTCATATCGGAGTATTTGGCCTCTACGTTCCAGAATCCTAAAAGTCCATCGTCAGGAAGTTCGAACTTCCCGCTGCATCGTCCGAATTCATCCAGTTCAAGTAATTGGGTTTTAATCTCTTTACCATTGGCATCACGAAGAGTCACAATCACTTTCTCATCTGTTGAGAGGGACAGGACATCATTGTTCTTTTTGAAGCCAATTAACGCAAACTTAACGGTCTCACCCGGCTTGTATAGGGAAAGGTCTGTCAATACAGTAATATATTTATATGTTGAAGATTCCTCAGATACGGTATGATTCCCAACCCAAATACTAACTTCACTACCTTTATGATAGGCAGTTGCTTTACAATTACGAAAGCCGGAAGGGATAGATGCAAAACCTGAAGCATCCGTGATGGCTTCGCTACGTTTGTTTCCCTTTACATTTTGCGAAGTGAAAACAACTTTTGCACCTTTCACAGGTTGCATATTATCGGCGTTTACTACATAAACACCGGTTGCATTCTCTTTCCGGTTGACACTTAAAGGAGACTCCACTGATATAATATTAATAGCGGAGACCGTAAATGTTGGCGCGTAAGACTTTTTCACATCAGAGGGAATATCGGATATACTTTCAGACTGTGAAATAACTGCTGCAAATGTGCCGACTCCGGGATTGGGAATTGAAAATTTTGAACATTTTTTAAAGGGAACTTCCTCGGCTAAAGCCTCTAACGGCCAACGGCCCATCATCTTTCCTTTCGCTAAAATTTCCTTCCATTGCCATGCCCGTTCAGTGTCTGACGGTATTTTGTAAAGGAAGAGATGCCCCTCTGTCAAATTCCTTCGGCAAATTTCAAAATCAATTTTATCAGTGTTTGAAAAATATTCCTTAATGCTATAAGAAGCGTCAACAGTCAATAACTTTGTCATTGATGGAGACAGAATCTCCTCACCGAATTCGGTATAAGTGTCAATCAATTTTTTAGAAAGAGAATAGAAGTCTTTTACAGACATTTGTTTCTCTTTACAGTCACTATCATCCTCTGAGAATACTTTCTCTTCACTTGTATAAAATTCAGGGCCCACACACAAGTTGAAATATTCCTGAGCTATAGGGAGACGAGCTATTCCGTTATGCGGATTCATCAAATTATCATATAATAATTTAATTTGCTCGTCCATTCCCTTATAATGGCCATATAAAACTATCCCTCTTCCGTAAGCAATATTAATATCTCCGTTCTTTCTATAGAATTGAGGAATACTTTCAGCGATATCCTTTATCGAACAATGCTTTTCTGATGGAGAGACAGAAAAAAAAGGAATCATATCCCCGTCAGAACTTCGTCCGAATGATTCTTTTATAGATATGGCCCGTCGCGCTAAAAAATCATAGAGCACCATACCCTCGGCATCAGCTTTTACCGTATTGGTCAAAAGTGGAGAAAAAAAAGAAACATTACGATTCATCCCCTCCTGATTTGACAAAGCTAATGCAATCAGCTCATTGACTTTTTCCAAAAATATTTCTCTGCTCCATAGTTTAGGATCGTCAGGAATCTGATTGAGGGGGAGTGTGCGGTTATCAAACTGATATCTTTGTGATGAATATACATTTGTAAGCAGTTGTGCCTTCAAAATCGCGCCCAGTGATTTGTAAGGGCCATTCAAATGAAGCAACAGCCTGTCCCACACTTGAAGAGCATTTATTACGCTATCAGTTGAAATTGAGGTCTGAGCTATAGTAATCTGAACACCTGCCTGAAGAGCATCAAGCTGATTTCCATTAACGAATGCTCGGTCAAGCATCATTCTTGCTGAGGCATCTACTGTCTGCGGATATGCAAAATCCGGTTCACTGGCATCTGATGCAAACGCATTTACATCCAGAAAGCAACACATAAAACACAGGAAAGCTACTCCAAGAGATGCTTTCCTGAAAATTCTAAATATATTTCGCATGGAATTGTGTCCGATTTTATATTTCATATAGTGGTATTAAGCAACATAACTATCATGTATTACTTCTTTCCGTTTCTCTTTTCTTTACGCATCCGGTGCATCTTCTTTCGGAACGTTGACTCAGCTTCCCTGAGCTTATAAAGCTGCTTCTGACTTATAATAGAGGAGAATTTTTCATCATATTTCTTCTCAATTTCCGCCATCTTCAATTTTAGATTCGTCTTTGCCTCAGATAATTTCAAATAATCTTCCTCTGCTGCATTTTTCTTATCCTTCACCTGCTTCTCAAGCTTTCGGACATCTGAAAAGGCTTTAGCCCGTTCTTTATCCTGTTCATTACAGATGTCGGAAAATTTTGCCAGCTTACTATCTGCCAAATCTATTTCTGAAGCAAGATACTTTATTTTAAATTCCTGAATCTCTTTTGACATCGCCCTATGATGATGCTTATGCTGGGCTAAGCCACTGAATGGCGTTAAAAACAATGAGGAGATTATCAGAGAGAATGTAAGTAGAATTCGTTTCATATTGGTTCCAAATTTAGAGTCTGCGGACAAAATATAAAAAGCCCTCGCATATCGGATGATATGCGGGGTCAATATAAGTCATTATCGTTATCTGCGCTAACAGATGTATTTTCAAAATCTTCTACGAAGTCGTTAAAATCAGAATACATCGCTCCAACTTCATTCTGGAGCTCCGCATCATTTTCACTTTCATAATCAACGAAAGAGTAGAAATCATACACATTGTCATCAATAAGCGCCTGAGCCACCTGTTCGGGAGGGTTATCCAAAGATATTGCTGATGGAGTGGAGACTGTATGAAACACCTTCATCATACACCATATACCAAGAAACATGGCTGCCATATAAAAATAAGGCTTGAAACGTTGCCATCTTGACAATTCAACAGTCTTCGGTATTTCCGGAAATTCCGGCAATGACTTCATCATTTCCGTTCTGAAATTATCAAAATAATTATCAGGAACGGTAAAAGGTACCTTCTTTAGCGTGTTGTCATCCAATATTTTATTTTGTGATTTCATTTTTCAAAAAATTCAGTATGAATATATGACATTAATAATCCTCAAAGGTTTAATCTAACTTCAATATATAATCCACTATCGAA
>CAMWXI010000095.1 GCA_947178175.1 uncultured Porphyromonadaceae bacterium | reverse complement strand
ACTATGGCTCATACCGTTTCTCCAGTCCTTAATCAGACTTTTCTTGAAAAACTGGTCCTGACGTGAGGTCAACTGATTCTGAAACTGTCCTGAATAAGACAACCGGATTTTCTCATACCACTTTTCACCACCTACGGCACGTTTGCGCTTGAAGGGTGCCGTTTGCGATAAAGACCATGTGATGGCGGGAAACGATACCGAGAGAGTCGAATCCTGAGTACGCTGGGAAATGTTGGCCGTCGCTGACAGACTCCACTTTGTCCCCGGAAAGCGATATGTCATATTCACGGTTGAAGACTTGGTATTCTCAGTAAATGCCGAACTATAATATGAATTCAGGTCATTACGTGTATATCCGGAAGTCGTGAAATTCACCGATGCGGAGAAACTCATGTTGGGGTTGGCCTTAGGGTCCTGAGTGTGACTCCATATCACCTGGAAGTTGTTCTGCTTCCTATAGTCCGGAGCGCCTTTGTCGCCTGTGATTGTCGTGATATATGAGATATCCAGATTTCCTCTGAACTTATATCTTTTGTAATAGCTTGAGGATGCCTTAAGTCCCCAGGAGCCTTTTGTGTAAATCTCTCCGCGGAGAGCCAGGTCCACATAATCGTTGATAGCGAAATAATATCCACCGTCGCGGGCATAAAAACCCCGGTTGTAGTCATCTCCGAAACTCGGAAAAATGATTCCGCTTGAATAATCTTTGGTGAAGGGGAAGTATCCGAACGGCAGCGCCAAGGGGAGCGGCACATCCGCCAGCACCATATACGCAGGACCTGTCACGACATCCTTCGACGGCCTCATTCTTCCGCGTGTGATGTTGAAATAGAAGTGGGGGTGTTCATGGTCGCTGCAGGTGGTGTATCTTCCGTTTTCAAGATAGAAACTGCCGTCTTCCATCTTCTTTGTGGCCCCTCCCGTCAGATAACCCTCTCCCTGTTCGGTAATGATATTGGTGATATAGCCACGCTCCGTCTTGAAGTTATACTTCATTGTCTCCGACTCATATTCCCCATTCTTATCCTTAAAAATCGGATTCCCCACCAGCTCACCTATTGAGTCACGTATTCCCTGCGCATAGACTGTCGACGAATCCAAGTCCATCTCTATGCGCTCTGAATTCAATTTGAATTCACCATAGTCTACCTGACTCCCGCCAAACAACCATGCATGATTCTGTCCTGTAAGCAATAACGAGTCTTTTGCCGAAAATGTGACAGCTGACTCCAAATCCACCTTCTCCCTGATTATGCGTGATATGAGATTCCGGCTTCCGAGTCCGGATACCGTGTCGGTTTCAAAACCGGAAACACCTCCGGGCTTTGAAATAATCAGAGTGGTGTCTCCCGTTTCTCCCGATGGGGTTATTGTGTCGCGGATTATTTCCTTAAGGGTATCTTCTACCAATCCCTCCTGCTGAGACAACAATCCTTCCGCCTCACCTCCCCGTGAGGGACGTGTGCCTATCTGGACTGCTGCAACTGTGGCAGCCACAAACATCATTATATAAAGAAAGAAACGTCTCAATTAATGCAGGCTCCTGTTTTATGGAACTACAAAATTAATAAATTCACTTGAATTTACGGGAGTTTATAGCAGTTTTTAGAATCATTCACAATCAGAATCATCATTTAAACCCCGTTCCCCAATATTTGTTAAAACTGGGGAACGGGGTCTAAAATATCCACAAATTCCTGCGGTTAAACACTAAAATGATTCCTTTACCTTCTTCCTTACTGAAATAATATTCACAACGGTCATTATTGCCGCCAGAACTATACCTGCTGTCAGCGACAACCATATTCCACCTGAGGCCATCCCGGCAATACCGGCTAACCTTCCCATATAGAATCCTCTGAGAAGCAACATTATGACTATTGCCGGAATCAGAGCCGCAAGAGTAGACAAGACAATCAGCCCCTCGTAGGGAGCCCCAACATCCCTCAACGGAAAGCCCAACATTATCAAGGCATGAAGTTTCTCTCTGTTTTTTTGCATTAACAGGGAGATTGAAAGCATCAGTATGAAGAAGCTGAGCAAGGTGATGACCATTCCGATTCCTACTATCACGCCTCCGCCGACATTCAAAAGATAACTCGCCTGGCTTCCGCTCTTGTCGCCGGCAAGCTCCCAGCCGCGGCTATCCAGATATTTCCCTATTGCTACATCACCCGGACTGCTCACATCAACTATAAGTCTCCGGGGATTCTCCTTCTCTCCGCTTCCAAGCAATCCATTGGTATAATCCATGAATGTCTGCGGCACAAGAATCGTATTCAGTCTGTTCGAATATCCTGCTATTCTTCCGTTCAGCGTCATCTCCTTATCTCCCTTCTCCGAACGAAGACGAAGACGCATGGGTATGGCACTCATCATCTGTTCGCTCATCTGCGGCAATCCGGCCGAACCGGCAAAGCCCATATTATAAAGCGTCAGATAATCCTTCGAGATTATCACCGGAACCTCATTCTTGCCCGGGACATACTGCCATCCCCCGTCAGCCACATCTATATATTCATCAGGGATTGACTCGAAAAACATATCGGTAGACATCCCTCTCCCTCCGTTTCCTACCACAGAGGCAGACACCTGATATTGCACCCCGGTGAAGTTGCCGCAACTCCTCACCCAAGGCTGTGACTCCAAATCCGATATCTCTTCCCGCGTGAAAGTCAACTCACTTGCACCCGTAAGACCCGATGCATCTATTTTCTTATTTACTACTATGAAATCACGCCTTACAAAACTGTCTTCACTGTCCCAGATACTTCTGAGGTCAAGATAGAACTGCAGACCTGCCACTATGATGGACAGACCTATGAAATTTGACAATATAAATCCCGCTGTCTGGGCAGCACTCAGATTCTTTCGTAATAATTTATTGATTATCTTCATAAGCAGATAGTTACTGCATCCTCCAATAATAAGTGGTTCCCTACTGAGGTGGCTATAATCCCCGCCCCTTGTCTCTCTGCCTCTTCCGCTATCAGGCGCGCAGCTATCCTATTGTTGTTCTCATCAAGATGGCTTACCGGCTCATCCAGCAATATGAAATCAAACGGCTGACATAACGCACGGATTATTCCGACACGCTGCTGCTGACCCACCGACATCTTCCCCACCGGAAAATCAGCACGTGCTTCTATACCAAGCATCTGAAGCCACTCTTCTATCCTGTCTCTGCCAACATGGCCGGTCAGGGAATTCTTCAGCTCTATATTCTGCATAGCTGTCAATTCAGGAAACAACGACAACTCCTGTGGAAGATAACTGAGATGGCGGCGTCTCAGCTCCTGCCATTCTCCTATCGAAAAATTCCGGATATCATCACCATTGAATAATATTTTCCCTAAATAATCCTTCCGATTCCCATAGAGATATGCACAGAGCGATGATTTTCCAGTGCCGCTCTCTGCGGAAATCACTATCCTTTCTCCCCTCCGGATTTTCAGGCGCGACCGCCACACTTCCGACGCCCTGACCCTGTCATGCTCAAACACCACGGGAAGTGCATCCTCTATCCGAATATCCTCTATCTTCATTTCACTTTTCACCTGTATAGATAATTCTTGATAGCCTCATTCTCCTTTCCGGCCTGTGCAATGCTTTCGAGCAAAAGCAACAGTGCATTTCCGCCTTTATCTTTCGTTGTCAACTTATATTCAAGTCGCACACCCTTTCCATCAGGAACCGCACGCATATATCCTGAGTCCCATCTATTCCAGACGGTTGCACCCGTACCCTCGGTAATGCCGGAAATATTACATGCCACTCCAAGTGTACTTCCGTTCAATCCGCCGATAAGTTCTGAATCAGATGTCCCCGCCGGAAGGGTTGTGCCGATTATCACATTATTTCCCTGAGCTGAAACCAGGACTCCGGAACCCAGAAAGTTGCTTATTCCCTGACTTGCTTTCCCTGCGGTGTCTCCATTCTTGAATTCCATCACAACGGTCAGACCGCTCTGCTCATTATGCTTCAGAAAATCCTTGACATTCATCCCTAAGGCCATACGTCCGCTGAAACCTTCCAACAGATTCCCGTATCCTCCCAATGACAACAGGTTGGCATACTGACCAATCAACTTGCTGACAGCTTTCTCTGAGAAACTGAATCCGGCAAGCAAATCATATTTACCGGATATGTTCTTCAGAAAATCCTCGTTCAGCCGTGAAGTCTCAAGCGACAATTTTGCATCCTTCCCCTTGCTGTTGAGTACTGAGAATTCTCCATTCATCTCCCCTTTCTCAAATACTATTCCTCCCCTCAGATATTTCGCATCGTTGAATAAGGAGGCAAGCACCAGTTTAATTGTCGACACATCACTGAATGACATATCGGAGGATGAAAGAAATGAAGAGATATTCCCATACACCTCAATATCCTTCTTCATATCCGCCATTTCCTTGGCCGGGACTTCAGAAAGCACACTCTGCGATTCCCCGAGATGCATACAACGATTTATCTCCTCCTTATTCGGACTGCCGGAGGAAATCCAAAGGATTCCTCCATCTATCACTCCCCTTTCGCCCAGTCCTGACCCGGCGAGCGCAGTTTCGGCTTTGGCCTTATCCTCAACTATTGCTATGACCCAGTCATATCCCTTCGAATTGAAGCAAACGGCAGCCGTGTGTCCTATCCCGGAATCCTCGCTAAATAATGGTAGGAGCATCTTTTTACAATCCGCATGACTGTTCAGATATTGCTCTATCGCCGGAGGAAGAGCCGAGAAATCCTTGATATCTCCCTTCTTCAACAATTCCTCCACATTGACTCCTATCACATATCCCGCGTCTGAAGGAACCTTACCAAGCAACACTTCCATATCGTCCGATCTGCTGCATGCTCCCAACATAAATGCAATCAGCATCATTATCATCAGACGCATTTTCTTAATTTCCATAATTCTATTTTTTATTTTGATATCATAAATCGCAATCCTCAAGATTTCAGCTTCTACACACAAAAAAAGGGAATCACGATTATCCTTGTATGACATCAAAATTAGTAAAAATTTTTATGATCGCGTCCGCTTCTCTCAGCTTTTCTTTTGCAACCTCACTCTTTTTTCTTAACTTTGTAGAAAGATTGCCGGATATGGATGCTTCTATACTTGACCTTATTTCCTCGCTGCAGAATAAGCTATCTGTCATCAACGAACGGCAAAACTCTTTGCGTGAGGAACATCGGTCGCTCATTGACCAAATGGAGGCACTCAGAGCAAACCTTCATTCCGCATCCGAACGTATCCGCAATCTCGAACAGGAAAACCACTACCTCAGAATCTCCCATAAACTTGCTGATTCTCCGGACACCCTGCTCGAAACCCGCAGGCAGATTGCCTCGCTCATACGTCGCCTTGATTCCTCTATAGCTTTGCTGAAAGATGACCCGGCGACATAAAAATCTCCCCTCACGGATTCTTTGAATCCAACCTTACATCCTACGCGATGAACAGACAGGACAACGTAAAAATGGAACTCAAAATAGCCGGTGAACGTTTTTTTATCACCGTGCCCTTCTCCGACCAGGATATGGTCAGAGACACTGAAAAAAGCGTCGAAGCTCTCTTCTCCCTATGGCGTCGGCAATTCGAAGATAAATCTGACTCCGAAATCCTCGCCATGATGACATACCAGTACGCTTCTTTCTATATGCAACTCCTCAAAAGGGTGGATGATGCCAAAGAGCTCTTACGGCAAACCAATATTTATGCCGATAATATCCTCTCGGCTCAATCCTCTACCCGAAATTCCTGATTTCGTCTGATTCCCCCGTTTGTCGTCAAGGATTCCTCCACTTTCCTGTGGATTAATTTTTGTCAACAACCTAATAATATTATAAAAAAATGGGAATTATAACAATAATGATTATTATAGCGGTTATCTGCGCCGCCGCCGGATACTTCACTGCGAATTATCTAAGCAATAAATCAGCCTCTTCACATGCCAGAACCCTCGTAGACGATGCCCGCCGTGAAGCTGAAGTTATTAAAGAAAAGAAAATACTCGCTGCCAAAGAGGAGGAAATGAAAATCATCTCCGAAGCCGAACGCTCCGCGTCGCAGCGCATGCAGAAAGTGCAGTCGGCTGAAGCCCGTGCCAAACAACGTGAGATTCAGCTTAACCAGCAGCATAACGACAACAACCGTAGGAAAAAAGAGCTGGACGCATTGCGTCAGAATCTTGACTCCCGCGAACAACTCCTTGACTCCCGCAATTCAGAACTTGAACACCTCATCCGTCAGGCGCAGACAGAACTTGAACGCATCTCCGGACTTTCTGCCGATGAAGCCAAGGAGAAACTCGTGGAAAGCCTTAAAGATGAAGCAAAAACTGCCGCCGCAGGCTATATCAATGATATTATGGACGATGCCAAAATGACGGCCAACAAGGAGGCAAAACGCATCGTTGTCCAGTCAATTCAAAGAGTGGCTACTGAAACGGCCGTTGAGAATTCAGTCACCGTTTTCCATATTGACAACGACGAAATCAAAGGTAGAATCATCGGT
>CAMWXI010000094.1 GCA_947178175.1 uncultured Porphyromonadaceae bacterium | reverse complement strand
GTTTAACATTCAAGGCGGTTTCACCTCAAAGGTTCATAAGAATATTTCTCTCGGTGCCGGTATCGGTATCACTGAGAAATGGAATTTTGACCAGGGTCCGCTCATCCCTATGTTTGGACGCGCAGTTGTCTCAGGTACAGTAAAAGGTTTCAAACCCTTCTTCTCCTTTGATGTGGGTTATGAACTGAATACCGCTAATACAGACCATGGTGCGGTTTCAGTCAACCCGATGGTTGGTCTGAACTTCGGTAAATGGTATGCCGGCATCGGTTATCTGGGTCATTGTTGGACTCAGGGCGGACATGGCTCAACCAGCACTTTTAATATGAAGATCGGATATAATTTCTAACCACTTTTAGATTCTTAAATACGTAAAATTCTCCGGCATATATCTTGATGCCGGAGAATTTTTATCTGTACTTAAGTCCGGTGTGATTAATGATGATGGTCGGAGTCGCCGTAGCCCCCGGTGTTTACATGATTGTGCATACACTCTTCTGTATGGAGCGATTTCCCGAAATTATAGGCTATACCCAGACGTAGTGTGCGCCCCGTCTTCCATTTGCTGATGGATTGGGTGTATCCATTCCCGTAAAGAACATCTCTTCCTTTTTGGGAGTCAAAGATATCTTTGCAGATGAGGGAGAAACTCCAGTTTCCCAAATTCTTTTTTAATCCAGCTTCAACATCCCATCCTGAACGTTCTATACCTTGCGGTGTAATACTTCTGGATTCATATCTCCCGGTCGCCTGAAGAGACATATCCCATGGCAGTTTTACAGAGGCCATACAGCTTATCTTCCACACTAAACGGTTCTGATGAGGACCGCTGATTGGATAAAGATAACCATGCAAAGGATATTCGGCTTTCCATGCCTTTAGATGACTGTTATAAAGATTAAGGGTGGTGGTCAGTGTGAGACGTTTAAATAGAATGTTTCTCGAAATAATCTCTACGCCTGTGTTTATCATGTTTCCTACGTTTGCATGCCCGTAGTACATGGTATTAATTTCCGGATCGGAAGCCATTGGTGCAAGGAAGCTGACATGGCTGATGATGTCGGAATTTTCCTGCATGTAAGCTGATGCAGACAGTGTGCAATTACGCCAGGTCTTTATATATCCCAATTCTAATGAGTTGCTGTATTCCGGCATTATTGTCGGATTGCCGATATGTACTTCCGAGGGGTCGGAGATGTTCTCAAATGTGTTGAGCTGCGGTCCGAAAGGTCGGCGTATTCTGCGTGAATAAGTCAGTTTAAGTTCATTATCCGAAAGGAATTCCCACCCGACAGATGCTGATGGGAACAGTGCAATGTCGTTTTTCTTAAACATAGGCGTCTTATCGTTGATTTCACCATAAGAGAGGGAGCGGGTTCGAATCTGCCAAGCTTCCCCTCTAAGCCCTGCGCCATAGGTGATGTTCCTGTGTTTCCCTGAAAAATTTATGTAAAGTGCGTAGATGTCGGTGTCGTAATGGAAACGATTGAAGAGCTCCGGTATAGGTGTAAGTTCTGTTTCAGTGGGACCACCTTCGTAAGAAGCAGGGCTATTTTCATGATTCAGGTTAGCTTTTATTCCTGTCTCTAATTTTAACCATGGGAGCAACAGATTGGTGTAGTCAAGTGCGATTTCCCAATTGCTTATAGTCACATCCTGAAGGGATTTCTGCCATGAAGTTGCTGTGTCATCACTTTCTCCGGGTGATGAGGCGAAGAAGGCAGTATCTTCAACCAGATTATTGTTTTTGGCTTGCCAGAAGTTGTAACTGGCATTGAAGTCAATGAAGTTGTCGGTTTGAAAGAAGTGTTTATATCCTGCAAGGATGTTGACTCCAATATTATTACCTTTCTCCTTCAGATTATTAATGTCTTTATTCCAGAGACCGGGAATAGTACTGAGATGAGTTGTTTCAATACTCCCCCATTTATGTCCCGATGTCCCGACGGCACTAATGTAGATAACGTTTTTTTCATCCGGACGATAGTTTGTGCCTAATCTAAGGAATATACTATTTTCGTGTTTCTTCTGTTTTCCGTTTGACAATAAGGTTGTGCCATCCGCATATTTACGGAATGATTCACTCCCGCCGGGTTCATGTTGAGATTTAAGTCCCAATCCGGCAAATGATTCGAATTTTCCGGTGTTATAGTTTATATTGGCATTGATATTAACACTTCCGCGAGAGTCAACATTCATTTCGGCATTTCCGTAATATCCGTGTCTGTCATCTTGTCTCAGTCGGATATTGATGATTCCTGCCGTTCCTTCTGTTCCGTATTTTGATGCCGGATTGTTCATGACCTCAATGCTTTCAATTGATGATGCCGGAATCTGTCGTAGAATCTGGGAACGATTATCATCGTTCATACCCATGGCCTTCCCATCAATCCAAACCATCACGTCAGTTTTACCGCGAAGGGAAATATCGCCGCTGCTGTTGACTGAAACCGATGGCACGGCAGCTAATAGTTCCTCTGCCGATGCTCCGGAAGAGTTGATGTTTGAGCTGACGTTAAACACCTTTTTATCAGAATTGAGTGATAACTGTGATTTCTGTCCAACGACAACTACTTCTTCAAGTAATTGGGAATTGTCGGTCAGCTCAATGCGCCCGATGAATATTGGGTCTTTATCCACATCCACTTCTCTTTCTTGTGTGATACTTCCGAGATTGTCTATGCGGAGGATGTAATGACCTTCGGGAATATCAGGAAGAATAAAATGTCCTGATTCATCAGAGATTGCTTCAATCTGCAAAGGAAGGCCTGTCTCAGGATTAAAGATGGTTACGCGTGCGAAATCTATTGGTTTGTTATCATTTTTGTTAAATATATCCCCTGTTATGGTAGTGTTGGAAAAGGTATATTGACACCCTAAGAGGAGGGATGCTATAAGAAGTTTATTCCGGTTAACGCTCATTCTTTAAGTTTAGTCTTTATGTTTAGTTTTTATTTTTTGCAAAATTATAATTCCGATTATGCAACTGAGTGGCAAAAATAAGTTTATAATTTTGTTGCAAAATTTATAGGACATGAAATTTTTTAAGATATGAAAAGCGAAAAACTACATCATCACGATCATCATGAATCTCATCAGGGAAAGCATGAGCACCACCACCACCATCATTCAATTAAGGATGCTTCGGAATTGACGAAAGCATTTATCTGGGGTATATCCCTTAATGTCATTTATGTGATATTGGAAGGTGTTTACGGGTTTGCCTACGACTCGATGGGTTTGCTTTCTGACGCAGGTCACAACTTGAGCGATGTCGCTGCTTTGCTCCTCTCATTGTTTGGTATAAGGTTGGGAATGAAGAAGGCGAATGTGAAATTCACGTACGGTTATAAAAAGGGGTCTATTCTTATCTCTCTTCTTAACGCCATTATTCTTTTTGTAGCAGTAGCTTTCATTATTGTAGAGAGTATTGAGAAACTGATAACACCTACTGAGGTGAAAGGACTTACAGTTGCTTGGGTTGCCGGAATCGGAGTGGTGGTGAATGTTATGACTATGTTGCTGTTCAGGGAAAATCAGAAAAGTGATTTGAATGTAAAAGGTGCATATCTGCACATGATGGCGGATGCATTGGTCTCAGTTGGCGTGGTAATATCCGGTGTGGTAATTCATTTTACAGGTTGGTATATTCTTGACCCGATTATCGGTCTGATTGTGGCAGGAGTGATAATAATCTCGGCATGGGAGCTGCTCAGGGAAAGTCTGAGACTTAGTGTTGATGCTGTTCCTCAAGGGATTGAACTCGAAGATATACGAAGGAAAATGATGGAGAATCTTGAGGTTATTGATGTGCATCATATTCATATATGGCCAATAAGTACTACTGAAAATGCATTGACTGCCCATGTCAAAATCAAAGACATACAAAATATAGAGCATGTTAAGGTATCGTTGAAAAAGATGCTTTCGGAGGAAGGTATTTCACATTCTACTTTGGAGATGGAAAGCAGTGCCACAAATTGTTGTGACGCTATGGTCTCGGCAGACTGACAAGGAAAAAGGTTTTATATTTAGATATTATCTTATAATAGAGGGAGTGGCGTTTGAAATTACGCCACTCCCTCTTTACATTCTTTTAAAATAAATCACTTTATGGTTTAACCTTAACAAGCATTACCTTTGAGTCAGAATTAGCATATACATTATGTTCCACTCCTGCACCGACAAGAAGGAATTCCCCGGCTTTGAGTGTGTGAGGCTTATCTACAATAGTAAATACTATCTCACCTTCTAAGACTGTAACCAGTAATTCTGCCGGTGCAACGTGTGTGTCAAGTTTCTGGCCATTTTTAAATCCGATAAGAGCTACCCCACCGTTATCATTTGCAAAAATATTTCTGAACTGTACGCGGTCGGCAGCAATTTCTACCTGATCTGCAAGTCCGTGGACTTCTCCAAATTTAAATTCTGTGTTAATCATAATACCGTATTAATAAATTAAAAGTTAGTAGTTTCATCTATATAACAAGTGCTCCCCTCCTTCGGTTTAGGCAATATCTTTATGTTCGGAGTTTGTTATGATTTTGAAAGGAACAGATTATTCAAAGATTATGTAGGGTCAATATTCCCAAAACATAGTCAGTGGGTAAATATTTTGAAATTCAAGTTGGCGATTATAAGTCACTATTTTCTATCAAACATAATTCCCAATCAAAGGTTGGTCTAATAGCAAAAAGTCAGATTGTTAAAGCGGGATAATATCACAAAACCTAACGTTATTGAAGATTCCGGAGCAGATCTCTCTCTTTTTCACGTTAGCATGTTTTCTTAATATAATAATTCTTCAAACATGATTTCTATTGCGAGAATGATGCTAATTTACTACTTTTGTGAGATTTTAATAATTATTTCATTAATTATGAGAAGAATAAGTTCACAAATTTTTAGATTATCCATAATCATTTCTGTCCTCTTTTGTCTTGCAGACGGATTTACCGCCATGGGTGAGGAATCCAAAGTATGGGGATATAACGCCGGTGCATATTCCCAGGAGAAGTGGAGTGATGTCAGGTCTAATAAGCCGGAATCAGTAGAACTTATACCATACTCAGACCCGGAGTATTCGTACATTGACTCTTCCAAATATTTATGGGATATTGATGTCCGGACACAAAATCCGGACGTTAACGTTGCCGTAGCCACCTCAAACAGTAGTCAACGGACAGTAACATTTGCTTGTTCTCAATCCCCGATTAATGAAGTAATTTTAACTACAAGTGCATTTTCGGATAAAAAAATCAAAACTGTATCAATTCAGGCTGGCACTTCAATATCCAACACCCTGAGAGTGACAGTAGTCAACGGGACATTCTCTCAGTCAGCTAATGCAACCAATGGAACAAATTTAGAGAACTTCACTTATACAGTGAATTCTCAGGCTTCAGAGTTAAAAATCTTATTGGAGAATCTCTCTGCATATAATAATTCGTTTGTGCTCAAGCGTATTGAAGTAGAATATTTGGAAGGAGAGAAATTGCTTAATGCGGAATTGGTGCTTCCCCTGTTCTCCTCAATAGAGTGGAATCCGGAGTTGACGTTTGAAGGGAAAGGTTATTTTAACAGTGCGGTAGATCCGAAGAACCTTGAAATGTTAGTGTCTCCTGAATTCGATATACCGTCAGAAGTTGGAAATTCCTCCGAAGATCAGGTTGCTACTGTAGATGCAGGGTATATCTTTAATGCATACGGTTCTGTAAATGATCAGGAACTAAAGATGGTCTTTCCATGCTCCGGAGTTTATACCGTTACATTACGCACAAGGGAGGATGCGGTGGGAGTTATCCCCTCTTCCATTACACGCACATACAATATTTATCCCAGTGACAAGGGCTTGTCATTAAACTGGGTTCCAGTGGTGTCCGGTCCTACTCACGTTATATATTTACCAGAACCGGATAAAGGAGTTCATTTAGATTTTGACGCTGAAGGGTGTGAAGCATGGTATAAAATATGGAACACAAATTCTCCGGACGTTGCAATGGTAGCAGAAATATCGGATACCTTAGATGGTCCGGTGCCTACAGTGCCGGAGGACTATAAGCTTTACGGAGCAAAGGGCCTTCCAATGTATGGAGGAAACATGCTTGGTTTATATCTGACAAAAAATCATAGTGTGTCGCAAAACTATCAGGTCTTCTATTCCACAACCTCTGATGTAACAGTAGGAATAGATAACATATGCGGGGAAGACGAAGATTCTGAAGATAATGCCGGAGAAACTATAGCGTATATTACAGATTCTCAAGGCAGAAGGATAAAAGAAATACCATTAAACGAAAGTGGCAACCTCTACATCATCACTACCAAAGAGGGAAAAATCAAGAAAATACTGAGATAAAAAGGGAAAGAAATTTGCATAGAAAGAAAAAAAAGTCTAACTTTGCAGAGTTAAAAGGAGTTCAGCGATAAAGTGACATCCTAAAATTAGGAGGAGTCCAAACGATATCAGTAAGGCTCGGATAACTGGAAAAATAAATAAAAGACATAAATTAATAAGTAGAAGAAACACTTCAAGTCTTATTAAAGG
>CAMWXI010000093.1 GCA_947178175.1 uncultured Porphyromonadaceae bacterium | reverse complement strand
GTAGCACGCAGGTTTCTGGCACCTTTAGTGAGGGTTCGAATCCTTCCAAGGCAACAACGAAATAGCTGAGTCTTTGCGACTCAGCTATTTTTATTTACAAAGACCTTCTCCTGCCACTATGCCGAGGACCCCACATGTCAGTTTGCGTTGAGGAGAGTCAGGAAGTCTGATTCTGACAGCATGGGGATACCTAAGGCTTCACACTTCTCACGCTTCGCAGGACCCATATTTTCTCCCGCCAACACAAAGTCAGTCTTCTTTGAGATGCTTCCTGAATTCTTTCCTCCCTCTCGCTCTATTATCTCTTTATATTCATCTCGGGAATGATGTGAGAATGTTCCGGAGATTACTATTGTCTTACCATCCAATTTATCACCCCTCGGCAACATTTTATCTTTCGACAACTTCATCTGAACCCCGGCTGCAGTCAATCTTTCAATATTATCTATATTTATCGGTTCTCTCAAGAAATCATATATAGACTTGGCTATAACAGACCCGACATCCTGCACGGCTGTCAGCTCCTCAACTGTCATCTTCCTCAATCTATCCATGCTCTGGACTGTATTGGCAAGACGTTTGGCCGTGGTTTCTCCAACATTGGGTATTGAAAGGGCATAGACCACTCTTTCAAATGGTATCTTCTTTGAGTCTTCAATCCCTTTGATGATTCTTCTCGCGGTTTTCTCTCCAATCCTCTCCAAACCAGAGAGTTTCTCTTCTGTAAGGTCGTAAAGGTCCGCAATACGCACTACCATCCCGCAGGCGTAGAGTAATTCTGCTGTTTCTTCCCCTATACCATCAATATTCATCATGCGTCTTGCACAGTAATGTTCTATCTTTCCTGTAATTTGAGGTCGGCATCCATAATGGTTGGGACAACACCAGGCTGCTTCCCCAAATATTCTTTCAAGAGGTGTGCCACATTCAGGACAGTTTCTTACAAACCGTATGGGTGAGGATTCCGGATTTCTCCTTGAAGTGTCAACACCGGTTATTTTAGGGATAATCTCCCCACCCTTCTCTACATATAGCCAGTCACCATCATGGATGTCCAGTTCTTTAATTATATCATCATTATGTAAGGACGCTCGCTTCACAATAGTTCCCGAGAGCTGCACCGGCTCAAGATTTGCCACAGGAGTCACTATACCCATTCTTCCTGTCTCAAACGATACAAAACGAAGGGGAGTACAGGCATTTTCGGGATTAAACTTAAAAGCAACGGCCCAACGAGGTGATTTTGCCGTGAAGCCAAGATTTAACTGCTGACGCAAAGAGTTGACCTTGAAGACAAGTCCATCAGTGGCAACGGGAAGATTTTTTCTCTCTCTATCCCAATAATTGATAAATTCATTTACATCAGCCAATGATTTCAAGAGCTTCATTTCATTAGAGATCTTAAATCCCCAGCTTTTGGCTTTCTGCATATTCTCATAATGACTGTCGGAGGGAAGAGTGTCAGCCAACAGATAATAGAATCGTGCATCAAGATGTCTGCGCGCCACTTCCTTAGGGTCCTGCAACTTAAGAGTTCCTGAGGCAGCGTTGCGCGGATTGGCAAAGAGCGGTTCTTCATTGAATGCACGCTCTTCATTCAACTTTTCAAATACTTCCCAGGGCATAAGAATCTCTCCACGTATCTCAAATTCATGAGGCCAATCACCCGGTTGCAAAATCATGGGGATGCTTCTTATAGTCTTGATATTGGCAGTGACATCATCACCCTGCGTGCCGTCACCTCGAGTCACGGCTCTCACTAATCGTCCTTGAACATATTTTAAGGATATTGACGTGCCGTCAAACTTCAACTCCCCGCATATATCAAATTTTTCGCTGTCAAGAGATTTTCTTACTCGCTCAAACCATTCATCCACCTCTTCTATGGAATATGTATTGGAAAGAGACATCATAGGGCGTTCATGCACTACATGTTCAAAACCTTTTGTGAGGTCCGAACCCACGCGTTGTGTCGGCGAAAGTGAATCATAAAATTCAGGATGCTGCTCCTCGAGTTTCTCCAAGCGTTTGAGCAACATATCAAACTCCTTATCTGAAATCTCAGGGGAATTCAACACATAATAATTATGATTATGTCGGTTAATCTCGTCACGAAGCTGTTTAATCTCTTCTGCAAATCCCATAAAACTCTTAATATTTTACTTCCCAAAGGTATAACGCCTGCGGTGGCACTGATTGTCCTGCGGCACAACGATTTTTATCTCTTATCACATTTTCAAATTCTTCCAGGGTCATTTTCCCTCTGCCTACTTCCAGTAATGTTCCAACCACTGCCCGCACCATATTTCTTAAAAATCTGTCTGCTGTGATGGTAAAAACCAAAAAGGAAAAATCCTCACAGGGAGAAGGGAATGAACTACGTTCATACTCCCACCCGGCATGTGTCACTCTGCAAATGTTGGTCTTTGTATCGGCATGAAGTTTGGCAAAGGAGGTGAAATCATCAGTTTTCAGAAGGATTTCTGCCGCCTTATTCATCAATTCTACATTTAAAGCAGAGGGATATTCCCATGATAGGGGATAAATGAAGGGGTTCTTAGAGAGAGAGATAAAATACTTATATGTGCGGCTCACCGCAGAAAATCTCGCATGCAAATTATCGGCAACCTCCTTAATCTCATAGATGGCAATGTCGCGTCCTATAAGTCTGTTGAGCGACTTCAGGATAGATTCCGGAACAGGATTCGGGAAATCGAAGTGAGCAAACATTTCACGTGCATTGACCCCGGTATCCGTTCTTCCGGCTCCTGTGATGGAAATCGGACAACGGAGAATAACAGAGAGTGCATCTTCAATTGTCTGCTGCACACTGACAGCATTGGGCTGAATCTGCCAACCATGGAACGGAGAGCCATTGTAGGCGAGTCGCATCATATAACGGGGCATAACACTCAGTCTCTCTCAAGATAAGTTATTCCATAAAGGCCGGAACGATAGTTGTTAAGGAATTGGCGACCCTCCTCTGCCGTGATTATACCACTCTTTAAGGAACGGGACACCCAGGTCTCAAGATTTCTGACCAGTTTCTTGGGATTATATTCCACATAATCAAGAACATCAGCTACCGGCTCCCCATCTATAATCTGTTCTATCTCATAACTCTTCCTATCCTTGGATAATACAATATGCACTGCATTAGTGTCACCAAACAGATTATGGAGGTCACCTAATATTTCCTGATATGCACCTACAAGGAATACAGCAAGATAATAATGTTCGCCACTTTTCAGAGCATGCACGGGAAGGGAGTTGCTTGTGCCCTGTGGAGAAACAAACCTATTAATTTTACCGTCTGAATCGCAGGTTACATCCTGAATTGTACAGCGACGTGTCGGTTTCTCGTCAAGACGGGCAATTGGAGTTATAGGGAACATCTGATCAATTGCCCAAGAGTCTGGTAACGACTGGAAAAGTGAGAAATTACAGAAGTATTTCTCAGGCAACATCTTTGAAACTTTCCTTAATTCTTCGGGGGGATGTTTCATGCTTTGAGTCAGCATATTCACATCACGAGCCACTGACCAGAAGAGTTTTTCAATCTGCGCCCGTGTTGTAAGGTCCAACATTCCCAGGCTGAAGAGTTCCAGTGCCTCCTCACGGATCTGCAAAGCATCATGCCAGTCTTCAAAAACAGAAACAGGGTTTATCCTATCCCATATATTATAAAGTTCACGTGCCAGTTCATGGGCATCTTCTCCAAGTTCTTCATTATCGCGCCAAATCGGCAGGCCGGTGGTCTCCAAAACCTCTATGACCAATACAGAATGATGGGCTGTAAGCGAACGCCCGCTTTCCGTGATAATATTCGGATGGGGGAGGTCTTTCTTAGTGCATACATCCACAAGCGCATAGATTGCATCGTTGACATATTCCTGAATTGAATAATTCATGGAATTTTCCCCGTATGCCGAGCGTGTGCCGTCATAATCAACCCCGAGTCCTCCACCGACATCAACAAAGTCAATAGAGAATCCCATCTGTTGCAGCTGCACATAGAATTGCATAGCCTCGCGCAAAGCATTCTTGATTCTGCGAATCTTCGTAACCTGACTGCCGATGTGGAAATGAATAAGACGGAGACACTCCATCATATTATGGTCGCGCAAAAAGTCAAGAGCAGTCAGCAACTCACTGGAGTTTAGACCAAACTTGCTTACATCACCCCCTGATTCCTCCCATTTTCCACTGCCTGAAGATGAAAGTTTAATACGGATTCCGATATTAGGAGAAATTTTCAGACGTCTTGAGACCTCTGCAATCAATTTCAGTTCATTCAGTTTCTCAACTACAAGGAAAATTCTTCTGCCCATCTTATGTGCCAGCAGTGCAAGCTCAATGTAGTCCTCATCCTTATATCCGTTGCAGATAATAAGGGAGTTCTCATGAGTGTTGACAGCAAGCACAGCATGAAGTTCCGGCTTGGAGCCTGCCTCCAAACCAATGTTATATTTATTGCCGTGGCTTACAATCTCTTCCACAACCTGGCGCATCTGATTGACTTTAATAGGGTAGACCACAAAGCTCTGTCCCTTATAGTTATATTCCTCAGCTGCACGTTTGAAGCAGTTTGACATCTCCCTGATTCTGTCATCCAGAATATCGGGGAAACGGAGGAGCAGAGGGGCACAGACATCACGCACCTTCAATTCATCCATCAGCTCCTTCATGTCCACAGCACATGCATTCTCTCCGGGAGTCACCTGCATGTGTCCCTTATCATTTATTGAAAAATACTTAAGTCCCCATCCCGGAACATTATAAAGTTCCGAGGAGTCCTCAATACGCCATTTTCTCATCTCCTGTATTTATTCTTTTCTTCCAAGGATTTCAAAACGTTCCACATGAATCTCTGCAATACGACGGCTCACATGAAACTTATCTTCATATTCTCTGTATTTGATTTTACCCTCGACATAGAGGCGTGTACCTTTACGCACATATCTCTCGGCAAAGGATGCGTTTCTGTCAAAACATATCAATCTGTGCCATTCAGTGGTTTCCACACCGGAAGTTCCCTGACGTTCATTGGTGGCCAATGAGAAGCGGGCAATGGCTCGATCCTTTTCAGGATAGGAGAGTTCAGGATCCTGACCCACATATCCCAATAATATAACCTTATTAACAGACATCTCTTATTCTAAACAATTTAATTTACTTTGCCGGAAGATAGAGACCGGTCTTCTCATGCAATCCACAAAGAAGATTCATCACATGAATGGCATCGCCAACTTTACCTCGCATACTTGCATCAGCTACAATATCAATCCCTATCTTTCCATTCTCCTTGTCAACATAGATAATACACCGATTTGTGCCGGCTACTTCCTCCATGCCGACGGGAGCATCTGTAAGGAAGGTAAAATTATGGTCGTCATAGATACCTTCGTAAATTTTCTTTATGTCGGAAGATGCAATTTCTGAAGGAAGACTAATTTTTATTCTTATACCTTCTGATGAAGAATTAACTATCTTCTCAACATGAATTTCTCCGGTATAACTTGTCTGAATATTACCTAAAACATGCTTTATTTGCTTTAAAGCATCGTTAATATTGGCATCAGTCAGTTCATTCTCCGGAGCCGTTATCTCCATCATTATGTCGTCATTAAGCAACAGATGAAGTGCGAGAGGGGCGAGGGCAATCAAACCCACGGATGCCACAGTCTGAGGAATATAAGCTTTGGAAGCTCCGCGCACTAAAGACTTTCTGTTAACCTCTCCCAATCCGAATTCCATCCGGGAAGTCTCACCGACATTCTCAACCGAGTTAAGAGGGGAAGATTCCGATTCTGAATGACAATGAGTCAAATCAATAATCTTCACATTTTCCGGAGACAGAGGATACG
Source organism: uncultured Porphyromonadaceae bacterium (assembly GCA_947178175.1). GTDB lineage: Bacteria > Bacteroidota > Bacteroidia > Bacteroidales > Muribaculaceae > Lepagella. Next base: position 740 of record CAMWXI010000093.1, on the reverse strand, counting down.
GGATTTTATTAAGAATGAACAACACATTGACATTCTCATAGTCAATTGTGTCGGTAAACCCAAGGTCAGTCTCTCCGATAAGACCGTAATGTACTGATGAGAGTCTGAGCCCCTTCTTTCCCGGTGCCATCATACTGACCATTTCAACTTCCGGATGAGTCAGAAGAAGACGGATTAAATCTCCTCCCAATTCAGTATCGGCACCTACAATTCCAATTCTCAGCATGATTCGAATGCCTTGTTGTCAAGTCCCAGAAGCTGTTTGAATAAATCTATAGCCTGTTGACGTGTCACATCCTCTCTCAACACGGCAAATACAGTATTTGACCCCGGGATAGTTCCCAGAATCTCGGGAGATTTACTGAGGTCAATATCGTAAGCCAGGCCCGGTGCATGCCCGTTGCGAGTCTTGATAACAACAATATTATTGGAAAAGGCAATAGATACGACTCCATTTCTGGCATCGGAAGTTATTGACATTTCCCCCTTGGAGATAAGCTGTTCCGTGAGATGCTCTCCTTCCGGGAGAATATACATATAAGTGCCGCGTTCCGTAGGAATCTTAGACACTTTAAGCATTTTGAGGTCACGAGACAGTGTAGCCTGAGTTACGAAAAATCCCTTATCTGCCAGGAGTCTGAGCAACTCTTCCTGACTACCGATAGATTTTGTACGAATAAGTTCTAAAACGATGTTGACACGTTCCTTACGATTTTTCATTATATTGTTTTATTTAAAAA
>CAMWXI010000092.1 GCA_947178175.1 uncultured Porphyromonadaceae bacterium | reverse complement strand
TTGTCATTTTGGATTTCTTAAATCGTTCAATACATCTCTTATTTCATTCCGATATCTTCACCATATATGGAAGTCGTCTAAACACATTCACGAATAATAAATCTTACCATAAAAATAAGTATAGACGAATTCATCTGTTAAATTCTTATTAGCTTTTGAGGGTTTGTCAGAATGAAAATTCTGACAAACCCTCAAAGCTTGATAAGCCGTTTAAAAATAAACGTTGAAATACTTTGGATGAAGTTAGAATTCGCTCCAGCTCTTAATTTCTATTTCTTCCGGATTCAGTGTACAGAATGCGTTGATAAAAGCAGATGCTAAGCGTACATTGGTGATGAGAGGGATATTTAAGTCAATGGCCGCCCTTCGAATCTTATAGCCGTTGGAAAGCTCACTTGAGGTGAGGTTCTTGGGAATATTCACCACCAAATCAATATCTTTGGCATGCATCAGTTCCAATGCCTGCGGACTCCCCTTTTCACTTGGCCAGTAAACCCGGGTATTAGGGATACCGTTTTCTTCCAGGAATTCTGAAGAGCCTTCAGTAGCATAAATCTTAAAACCTTTGTTCCGGAGCAATTTTGCGGCCGGTAGCATTGCAACTTTCTTCTTGACACTTCCCAGAGAGAGCAGAATGCCTTTCTTGGGAATTCTATGACCCACGGAGAGCATTGCCAGAAGGACTGCACAGGAAGTGTCGTCACCAATACATCCGACCTCACCCGTAGAAGCCATGTCAACCCCTAACACCGGGTCCGCTTTCTGTAGACGGTTAAATGAAAACTGGCTGGCCTTTATGCCCACATAATCAAGGTCAAACAAGCTCTTGTTAGGCTTCTCTACATTAAGTCCCAACATAACCTTAGTTGCAAGTTCGATGAAGTTGAGCTTCAGAACTTTACTTACAAACGGGAAGCTCCGGGAAGCTCTGAGGTTACATTCTATCACCTTAATATCATTTTCGCGTGCAAGAAACTGGATATTAAACGGACCTGAAATATTCAGCTCCTTTGCTATCTGACGTGAAATTCTTTTGATTCTTCTCACAGTCTCAACATACAACTTCTGAGGCGGAAATTGTATTGTAGCGTCACCTGAATGAACTCCGGCATATTCAATATGCTCACTGATAGCGTATGCCAGGATTTCTCCATTCTTTGCCACGGCATCCATCTCAACTTCTTTCGCATCCTCAATAAATTGACTTACAACTACCGGATGCTTCTTTGAGACATTAGCTGCCAACTTGAGGAATCTTTCTAATTCTTCTTCGTTTGAACATACATTCATCGCAGCACCACTGAGCACATAGGAAGGCCTTACCAATACCGGGAATCCAACTTTTTTAATGAAGGCTTTAATATCCTCCATAGAAGTCAGTGCACTCCATTGCGGCTGGTCAACACCTATTCTGTCCAGCATGGCGGAAAACTTATCCCGGTCTTCTGCATTATCAATACTACGCGCTGATGTCCCGAGGATTCTTACCCCTTCATTATCAAGACGTAGGGCAAGATTGTTGGGTATCTGTCCTCCCGTACTGACTATAACACCGTGTGGATGTTCAAGGTCAAGAATATCCATTACTCTTTCAAAAGTCAGCTCGTCAAAATATAATCTGTCACACATATCATAGTCTGTAGACACTGTTTCAGGATTATAATTAATCATTATGCTTCGCCAACCATCTTTTCTAATAGTCTGCAGAGCTTGAACACCACACCAGTCGAACTCTACGGAAGAGCCGATACGATATGCCCCTGAGCCAAGAACCACTATTGAACGCCCGTCATTTTCGTAGATTATGTCGTTGGAAGTTCCGCCATAAGTGAGATATAAATAATTTGTCATAGCCGGATATTCCGCAGCCAGAGTATCAATCTGCTTCACTACAGGCAGAATGTTGAGTTTCTTCCGGTATTCTCTGACATTAAGGGCAGCTTTTTCCGGGTCGGAATCATCTTTCCCGATTGCACGTGCTATCTGGAAATCAGAGAATCCCTGATTTTTTGCAAGTTTAAGCAGATCTGCCGGAAGGAATGACAAATCATCAGCCGGAGTTTTCAGGGCTTCTTGTTGAAGGTCATGAAGCTTGAATGATGTCGCCATTATATTGGCTAACTTATAGAGAAACCATTTATCAATCTTGGTCAGTTCATGAATCTGATCAACAGTGTATCCCGCACGGAGGGCTTTGCTGATAACGAAGATGCGATTGTCTGTGGGTTGATGAAGAGCTTTATCGACATTTTCAATCACAAGCTCTTTGTTTTCCACGAAGCCGTGCATCCCTTGTCCTATCATCCGCAATCCTTTCTGAATAGCTTCCTCAAAAGTTCGTCCGATTGCCATTACTTCTCCTACAGATTTCATTGAAGAGCCTAATTCACGAGACACTCCATGGAATTTGCCGAGGTCCCAACGAGGGATTTTACAAACGACATAGTCTAACGCCGGTTCGAAAAAGGCACTCGTGGTCTTGGTGACTGAATTTTTCAGTTCATAAAGTCCGTAACCTAAACCGAGTTTTGCAGCAACAAAGGCAAGAGGATAACCGGTTGCTTTGGAAGCTAAAGCGGAAGAGCGGCTGAGACGGGCGTTAACCTCTATCACGCGGTAATCTTCCGATTCGGGATCAAGTGCGTATTGTACATTACACTCACCGACTATTCCTATATGCCTTATGATTTTTATTGCTAATTCCCTGAGTTTGTGATATTCACGATTTGAGAGAGTCTGTGAGGGTGCGATAACGATTGATTCACCGGTATGAATTCCGAGCGGGTCGAAATTCTCCATGTTGCAGACAGTGATACAATTGTCATATTTGTCTCGAACAACTTCATACTCAACTTCTTTCCAACCCTTAAAACTCTTCTCTACAAGAACCTGAGGAGAGAAAGAAAAAGCCTTCTCAGCAAGAGCACGGAGTTCAGTCTCATTGTCACAGAATCCTGATCCCAGACCTCCTAATGCGTAGGCTGCACGCAGAATTACAGGATAACCTAATTCCTTGGCGGCGTTGCATGCGTCTTCAATACTCTCTACAGCTTCACTCTTTATTGTTTTGACATTGATTTCATCAAGCTTCTTAACAAAGAGTTCTCTGTCTTCAGTGTCAATAATTGATTGAACCGGTGTCCCAAGAACTTTAACATCATATTTTTCAAAAACACCTGATTTGTAGAGTTCCACTCCGCAATTAAGAGCCGTCTGACCTCCGAATGCGAGTAATATTCCATCAGGACGCTCTTTTTCAATCACCTTCTCCACAAAGTAGGGTGTGACAGGGAGGAAATATATCTGATCAGCAACGCCCTCAGATGTCTGAACCGTTGCAATGTTAGGGTTAATGAGAATTGTGGATATTCCCTCTTCTTTCATTGCCTTTAGGGCTTGAGAACCTGAATAGTCAAATTCACCGGCTTCTCCAATTTTTAAAGCTCCCGAACCGAGAAGCAAAACCTTCTTGATATCCTTGTTCATAAGTTAGAAAAGTTTCTTGATAAAGTCATCGAATAGGAATTCAGTATCTGTGGGTCCTGATGCAGCCTCAGGGTGGAACTGAGCGGAAAACCATGGATTCCTCTTATGAATAATACCTTCGTTGGAACCATCATTGAGATTTATGAAAAGTGGGTCCCAGTCTTCCGGTAACGAGTCATTGTCTACCGCATAACCATGATTTTGACTCGTTACATAGCATTTGTCTGTTCCAACAAGACGTACCGGCTGATTATGAGACCTATGGCCATATTTTAACTTATAGATAGAAGCTCCGGCTGCTTTGGCCAGCAATTGATTTCCCATGCATATACCAAAAATTGGAAGTTCCGGATTCTTCATAGCCTTTCTTATGTTTTTAACTGCCGCCTCACACATATCCGGGTCACCGGGTCCATTAGAAAGGAACAGCCCGTCAAATTCCAGGGTATTGAAATCGTAGTCCCAGGGAACTCGGATAACCTCAACACCCCTTTTTGTAAGACAACGGATGATGTTGGCTTTCACTCCACAATCTAACAACACCACTTTCTTCTTCCCTTCACCCTCGCCATATCGAGTCACCTCTTTACAGCTTACTTTGTCCACCCAGTTAATACCTTCATATCTGAAAGACTCTGAGAGTTCGGGGGCGTCCTCTACGATAATTTTGCCGAGCATAACACCGTTTTCACGGAGCATCTTGGTGAGTGCGCGGGTGTCAACACCTGTGATTCCGGGAATTTTCTCTCTCTTAAGCCATTCTGACAGCGGGTCAAGAGCATTCCAATGGGAGTGATGATAGCTATAGTCTGACACTATCATCCCCTTTGGATGTATATGATCACTCTCCATGTTGCAGGAGATTCCGTTTTCTCTGACTTCCTGTGATGGAACTCCATAGTTCCCGACAAGAGGATATGTCAGAACCATAATCTGCCCGGCATAGGAGGGATCTGTAAGACTCTCCGGATAACCGGTCATAGCGGTGTTGAATACAACTTCTCCGGCAACAGAGCCTTCATATCCGAAGGAAAAACCATCGAACCGTTCTCCATTATCAAGTATTAATGTTGCTTTTTTCACAATAATTCAATTTTGTTAGTGACGGAGCTTATTCAGACCCCATTCCATAAAATATAACGGATATGATTTACAGCCTAACATCTTTTATGAGATTAGGCCTTAGCAAGATTCTTTTCGTAATATTCTATAAATACCTGATTGACCAGCTTGACACCTCCTGGTGTGGGGTAATCGCCGCTGAAATACCAATCTCCGGTATGATTGGGACAACATTCGTGTAACCCATCGAGAGACTGATAAACAATTTCAATATCAGCATTGACGTCATCCGGTGTAAGAAGTTCCGTAATTTTCTTTGCCACTTCTTCGTCAGTAAAAGGAGCATAAATTTCTTTAACGTAATTCTTCATCTCTTCCTTGGGGAGTGATAGCTGAGCTTTGGACTTTCGATAGACTTCATGATAGACCTCCTCCATTTTCCTCTCCTTAAGAAGTTCAATAGCAGCCTTAAAAGCTATGAATTGGTCAAGACTTGACATATCAATTCCATAATAGTCCGGGAAACGTACCTGAGGAGAAGAGGAGACGATTACTATCTTTGTAGGATGTAGTCTGTCAAGAATCTTGATTATGCTCTGGCGAAGAGTTGTGCCACGCACAATGCTGTCGTCTATCACAACTAATTTATCAGCGTATGGCCGAAGGCTTCCGTAGGTGATATCATAGACGTGCGCCGCCATATCGTTGCGTGTGTTTCCTTCAGCAATGAAGGTGCGCAGCTTAATATCTTTCAGTGCAACTTTCTCACTTCTTATTCTTCGGGACAATATATTCAGGATATCATCATGTCTGGGGTTTGGACCTAAGGTTTCAATTTGCTTAATCTTCTGACGATTAAGATAGTTGTCCAATCCTTCCAACATCCCGTAGAACGCAACTTCGGCAGTGTTGGGAATAAAGGATATGACAGTGTTGTCAACATCATAACCAACAGCCTTGAGGATTGGAGACACAAGTGTGCGTCCAAGTTTTTTGCGTTCCTGATAAATATCAATATCAGAGCCTCGGCTGAAATAGATTCGCTCGAAAGAGCAGGAATTATTACCCTTAGGTTCAAGCACCTGCACAATACGGACCTCTCCCCTCTTATTTGACAAAATCGCTTCTCCCGGCTTCAGTTCACTTATTTTATCCGTGTCCACCCCGAGAGCAGTCTGAATCACAGGGCGTTCGGAGGCAACAAGCATGATTTCATCATCAATGTAATAGAAGGCAGTCCGGATGCCCCAGGGATCTCTGAGGGCAAAAGACTCTCCACTTCCGGTGATACCACACAAAACATATCCACCATCCCAAATGGGCGCTGCTGAGGTCAGGACGTTTACCAATTCTATATTATCTTCTATATAATGGGTGATGTCCATACCTTGCAGACCTCGCTTCTGAGCTTCACCAAACAAACGCTCTACTTCTCTGTCAAGGCGATGTCCCATCTGTTCCAACATTATGTAAGTGTCAGCGTATTTGCGTGGATGCTGACCTAAAGATGTGATATGGGAAAAGACCTCGTCAACATTTGTCATGTTGAAATTGCCACACATAGAGAGGTTTTTCGCGCGCCAATTATTTCGTCTCAGAAAAGGATGTACGAAACTGATACCGCTCTTTCCTGTGGTGGAGTATCTCAGGTGTCCCATATATAGTTCCCCTGCGAATGGTATGCACTTCTTGGCATATTCTGCATCTCTCAGAAGTTCGGGAGGAATCTGTGAGAAATCCTTATTAATTGAGTCGAAAATCTCAGTGATTGCGTTTGAACCCAATGCTCTTTCGCGAAAGAGATATTCTTCTCCGGGGTTTGCCTCGAGCTTCACGCATGCAAGTCCGGCTCCCTCCTGTCCTCTATTATGTTGTTTCTCCATCAGGAGATACATCTTGTTGAGTCCAAAACTCCAGCTCCCATATTTTTCCTGAAAATATTCCAGGGGTTTGCGGAGTCTTATCATCGCCACACCGCATTCGTGTTTCAGTGGCTCCATATATATTTTAATTCTGTCTTATTAATAATTTATTTCTTCACTATCACTCCCATTCTATTGTGGAGGGTGGTTTTGAAG
>CAMWXI010000091.1 GCA_947178175.1 uncultured Porphyromonadaceae bacterium | reverse complement strand
CCGTCCCTTAATCTTCGGGGGCGGCCGATGCAGACTCAGACCGGGACTTTTTCTTCTTTTGTCGCTTGGGAGATGAGCCGACAGTCTTAAGCTCAGCTTCGGTTCGCACATTCAGAAAAATTGTTGAGGTAAAGCCTTTCAGTCTTATCTCCTTAAGGATATCCGACTTAACCATAAGAAGAGATTTTATTTCATCAAGCCTGCTGTTCAATGTCTTTTCAACCACTTTATTGTCGTGGAAATCAGGGACTGAATTGATAATTTTCAAATATTTCTGAATTTTTGTAAGAAAGAAATCCGCGGCTTTAAAGAGCCGTGAATCCAAGGTGGGTCTGTGTCCGTTGCCGTCTAAATTCTCAGCAATAATTATATCCCGATATTCTTTTGCAAATCTATATGCAACCGACTGCAGATTGTTTCTCATGTCGTTATAGATTTCTTCGACTTCTTTAGCAGCTATAGGGAAAGAATTCTGAAGATGGGATTTAACAGTCCTCAGCAGTGAATCCAACGCAATAGTGGTCTCATTAAAATTAAACAGAGAGTCTAAGAGTGAAATCCAGAAATTACGTTTAAGTATTATAATCGTATCTTCAGACGGAGGAGCAAAGGAATTAACAGAAAGAAAGTTGACCACTACCCTGTCTGTGATAATGGCCTGAGGGGGAATGGGACTTTCCAGGAAAAGTCCTCCAAGTGATCTGCAACGGCTGAGACCTACGTATGTTTGTCCGTGAGCAAAGGCAGACGCGGTATCAATTGAAGCATTGTCGAAGGTAAGACCCTGACTTTTATGGATTGTTATTGCCCAGGCTTTGCGTAGAGGGAACTGTTTGAATTCTCCGACAACTTCCTCTGAGAGCTGATTTGTTTCCTCGTCAACGATATATTTATTATTTTGCCAGATCTCCTGTTCCACAATGATATTTTCTCCGCCATCGAATGGAGTGACGATTATAGCATGTTCTGTGAAACCGGAGACAATCCCCAGTTTACCATTATAAAATCTTTTCTCACCGGAGGAGTCATTCTTAACAAACATCACCTGAGTTTTCAATTTCAGCGACAGTTCCATATCAGTAGGGAGATTCTGTTCATTGAAATTTCCGGATAATGAAGCCTTGAAGGTGTGACATTCTCCTGAAAGCGCATCAAGCATGTGTTGATTTATAGTATCTGCCTGATGATTATGTGTCACAAGACGAATAACATTATCTCCGGGAACCAAAGAATTGGATATGACTCTTGAGTTAAGAGTTTTAAGTAATTCAGAATCAGCAGTATTATTTCTGATAGCATCAAGAATATCAAGGAATTCCCCTTCTTCCTGTCTATATACTTTTGTCAGCTCAATTGTCTCGAATCCGGTCTGTTTAAGAGCATGGCTGTCAAAGAAGTATGGAGAGTCATAATACTTAGCGAGCAAATCTTTCTCAGAACCGGAAGTCACAGGAGCAAGCTGAGCCAGATCTCCTATGAGAAGAAGCTGTACTCCTCCGAACGGCAGGGAGCTATGTCGCAGAGTTTTAAGACGGTTATCAATGGCATCAAGAAGGTCGGAACGCACCATGCTGATTTCATCAATCACAAGTAGGTCCATCCCCTTGATGACACGAAGTTTATCGCGCGAGAATTTTTTAAATTGAGCGCTATCCTCATTCTTTATCCCGGGGAGATATGGAGAGAAGTTTAATTGAAAGAAAGAATGGATAGTCACACCTCCTGCATTGATTGCGGCAATACCTGTAGGCGCTACAATGACCATTCTCTTTTGTGTTGTATCTCGCAGATGTCGGAGGAACGTTGTTTTTCCTGTTCCTGCACGTCCGGTAAGGAATAAATTCGCGCCGGTATTTTCAATGATTTCCTTTGCGGCTATAAGCTCTTCATTCTCAAGCATAAATTAAAAATGATTAAGGAGAGTGAGAAAATTGAAATTTCTGTTACAAAAAGAAAGGCGGGTATGTCAAATCTGAACATACCCGCCTTATTAATCATAACTTATCTGACAGATACTTACTCAGCGCGATCTTCGTTGAGAATACGTATCATTTCGATAGCACTCTTAGGAATACGAGTGCCGGGACCGAAGATAGCAGAAACACCGGCTTTGTAGAGGAAGTCATAGTCCTGAGCGGGGATAACACCACCGGCAGTCACGAGGATGTCGGGGCGACCAAGCTTCTTGAGTTCCTCGATAACCTGAGGTACAAGAGTCTTGTGACCTGCAGCCAAAGAGGAAACGCCAAGGATATGAACGTCATTTTCTACTGCCTGACGGGCAGCTTCAGCCGGAGTCTGGAAGAGAGGACCCATGTCAACATCGAAACCACAGTCAGCGTAGCCTGTAGCAACGACTTTAGCACCGCGGTCATGACCATCCTGACCCATCTTCGCAATCATAATACGGGGCTGACGACCTTCGCGCTTAGCAAATTCAGCCACAACTCTGCGAGCCTCGTCAAATTCGGGATCGCCCTTTTCTTCGTTAGAATACACTCCTGAAATAGTTTTGATGACAGCTTTATAACGACCGACAACAGCCTCACAAGCGTCAGAGATTTCACCAAGAGAAGCTCTCAAGCCGGCAGCCTTGACCGCGAGGTCAAGAAGGTTACCCTTAGAGGGGTCTTTAACACATTCGGTGATAGCTTCAAGCGCAGCCTTGACTGCAGCCTCATCACGATCTTTCTTAAGGTCTTCGAGACGTGCAATCTGCTCTTTTCTAACCTCTGTGTTGTCAACTTCGAGGATGTCGATGGGATCTTCGTGGTCAAGGCGATATTTGTTGATACCGACGATTGTCTGTTTGCCGGAGTCAATACGAGCCTGAGTGCGGGCTGCAGCTTCTTCGATTTTGAGTTTGGGAAGACCTGTTTCGATAGCCTTAGCCATACCACCGAGTTTTTCAACTTCCTGGATGAGTTCCCATGCCTTGTGAGCGATTTCGTGAGTAAGAGCCTCAACATAGTACGAACCTGCCCAGGGGTCAACCTGCTTGGTAACGTAGGTTTCTTCCTGAATGTAGATCTGTGTATTACGGGCAATACGTGCTGAGAAGTCAGTAGGAAGAGCGATAGCCTCGTCAAGAGCGTTGGTGTGGAGAGACTGTGTGTGGCCGAGTACGGCACCCATAGCTTCAACGCAAGTACGTCCAACGTTGTTGAAGGGATCCTGTTCGGTAAGAGACCAACCTGAAGTCTGGCAGTGAGTACGCAGAGCAAGAGATTTGGGATTCTTGGGATCGAACTGCTTGACAATCTTAGCCCACAGCATACGTGCTGCACGCATCTTCGCGATTTCCATGAAATAATTCATGGATATGCCCCAGAAGAAAGAGAGACGGGGAGCGAATGTGTCAATGCTCATTCCGGCGTTGACACCTGCGCGGAGATACTCAAGACCATCAGAAAGAGTGTAAGCCAACTCAATATCAGCTGTCGCTCCTGCTTCCTGCATATGATAGCCGGAAATAGAGATTGAGTTGAACTTAGGCATATTCTTAGAAGTATATTCGAAGATATCTGCGATAATCTTCATTGAGAATGCGGGCGGATAGATATAGGTGTTGCGCACCATAAACTCTTTGAGGATATCATTCTGGATAGTACCTGCCATCTCGTCAAGTTTGGCACCCTGTTCAAGACCTGCGTTGATATAGAAAGCGAGTACGGGAAGCACAGCACCGTTCATTGTCATTGACACAGACATCTTATTCAAGGGGATACCATCGAAGAGTACCTTCATATCTTCGAGAGAGCAGATAGAAACACCGGCTTTACCAACATCACCGACAACACGTTCGTGGTCAGCATCATAACCGCGGTGGGTAGGGAGGTCGAACGCTACGGAAAGACCCTTCTGACCTGAAGCGAGGTTACGACGATAGAAAGCGTTGGATTCTGCTGCAGTAGAGAAACCGGCATATTGGCGGATTGTCCAGGGACGCATGGGATACATGCCACTGTATGGTCCGCGGAGGAACGGGGGAAGACCGGCAGCATAGTTAAGATGTTCCAGTCCTTCGAGATCCTCTTTTGTGTAAACCGGTTTAACGGGGATGAGCTCAGCTGTCATCCATTCCTCCCCTTTTTCGCATTTCTGAGCAGTTGCGGGAGCTACAACTTTAGTTATATCGATTTCTTTGAAATTCGGTCTCATGATTACTTGAGGAGTTTAGCGTTAAACTCGGTCAGAGTGTCGAGCACATTGACCTTGACATGAATAAAGTTCTCTATACCCTGAGCTTTGAGTTCGTCCATGCAAGCGGGAGCTCCGGCGACAACAAAGAGAGCTTTGCCGTCAAGGGTTTTAAATGCTTCGGGAGCGAATTGAGCATATTCATCATCGCTTGAGCAGAGCACGACAACATCAGCGTTTTGAGCCATAGCTGCGTCAATACCTTCCTGTACGGTATTGAATCCGATGTTGTCAATAATTTCATAGCCTGCACATCCGAAGAAGTTGGCAGAGAACTGAGCTCTTGCAAGACGCATAGCAAGGTTGCCGATAGTAAGCATAAATACTTTAGGACGCTTGCCTGAACGTTCGGTATCAAGACGGAGCTGTTCAAACTGGCTTGCGGCACGGTCAAAGTTAAGATAGTCAACAGCGCCATCGGTTGCCTCTTCATTCTTGCATCCGCAGGAACATCCGCAGGTCTCAATCTTGTCAAGTGCCTTTTCGTTGAAGTTGGGATACTGATTGGTTCCGAGAAGGATTTCCTTTCTGCGGGCAACATCCACATGACGCTTAACACCTGATTCATTAACCTTAGCCTGAACCTCGCCTTTCTTAAGGAGAGCAAGGAAGCCGCCCTTATCTTCAACTTCATTGAAGAGTTTCCAAGCGACGTCAGCAATTGAAGCAGTAAGATTTTCAATATAGTAAGAACCGCCTGCAGGGTCAATAACCTTGTTGAGGTGAGACTCGTCACGAAGAAGAATCTGCTGGTTGCGTGCAATTCTTTCGCTGAACTCGTCAGGACGCTTGTAAGTGATATCGAAAGGAAGAGTTTCGATTGAATCAACGCCTGCAAGAGCAGCACTCATTGTCTCTGTCATAGAGCGGAGCAGATTCACATGTGCATCATAAATAGTCATGTTGAAGACAGAAGTGACAGCATGTACATTCATCTTGCAACATTCGAGAGATGCCGGGTCGTAGGCCTTAACGATTTCAGCCCACAGTTTGCGGGCAGCACGGAATTTTGCGAGTTCCATGAAATAGTTGGAGCTGATACCCATATTGAAGCGGATGCGGTTAGCGACTTCGCAAGCGGTCAGACCTGCTTCAGTCATTATTGTCATCCATTCAGCACCCCATGCTAAAGCATAACCGAGTTCCTGTGTGATGTAGGCGCCACAGTTGTTGAGCATTTTTGAATCTACACAGAAGCAACGGAGGTTCTTGACATTCTTCACTGTCTCGTAGAGAGCAAGTGCTGTTTCTTTAATATCTTTGGGGAATTCAAGACCGTGTTTAAGAAGACGTTTGAAAGGATTGAATTCAATAGAACCCTTGAAGTCATCTTCAGCTCCGGCTGCTTTAACGAGGGCAACGAGTTCTTCAGCCACTTCCACGGCCTTTCCGGGGCAGCAGGCTACGTTGACTTCAACTTTCTTAAGGTCTACTCCATTAAGGATAGTCTTAAGATCAGCGGGTTCAGCTTTGCACAGGCAGATGCCGAGAGATTCCACACCCTTCTCAAGGATATGAAGAGCATGGCGGTTCATAGACTCGGGAGTCTCACCCTGAACAGCCTGACGGATTAACCAGTCATTATTGCAACGTGTGCCGCGGAGATAAGGGAATTCTCCCGGAAGAGAGTCAAGAGCAGGGATGCCTTCGAGATCTTCCAAACGATAGAGAGGCTGAACATTGAACCCCTCATTTGTGCGCCATACCAGTTTTTTCTGGAAATCTGCGCCCTTCAGGTCGACATTAATCTTCGCCATCCACTCATCTGTGGATACAGGCGGAAACATGTCAAATAATTTTTCTTTGTTTTGTGCCATAATTCTATAGCTGAAATATGATGTTAAGTAGTGTTTGTCAAATGAAACATAACCGCATAAAGCGGATTTTACACACTTTTTACAAAATTATATTCTTTGGATGGAATAGAAAAATTTTTTGAGGAAAAATTTCCTTAATTTTACCTTGATTCGTTTTTGAGTGAATTGAAAACACTCAAAAACGAATTGTTCAATTGTTATTCTTTAGCCGAAAGGCTCTTATCCTTACATTCTACGACACGGGCCGGGAAATCGTCAACTAACTGCAGATTATGTGTGGCCATAAGAACAGCCCTTCCCTCCTTAGAGAGTTTATGAAGAAGAGAGACGATGTTATAGCCGGTGTCAGGATCAAGATTGCCGGTCGGCTCATCCGCGATAATTAAATCAGGTTTGTTAAGGAGCGCACGGGCTATTACGATGCGTTGTTGTTCTCCACCACTGAGTTCATGCGGCATCTTATAGCTCTTGTTAGACATTCCTACAGCTTCAAGCACCTCCTCAATCCTTTGGTAGATTTCCTCCTTTTTCTTCCAGCCGTTGGCTTGCAACACAAACCTAAGATTAGCAATTACGGAGCGATCGGTGAGGAGTTGAAAATCCTGGAATACGATTCCAATTTTTC
>CAMWXI010000090.1 GCA_947178175.1 uncultured Porphyromonadaceae bacterium | reverse complement strand
ACTTTATGATCGTGAACGCGACATCCTTAAAATGTTTTTCGGAATAGGTTGTCAGGAGATGACTTTGGAAGAAATCGGCGCTAAATTTGACCTTACTCGTGAACGTGTACGTCAGATTAAGGAAAAAGCTATCCGTCGTCTGAAAGGCCAGAAAAGTAAGCTCCTTCAGAGCTATCTTGGAGAATAATGAAGACATTTTTTCATAATATTCTACATTCCATGCAGTTAAGGCAATTATCTTTATTGCTTATCTGCATGGTTTGTTTTTTCTCGTCAAGAGGGTCTTCTTTTCAAATTCCATCGCAAGAACTATGCCCTAAGAATTCAGGATGCGAACTTCCCGACTCTATTTCTCAAGCAGTAATATTAACGGATGAAGAAATTATCACTTCAACAATAGATTCCGGTCCGGCTCCGATTGACGAGCGGGAATCCCTTTTCCCGGAGAAATCTCTGAGTCTTGTTTTTTCTCATTTTACATGGGGAGCTGAGTTGGGATGCTCGATTGATATGACCGGCCATGACCAGTCTACAGTAGATGTTGACGTTAATATAGGTTATAAAAATGATTATTTCAGAAATATAGGTGTTGGTTTCGGTATTCATAAATCTGTTGATAGTTCCAACACATTTATACCTATTTATTTTCTGATGCGAACCTCATTCAGGCCCCAACCTTCCCTGTGCTTTATGCACTTCAAAGCAGGATATTCATTTAATACGATTTCGAAGTCCTCCTATTTCGGCGATGTCACTGCTTCTCTTGGTTTGGGTGTAAATCTTGCAATGACCAAACGATTTAGAAGTCATATCATACTTGCATACGCATTCCGGCATTTCTCTTTACGCCATAGGAATGTTATAAATCTTGACCAAAAGAACATCTCTCTCATTCAGCTCTCCTTTGGCGTAAATTTCTGAATAATAGTAAAATAAAATACCTTTTACCCAATACTCATGAAAAAAATCGTATTAGGAACATTAACAGCATTTACAATTATGAGTTTCAGTACTCCGGCCGATGCACAGCATAAGAATGCTTTGCTTGAGCCGTTAACCCTTCCATACGCTTCTATCCCCTTTGACAAACTGACAGCAGCTGACTATGAGGAAGCTGTTAAAGAGGGTATCAAGCAACAGAATCAGGAGATAGATGCTATCGTGAAACAACGCAGCACTCCTACTTTTGAAAATACAATCGTTCCACTTGAAAGAAGCGGAAAGCTTCTCACAACAGCGGAATACGCTCTTGGAAACCTGGAACACGTTCTCGGTGACACTCTCATGATGAAGGCCCTGATGAATGTAACTCCCCTTCTTTCAGAACACGCTTCTAATATCCTTCTCAACGAGGCGCTATGGAACAGAATCAAGCAGGTGTATGAGCGTAGAAACG
Source organism: uncultured Porphyromonadaceae bacterium (assembly GCA_947178175.1). GTDB lineage: Bacteria > Bacteroidota > Bacteroidia > Bacteroidales > Muribaculaceae > Lepagella. The sequence goes on along the minus strand of CAMWXI010000090.1, from coordinate 5,260 downwards.
AGGCAACCGACCTCACTCCTGAAGATATGCGTCTTCTTGAACTGACATATCAGCGTTTTGCTCAGAATGGAGCGAACCTTTCTCATGAGGATAGGGATAAGCTTCGTAAACTCAATGCAGAGCTATCAAACCTTACTGTGAAATTCGGCCAGAATGTCACCAATGGCATGAAGGAGCCGGACAAACGTATGTGGCTCACAAAGGAACAGCTTGGAGGACTCCCTCAGAGCGCAATTGATGCGGCACGCCTTGATGCTAAGGAAACACTTGAAGCCGAAGGAAAAACTGATGACGGTTCACTCTATCTCTTCACAGTTTATTATCCCTCCTACGCCCCCTTCATGAAGTATAGCACTGAACGTGACCTTCGTAAAAAACTGAATACGCTTTACAACTCGCGCAGCTATGGAGGAAAGTACGACAACAGTCAGGTGCTTAAGGATATTGCCAACATACGTCTTGAGATTGCCAGACTTATGGGGAAGAAGAATTTTGCAGAATTCCAACTTCAGCAGACCATGGCCGGCAACCCGGAGAATGTATATAGTATGCTTGAAAACCTGAAAGCGAACTATGCGGAGCCTATGCGCCGGGAAATTGAAGAAATTCAGAACTATGCCCGCAAGACAGAGGGAGAAGATTTCATTCTTGAACCCTGGGACTATACGTTCTGGGCTGAAAAACTGAAGGCTGACCAATATGCGTTTGATGAAGAGGACATGAAGCCTTACTTCGAACTCAATAATACTATCAAAGGTGTCTTTAATCTTGCAACAAAACTTTATGGTTACACCTTTAAAGAAGCCAAAGGTATCCCTTCATATCATCCGGATGCAAGAGTATGGGAAGTATATGGACCGGACAAGAAGATACTTGGCCTTTTCTTCACAGACTTCTTCTATCGTCCCGGGAAGGCTGCCGGTGCGTGGATGACTGAATATCGCACGGAGTATAAGGATGAAGATGGGAAACGTATAATTCCCATAGTCTCACTTTGCTGTAACTTCTCAAAACCTGTAGGAGACCAACCGGTTCTTCTCTCTCCGCTGGAGGTTGAGACATTCCTTCATGAGTTTGGACATTCACTTCATGGACTATCAGCTGAAGCTAAATATGCCTCAATCAGCGGAACAAATGTATATCATGATTTTGTAGAACTCTTCTCACAGTTCAACGAAAACTATCTCACCCAAAAAGAATTCCTTGACAGCTTTGCCAAACATTACAAGACAGGGAAGAAGATGCCACAGTCATTGATAGATAAATTTATCCGCGCCTCTCAGTTTGGAGCTGCTTACGCTTGTATGCGTCAGCTTGGCTTCGGTTATCTTGATATGGCTTATCACACAATTTCAGAACCGTTGAGAGCATCCTCAGACTTCATCGAATTTGAGAAGAAAGCCATTGAACCGGTTAAGATATTTGATACAGTAGAAGGCACTGCCATCTCCCCCGCATTCTCCCATGTTTTCTCAGGGGGGTATGCAGCAGGTTACTATGGTTATAAATGGAGCGAGGAATTAGATGCAGATGCATTCGCAGAATTCCAGGAACATGGTATTTTTGATAAGAAAACCGCTGATAAGTTCCGCAAGATGCTCCAGGCCGGAGGCACAAAAGACCCCATGGAACTCTACATTGAATTCCGTGGTAAGAAACCTACCATTGACGCCCTTCTGAAAAGAGACGGCATCAAGAAATAAAAGAATCTATATACCCTATACGAATGAAAGCGCGCGGCAAAAGGCAGCGCGCTTGCATTCGTATCAACAAGTTATGATTCCTTATTTCGTCTGGATAGCCTGTCGGATAGTATTTACGATATAACGTACATGTTCTTCCTTGACATAAGGGCCGGAAGGCAGGCAAAGTCCCTGACTGAACAGTTCTTCACTTATCCCGTTGATATAAGCAGGAGCACCTCCGTAAAGCGGTTGTTTATGCATGGGTTTCCATAACGGTCTGCTTTCAATCCCATGCTTCTCCAACTCTAATCTCAACGCCTCCACATTCCGGTTAGGTTGACAATCGGTAGTGAGAGTATCCGCTGCCCTTGTCACGCCGCCGGCACCACCTATAGCGCATCCTATTTTCTGAGAATATGCATTCTCCTCCCCTATTATCCGTATATCCGGAGAAATTAAGATGGTGCAAAGCCAGAAATTAGAGTTGAATTCGTCTGAAGGATTGCAATGCAAGGATATTCCATCCACGTCATTTAATAATTCCTCATATATCGAATGTATGTGCCTGTGATGTGAAATATACTCCTCCAGAACCGTCATCTGAGCTCTGCCTATGCAAGCCGAGATATTTGAAAGCCGGTAATTAAAACCGATCTCCTTATGTTCATAATATGGATAAGACTCCCTGGCCTGAGTGGCGAGCCATTTGATTTTCTCAGCCGTTTCCCTTGAATGACATAATACGGCACCTCCTCCGGAAGTAGTAATCATCTTGTTTCCGTTGAAACTCAGTATTCCGGCAGTTCCAAAAGAACCTAAAATCTTATTATTATATCTCGAACCAAAACCTTCCGCGGCATCTTCCACCACAGGAATATTATATCTGTTTGCAATCTCCAGAATCCTTTCTATCTTATAGGGCATACCATAGAGAGCCACCGGAATTATGCACTTGGGGAGTTTACCTGTTTTTTCAAGACGGTCTGTTATAGCCTGTTCAAGCAGTTCAGGATCCATATTCCATGTATCTCGTTCCGAATCGATAAAAACAGGGGAAGCACCGCAATAGACAATCGGATTTACAGAAGCGCAGAAAGTAAATGACTGGACTATTACTTCATCACCGGGTTCCACGCCAAGTGACAGAATGGCAAGATGTAAAGCAGCCGTTCCGGAAGATAGAGCGACCGCATGAGGAACATTACAATATTGTTCCAGGTCATGTTCAAAGGCAGTGACATCCGGACCTAACGGAACAGCCCAGTCTTCCCGAAGGGCAGGAATGATATAATCCAGTTCCCTTCCGCTCATTTTGGGTTTACAGAGAAGAATACGTTCCATATTTATACTGAGTATATTTGATGAAATGTAAAGTGAGTTGCTATCAGTTTATGATGTATATGACCCAATCAACATATCAGGAGTCAATAGAGGATATTTTCCGGGGTAAGTGGTGTGTATGGCCCATCCTTAACCTCGAAAATGGCAGAAGTCTCCATTACTTCAATACCATGCCATTGATTCGACGGAATATTCACACCAAAATTTCCGATAGAAGAATCTAAGAGAAATCGTTCAATCTCCGCACCTGTCTCATCATAAAAAACAACAAACAGTTTTCCTCGCAGAATAATAAAAGTTTCGTCTGAATGAGCATGACGATGCACAGGCATCGGCGTCCCTGGAAGCAACACATTAATCAAACGATGCGAAAGCGAATCAGGTCCTTCATGAAGATTATAATTCATCCTGAGACGCGGCGATTCGGCAGCCATTTCCTCAATCTCTTCAATCATACGTTCATTAATCAACATAATATACTATTTAGAAGATTTTCTACTTCCTTCAATGTATTGTTTAGAGTAAAAGGTACAACATCTGAAATGTTGTTAGTTCTCATTCTATTTTGTAATTCTTTATCCTCCTTGAGAATTTTTATATTTTCAGCAAATTTATTTGCATCATTTGGTTTGCAAAGTAGACCATTCCTTCCTGCCATATTGACATCCTGCAGTCCTCGGATATCAGAAGTAACCAAAGGTAAACCACAGTACATAGCCTCTAAGGACGAAACGGGTAATCCTTCTCTAAATGAAGGCATAACATAGAGGTCAGAGTCGTGACATATATTAACAACATCCTTCCGGTAGCCTAAAAAATGAACATTAGAAGAAATTTCGAGCTTTTCAGCTTCTTCACGGAGTGCGGCTTCATTTTTCCCTTTTCCGCAAATTATATAATGTATGGATGAATCTCCAAGAAGCGCAATAGCTCTAAGTATTGTCTTATGATTTTTATTTCTATTTAATTCACCTACGGATAATACCAGAAAATCAGATTCTTTCAAACCTAACTCAAAGCGAATATTTGAATATGATTCATCATTGATTGTTAATCTGTCCGGATTAATTCCTATTCCGTGTATATATTCTACTTTGGGTACATTAAACGTTTTCGCCCTGTTAAAGTCCTCCTTGTTAATAGTGCAGATAACATCTGCATGCTTTGCCATCTGTCTCTCTACAGGATAGAACATAAGCCAGTTTAACAAAGGAGCTCCATTGTAGAAATGGAATCCATGAGCCATATAAAGAACTTTTGTACCATTCTTTCTCGCACTCTTGGAGGCGAGACGGGTCATTACTCCCATAACAGGTTCATTAGTCCAGATGATGTCATAGTGATTTGTACGGATAATGTTCTTTAATTCTTTGAGACCGTTGCGATTATTTAATTCTAAAGGATTTCTGTATAATTCAACTTTAAAAATATTGGAAACAAAAGGTCTTAATCTTTCCTCAACTTCGCAGAATCTTCCTCCAACCTCTGAACATGCAACATCAATATCAAAACCCCTCTTGGAAAGATATTCCACATGTGGAGCTAAGAATTGCACCATCATCAAGTCTGTTGAAGTAATCAATAGACGCTTCATCTCTTTTTGAAATATGATAATATAGAATTTGAAATTCCTTCGGCATTCAAGCCATGAAGTCCACGTAAATATTTCTGAGAGCCAACAGCAGATGTATAGCAATCGTTTAGACCTAACTTAAGTAGAGAAGCGTGATGATTATACTGACTCAATACTTCAGCAACTGCACTTCCAAAACCTCCGACAACATTGTGTTCCTCACAGGTGACGATAAGAGAATGAGATTTTGCAACCTCTTTAATTACTTCTTCATCCAATGGTTTAACAGTCGGAAAAGTATAGATCGTAGGATTTATACCGGCTTCATTAAGAAGGGGAAGGGCATCATTTATTTCCTCAAATATTGCCCCGGTTGAAAAAATTGCAACATCCTTACCTTCTTTTACTTTTATACTCTTCCCGATAGTGAAGTTATCTATCTTATTGTGGATTCTCTTTTCTCCGCCTCTTCCGAGTCTCAGATAAACCGTTCCCGGATAATTGACAATCGCTTTAGTAGCTTCCTCCGCTTCAACTAAATCGGCAGGACAAATGACTGCCACATCAGGAAGTGAACGTAAAATTGCAATGTCCTCGGTAGCATGATGACTCATCCCTAAAGCACCATATACACATCCACCACCTCCGCAGACAATTTTTA
>CAMWXI010000089.1 GCA_947178175.1 uncultured Porphyromonadaceae bacterium | reverse complement strand
CCCTTTCCGGTGGTGATTTTTGACTGGCCTCCTCCGAACTGGAGCTGCATCTCATTGAAGAATCCGAATCGTTTCGAGCGTCCTATGGAGAAATAGTTGCGGACGATTCCGGTCACATAATAGTTATGGGAAAGACGGTAGAGATTCTCCACACTGTAGTCAGTCTCGGAATCCAGAACGATGTCGGCATTCTCCAGCTTTGTAAGAGAACGGGAATATGTGAACTTACCGCCGGCTCCCATGTCGTCTTTAAACACGTAGCAAACCATAGGGGAGACTTTGAAGGAGTAGGTGTCGCCGGAAAGTCCTTCCAAAATAAGGAATTGATATTTATTTTGGTTTGACTGGGAATAGGAGACGGAAAGCCCGGTGATCCATTGTCCTTTTGGCACAAAGACTACACTTTCCATGTCGCGGTCAAACGTGTCTTGACCTTGCGCCCGGAAGGGGCACAAGGTCAAGAGTATAAATATTATTAGAAATGAGCTGAGCTTACTCATTCGTTTTAAGCATGATAACTGGTTATTCAAAGACAAGTTCGAAATCATCGACATACATTACACTTGATGCACTTCCGCAATAGAAGTCACCGAATTTTGAAGCGGAGCATACGATGACCAGATAGAGCGGCTTTGTGGTCTTGGCGATGTTGCGATATTCCAGGGGAATCTCAAGGCGCTGGAGATTGCCGTCGGGACCGAAGGCACTGTTCCATGTCACCTGACCGTATGCCACAACCTTATCATAATCTTCCGCCGGTTTTCCGTCTTCATTTGTTTCGGCAGCCGGGAAGAGTTTTCTGTTTGCCGCTTTGGTGCGGATTTCTATGGGAGCGGTGGTAAGAGCCACATATATCTGACCATGGTCAGTGCCGCCGGAGGTCACGTCAACATATTTCTCGTTGCCGGATTTTACAGTCACGTTTCCACCGGGACGATAGTTGGCATAAACGGCAATCTTGTCGGGATGTGAACCATTGTAGGGACGTCCGATTGAGAGTACGCCATCGGTGCCGTCTGTCTTGACATAAACTCCGGTGAACACGTTGCCTGCTGCGATCACGCCAACTGCCGAGGTTGAGGCAAGTCGTGCGGAATATGAGCCTGAGTGGAACATGTCGGTGGACTTGTCAAGCACAACCTTACTTGCAGTTGCGGCTCCCTCATTACCTGAATCCCAGAAATAGTCATTGCGGTCAGCTCCCGGGAAAATTACGGTCTTGGTGCCCAGCATTGTCTTGGCTGAATAAGTGCCCCATGTCTCAAAGCTTGCATTGGGGATGACGAATTCAGCTTCAGTAGTGAAGAATTTTGATTCAGAGTTGAATTCGTCTGCCACAGCCTGATATTCATAGCGGGTGCCGGGTTTCAGACCGGTAAGTGTCACTGAGAAAGAAGTTCCTCCTGAGCGCAAGGCCTGAGCGGGGGAGAGGTGGCGACGTCTGGCACGGCTCAGTGTAGCTGCATCCGCTCCGGCAAATTGCCATGAGAGAGTGCCTGCTTCACGATAGCGGATTCCGGGGTTGAGAGCGTCGGCATTTACGATGGCTCCGTTCAGAGTGACACGACGTCCCCGGATGTTAAGCAGATTGGAAGTGTCAATATCCTCGACTGTCACCGGGTCATCAATCACGATTGCACCTTCACCTACGGCGAAACGCACCGGCACAGATGTAACCTTACCGTATTTATCGGTGACGCTGAGGATAATCTGATATTCCTGTTCGCGTTCGGGGATGTTGTTGAGCCAGGTTGCAGGCAGAGTGATATAGGAGATGGCCATATTCTTATCCTCGTTGAATGTGAGGTCCCAGGTAATCCCGGAATTGTGCATTGCTTCAGCTGCAACGTCTGTAAGGTTCATCAGGTCAAGGTCATCGCTGGGGAGACCAAGTTCCGCATAGTCAGTACTTTCAAGATGAATGGAGCGGATACCTCCGAATGCGTTGATTTTAAATATTTTGTCGGTGAATTTGCCTGCATTGGCAAAAATCTGCTTATCAATTTCAAAGCCGACACCTTTCACCGCCGGACGTGAGAAGAGTGTTACTTCGCTCTCAACCGTCACCTCATTGTCGGCGATAACAATTGTTACGAAAGAACCGCCGATTTCTTCAAATTCCGGATGATATTCAATGTTGAGCACATATTCGTGGGCACGTTCCGGATTCTCAATCTTTCCGGTGTAGGTGAATTTCTGACCTTCGTTGTTTGTGCCGGAGATAGTGTATACAAGCTCCGTGTCGTCATTTGGCATCATGAAATAACCTTTGGCATAGTCCATGTTCTCTTCTGTAAAGTCAAGAGATGCACGGGAGTTAGCCACATTGATGGTCCAATCTTTCATGAGATCGGGGTCGATTGTTTCAGGGTTGATGCTGACAACTACATTGGCAATCTTGCAGTTAACCACAACAGAGTTGATGCCTGGCTCAATGTTGAACGGCTGGTAACCGCGGAAGAATTTCTTGTCGAAAGAGGCTGAAACGCTATCGCCTGTCCAAGCTTCAGCCACGTATGCTCCCGATTTGAGCACAATCTGTTCGGGAACATTTTCCAGTCCTTTATATTTATGGAGAAGTCCCTTTGTACCGCTGATGTAGACAACGCAGTTTTCACGCAGAGATTCTTCGTCGGTCTCAGCACGGGTGACATCGGAGTTAATCACCATCTTCATCCGTAGTTCTCCTTCTCCGGAGGCTCCGAAAGGCTCTTCTGTGGCGCAGGATTGGGTCAGTCCGCCAAGCAACAGTCCACAGGCCAGAAGACTATAATATATATTCTTGTTCATTTCTTTCAAATCTTAGAATTGCAACACGAGATCTTTGGTGGTAGTTCCGTTGGCGTCGGAAACTGTCAGACGGAATGTATGTTTGTTCGGACCGAAAATGCCAAGCATCGGAAGGAAGCTTGTGATGTTGAACGTCACATCTTTCTGTCCTGCTACTCTTACGGGGAATCCAAGTCCCACGAGGCTCTCTTCATAGGAAGGATCGGGATTCACCAAATCAAGATTCTTGGACAGACCCACACTCTGAAGCTCATCTTCAGTAAGGTCGGGAGAGTCAATCACGACTTCAAATTTCTCGATTCCGGCTTCGGAATGGATGTAGAGTTCACACTCCATGCCGTCGGTCACCATGTTGACTCCGTCAAGGCTTACAGGAGCTTTGGCAGTGATTGCGGGGGGATTCTGACCCGGCTGATCAGGACCGGGCTCAGGCTCTTTGTTGCCTTCTGTCGGACGCATGTCGTCTTCAATAACAGTGTCTTCAAAGTCAAGATTCTGATTCATGTCCACGCTCTCTACAGTGGCATCTACCTTAAGGTCAAGGGTGATGTCACCGGGGTCTTCCGCACCTGCCTGACGCAGACGGAAGGTGATGCGATAATGACGGCCGGGAGCCACATTGTCGTAGGCCTTGGTCTCTGAAGTGGGATAACCTTCAACATTCCCGCTGAACACTGCCGCGAGTGTGGTGGATTCAGGGAGATAAGCGAAATATCCTGATTTCTCGGAGTCTGCTAAGGTGAAGTCAAGTTTTCCTGATTCTCCATCACCGATATAGACTGTCACTTTTGAATCTTCAGACATATTGGCAGCCAATGAAGGATCAAAGATTACAGATACCCTCACGTTGGAGAGAGAGCAGACTATAGGCTCTACATTCTCAGTGATTTCATTGGCCTGAATGGCGAAGGATGTCTCTCCCTCATAGTAGGGATTTTCCCATGCTGCCGGGAGATTCTCGCCATAGTGTGCCATGGCTTTGTATTCACCTACCGGGAGTGTCACCACTTCCGGCATCTCTTCATAGAGATAGCTTTCCGTGGGAGTGGTTTCTCCTTCGCGGATGAATTCAACTCTGAATTTGTCGACTGACGGCGCGCCGGCACGGGTGGGACGATTGTAGACATCGGGCACCCCGGATTCGTTTTTAAGCTCTACATTAAGAGCTGATTTGGCAAATTTTCCAACTTCTACCACACCTTCTTCATCAAAAGGACTCTCCTTTGCACATGAACCTAAGGAGGCTATGGCGGTTGCAGCCAGGAATATATTTAATATCTTTTTCATTGTAATGCTCGGATTAGTAAGTGAGTTTTACGTTGCGGAGAGTCAGAACGGAGCCTGTGGCTACTGCCTTGTATGTATTAGTGGCAACTGCGGGAGGATTAGTGAAATTGCCTGCTGTCACTCCTTCGTTAAGAGCACTCCCTGTGGGAATGGTCAGTGCAGGGACGGCTGCATTGCTTGAAAGGAATTTCACGCGGATTTCCGCTGCCCGTGAGCCGAATGTGTAGGAACTGAGTGCTACACTTTTCGGAGTCGGAGTTGAAGCCTCCGCCAATTCTTCGCGTGCGCTTGATATTACTTTTCCGCTTTCGTCAAGTATTGAAATAATGCACACACCCTTTTCATCTCCCTGAGGTGAGTATGTATATGTGAAGTTCAATGCTGTCGGACGGCTTCCGAAGCTTACACCTTCGTTGCGGGTTTCAGATCCGTCGTAGGAGTAAGAACCGAGGAAGAGTTCGCCGGCAGCCTTATCGGCATTGCCGAATGAGGGGGCGTTGATATTGTAGTATACTGCTGTCTTGTCGTATCTCGCGGGGAGGGTTCCTGCATGGTTGAATCCTACGCTGCGGAGAGTGACAACTCCGTTCTCAGCCCATGTGGAGGGGGCGCAAAACCATGTGTTCATCGGGTTGGAACCGGTGTAACATGTCTTTTGGTTGATTGAGGCCCATCCGTCGGCTTCGCTACGAAGTATGGAGCTCTTTATCTGATATGTACGCTGAAATGCTATAGTGCCTGCGTATGTTCCTCCGGTGTTGATGGAGGGGATGTTGATTGTTTCGTGAGTCGCGGAGAAGTTGCCGTTGGCAACGTCAGCGTCCGACTCTGTTGTGATTTTGATTGTTTTGGCGTTTGCGTCGTTTTGTGTGGCAAGAGAGGCTGTAATGTCATAGGCGGTAGCCGGGGTCAGGTTCTTCACGAAGATGAATCCCTGATTGGTGTTGTAGCCTAAATTTTCTTTATCAACGAGGTTGCCGTTGGCGTAGATGCGAAGTGCATGAACTATTGTCGGAATCACTGATTCATTCGGGGAAGTGACTTTAAGCACAGCCTGATTTGCAAAGGGGTCCGCTTCTATGTCATACTCCGGTTGAATAACGTTAATCTCAACTGTCGCGGAGAGTTTATGCTGTATGTATACCTGCACCGGAATCACCGACCGCTGGGTGTCGGGGAGTGTGATGGTGAAGACATAATCTTTAGATTCGATGGAGCGGGTGCGTGTAGCCAGTGACACACTCTCTATGGCACAATCTTTCCATGCGCCATATTGGTCAAGGGCTTTGAAGGAGATGTCCTTAGTGGGATTTTCCCCGTTGTAGGAAACGTTTACTACAGCCGTGTTAGAGCCGAAGATGGCGTCACTCGGTTCTGCGTCAAGAGTGAGAGCCTCACATTTGATACGCAGGGATATGGGTTCGCTGACGCGGGTGTAGCGGTCTTTGGCCTGGAGAGATATGATATATTCTCCGGCGGGAAGATGCGCGATAAGGTCGGTGATGTTGACCGATGCCATCTTGTCGGGGTTCTTGTACAGGCCGATAACCTTTATTCCGGTAGCCTCAATCTCTGCTTGCTGAGAGGGAGTGGCAGTGATGAGGTTAATCTCTTTCCCGAAAGAAGGAGTCCAGTCAGACGAGGCAATGGTGAGATTGCACTCTTCAAGGCCTCCGCGTGCGATGACTGTGAATTTCAACGGGTCTGAAGCCGCGGTGTGTTCCAGAAGTTCCATCTCCTGATTGTCGGTAAACCCTGTGGGATTGATAGATGGTGCGGGGGAGGTGAAGAGTTCGTCTGTCAGGTCAATCACAACATCTTCTTTTACCAGACTTTCGTCGAAGAGGATAGTGAGCTCAGCTTCTCCCACACCTCCGTTGTTAACATCGAAAGTGATGTGATAATGATGTTGCGGGTCAGCTTTGAAGCTTGCCGGCTGTAGGGAGACTGATTGTCCGTTGTTGCGGGTCACTTCGACGGAGAGGTCGATATTGCCGGGATTGATATAAGCGGGGCGCTGTTCGCCACCGGGAATCCTGACGTATGAATGTCCTTCGGAGTGAAGGGTTGTGCTATAGGAGGAGAAATATTTTTTGAAGGCATCCGTATAGTCTATGCTTACCATAGAGTTGGCAAGCTTAGCGGTGACGGAGACTTCGGATTCGCGTGCTTCGAGAACAATGATGTTGGCGGAACCTTCGAAATAGGGGAGTTCAAACCCTTCTTCTTCAGGATTGCCGTAGAAAGCTGTCAGGACGTATGTGCCTGTGTCAAACCCATCTTCATTACTGAAGGCTGACAGTGTCTCCCAGGTGCGTGAATATGAGCCGTCGTTCTTTTCAAGTCTGATGCTGAACGACTCGGCAGCGGGGACCGCTGTGTCGTCCCCTTCTGCTTTGGTGGCGGGGCGTACATCATGGACTTCCGGGGAAGTCGACAGGTTAAGGTGAATGGCACCTTTGCCTTGACCACCTGCCCAGGGATTGTCGTCGCTGCATCCGGAGATTCCGGCTGTCAATCCCAAGAGCATTAGGGCATAAATACCTTTTTTCATATTGTTGTTGTTATTGTTGTTTCATGTTTATGAC
>CAMWXI010000088.1 GCA_947178175.1 uncultured Porphyromonadaceae bacterium | reverse complement strand
TTCCGGAGGGGACGCAAGTCTCCTCCGCATTTTATAAATTATGATAGACAAAATTAAACTCCAGAATTTTATAGAATCTCAACTGAGTGACACCGATTGCTATCTCACAAATCTTAAAATCACTCCCGACAACGAAATCACGGTTGAGATAGATTCCGACACTGCAGTAGACCTTGACTTCTGCATCAGTCTCAATCACGCAATTGAAGAGGCTTTCCCCACCGATGAGGAAAACTATGAGCTCGAAGTTGGCTCCGCAGGTCTGACATCTCCCCTGCGTATCCCCCGGCAATATCAGAAATATATTGGAAAAGAGATGGAAATATATGCCGCCGACGGAAAAAAATATTCCGGAATCCTCTCAGCCGCCGACAACGAGAAGGCGACCCTGACAGTAAGCCGCAAAGTGAGGCATGAAGGAGAAAAACGGCCTGTTACCGAAGAGGTGGAAATCTCTTTCCCTTACCCCGACATCCGGAAAGCCCTCTATATCCTCAATTTCTAATCACTGAATAATAACAATATATTATATAATCCCTCTTCCCTCACGACTATGGCTAAAAAAGCAGAAACAGTAAATATGGTCGACCGCTTCGACGAATTCAAGGAGCAGAAAAATGTCGACAAAACAACAATGATCAGCGTGCTTGAGGAATCATTCCGCAATGTCCTCGCAAAAATGTTTGGCACCGACGAAAACTTCGATGTTATCATGAACCCTGACAAAGGTGACTGTGAAATCTATCAGAACCTCACGGTTGTTCCTGACGGAGAAGTTGGAAATGAAGACATGGAAATCGGTCTGACTGAAGCTCGTGAAATAGACCCTGAATGTGAAATCGGTGAGGAAGTGGCAAAGCAGATTTTCTTCGAGAAATTCGGACGCCGCGCTATCCTCAACCTCCGGCAGACTCTCCAGTCTAAAATCCTCGAGCTCCAGAAGGATGCCATATACACCAAATTCAAAGACCTCGAAGGGGAACTCATCTCCGGAGAAGTCCATCAGATATGGAAACGCGAAATGCTCATGCTTGACGATGATCAAAACGAACTCCTCATGCCCAAAGATGAGCAGATTCCCGGTGACTTCTTCCATAAAGGCGACACAGTGCGCGCAATTGTGAAACGTGTTGACAATCCTAACAACAATCCTAAAGTTATCGTTTCCCGCACTGACGAGCGTTTCCTCCGCCGACTCTTCGAACAGGAGATTCCTGAAATCCATGACGGCCTGATTACAATTAAAGCCGTGGCACGAATCCCCGGTGAACGCGCCAAAATTGCTGTTGAAAGCTATGACGAACGAATTGACCCGGTAGGCGCCTGCGTGGGAATGAAAGGTGCGCGTATCCGCAGCATCGTCCATGAACTTCGCAACGAAAACATAGATGTCATTTCATACACCTCCAATCCTCAACTCTACATTCAACGTGCACTCTCCCCGGCTAAAATCACATCCATACGCCTTAATGAGGATGAGAAAAAAGCCGAAGTTTTCCTCCATCCCGAAGAAGTCAGCCTCGCTATTGGAAAAGGAGGCCTGAACATCCGGCTCGCATCAATGCTCACCGGATACACCATTGACGTTTACCGAGACCTCGAAGAGGGTGAAGAAGATATCTTCCTTGATGAATTCCGCGATGAAATCGAAGGCTGGGTTATCGACGCTCTGAAAGATGTGGGACTCGGCACTGCCAAAGCTGTGCTCAACGCCTCTCAAGAGGTCCTTGACCAGGCTGACCTCGAAGAGTCTACCATCGAAAATGTGATGAATGTGCTTCGCGCTGAATTCGAAGACTGACACTCTTTTACCCCAATCCCCTCACCTCATTCCCTATAAACTCTTCTCGTTAAAAATCAATTTATGCGTACACAGATAAGTAAAATAGTTAAACAGCTCAATGTCGGAGTCGCTACGGCCGTTGAATTCCTCCGTAAGCACAAGATTGAAGTCGATGCAAGCCCTAATGCTCGCATTGATGAATATGCCGTTGAACTCCTCAAAAAAGAATTCAGCAAGGATAAAAACGTTAAAGCGGAAATTGACCAGATAACTTCCCAGCGTGGCGAAAAGAAGAACAACAAACCTGAACGTCCCCGCCAGGACAGCGTCAAGACTTCTTCTCCCGAAGTGAAAGGACCCAAAATTTTAGGTACTATCGATCTCAACAACCCCGGAAAAATCAAGCCGACTGTTGAAAAATCCGCAGAGACTCCCGCAGCTCCTTCAGTAGCTCCGGAAGCCAAACAAACCGATAAGCCGAAAGTATCCGGCACAGAAACTAAAAAGGTTGAACCCGCTTCTGCTCCACAGCCGGGAAAAAAATCACAGACTTCTGCCGGGGTTGCTACTCCTGAAGCCGCTCCCGTAAAGGAGTCTGCTATGGAAACATCCACCTCTGTTGCTGAAAAGAACAATGCTCCCAAAGAGGAACCTGTAAAAGAAAAGAAGGCTCCCGCCGGAGAAGAAGCAACAACAGCAGTTGCAGAAAACACTGCCGGGAGTCAGAAGGAGGAACCTCCGACAACTTCCGCAAAGGAACAGTCTCAAGCGGACGCTGAGAACTCACGACAGGCTGAATCACCGGAAGAGGAAGGAAGCAATGTCTTCCGTCTTGAAGCTCCGGCTGAGCGTCCCCAGCTTAAAGTTGTGGGAACAATTGACCTCTCCGCAATCAATCAGTCAACCAGACCCAAAAAGAAATCAAGCAGCGAGCGTCGTAAGGAACGCAACCGCACTGCAGCCGGCACTAACCCCGCACAGGGAGCAACACCCGGAGGTAACGGTCGTCGTCGCCAACGTATCGGTAAAGAGAAAGTTGACATCGAAAAGGCTGCATCTATGGGTATCGGGCAGGATATCCGCAAAGGCGATAAGAACAACCGTAATGCCAACGGCAAAGACAGCAACAGCCGCAATGCGCAGCAGAATACCAACCGGAATCAGAAGGGAGGTAACAGAAATCAGAATCCCAACACCCGCGAAGTCTCTTCCGACGATGTTCGCAAACAGGTGAAGGAAACTCTCGCACGCCTGCAGAACAAGCAGACTAAAAAGAGCGTGAAATGGCGCAAGGAGAAACGTGAAGAGATGCACAACCGCGAAATGGCTAACGCCGAACGCGAAGCAGCTGAAAGCCGCGTAATCAAAATCACTGAATTCGTGACAGCTTCCGACCTCGCAAACCTCATGGAAATCCCTGTCAACAATATTATCGCTACCTGTATGAACCTCGGAGTGATGGTATCTATCAACCAGCGTCTTGATGCCGAAACCATCAACATCGTGGCTGAAGAGTTCGGATTTACCACTGAATATGTCTCTGCCGAAGTGTCTGAGGCAATCGCGACTGTAGAAGACAAGGAAGAAGACCTTCTCCCCCGTCCGCCCATTGTAACTGTCATGGGACATGTTGACCATGGTAAGACCTCCTTGCTCGACTATATAAGAAACGCCAATGTGATTGCCGGGGAAGCCGGTGGTATCACCCAGCATATAGGAGCTTATAACGTGAAGCTTTCCGACGGACGTCATATCACATTCCTTGACACTCCCGGTCACGAGGCCTTCACCGCCATGCGTGCCCGTGGTGCCAAAGTGACCGACCTCGCTATCATTATAGTAGCTGCCGATGACGATGTGATGCCGCAGACGATTGAAGCTATTAATCATGCCTCAGCTGCCGGCGTGCCGATGGTGTTCGCCATCAACAAAATTGATAAGCCCGCAGCCAACCCCGACAAGATTAAGGAACAGCTCGCTAATATGAACTATCTCGTTGAAGAATGGGGTGGTAAATATCAGAGTCAGGACATCTCCGCCAAGAAAGGTCTGGGCGTTGATGAACTCATGGAGAAAGTACTTCTCGAAGCTGAAATGCTTGACCTGAAAGCTAACCCTAACCGTCTCGCCATTGGCTCCGTGATTGAATCAAGTCTCGACAAGGGTCGTGGATATGTAGCCACAGTCCTCGTGCAGAACGGAACTCTCCACACCGGTGACGTTATCCTCGCCGGTACACACTATGGCAAGATTCGCGCAATGTTCAATGAGCGTAACCAACGCATCAACGAAGCAGGCCCCGCAACTCCTGTACTTATCTTAGGCCTAAACGGTGCTCCAACAGCCGGAGATACATTTAACGTTCTTGAAACCGAACAGGAAGCACGTGAAATCGCATCCAAACGTGAACAGCTTCAGCGTGAACTCGGCCTGAGAACCAAGAAACGTCCCGGTCTGGAAGAACTCGGACGCAGAAGAGCCCTCGACGACTTCCACGAACTCAACCTTGTGGTTAAAGGTGACGTGGACGGCTCCGTTGAAGCCCTCTCAGATTCACTTATCAAACTCTCCACTCCGGAGATTCAGGTTAACGTACTGCACAAGGGTGTCGGTGCCATTTCCGAAAGCGATGTGACTCTTGCTGCCGCCTCCGACGCTATTATCATCGGTTTCCAGGTGCGCCCCTCAGGTGCGGCCAAACGCGAAGCCGATAAAGAAGGTGTGGAAATTCGTCTTTACTCCGTAATCTATAAAGCTATCGAGGAAGTGAAAGACGCCATGGAAGGTCTCCTTTCTCCTGAAATCAAGGAGGAAATCACCGGCTCAGCCGAAGTGCTCCAGACCTACCACATCTCAAAAGTCGGAACCATCGCCGGTGCCATTGTCCGCGACGGAAAAATCAAACGTCAGAGCAAAGTGCGCGTTATCCGCGATGGTATCGTTGTATACTCCGGTGAACTCGGCTCTCTCAAACGCTTCAAAGATGATGTCAAAGATGTCGTTTCAGGATATGACTGCGGTCTCTCGGTTCAGGGATATAACGATATCCGCGTCGGTGATATGATTGAAGCCTACGAAGAAGTAGCTGTCAAGAAAACTCTCTGATGAACTGCATATGAGGGTGTGTCAAAATATATTTTTGATACACCCTTTTATTTTTCTAACAGCGGTGCGTATTTATTATGAATATATAAGACAATTCACCACCCTATTTTTACCAAATTAATGTACGCATTTATCAACATAGGAAGTAACCTGGGCAACCGACGTCTCAATCTAAGCAAAGCGATTGCAGCTATAGAGAAAAGAATCGGTTACTTCGAACTTTCCCATACCCTCGAAACTCATCCCTGGGGCTACATCTCAGACAAGATGTTTCTGAACGTCGGAATCGCATTCCAGACAGAAATGACTCCCGAAGAACTCCTTGACACACTCCAGGAGATAGAGAAGGAGCTGAACAAGAATCCTCATCGTGCTGATAATGGCGGTTATCAGGACCGAGAGATTGATATTGACATCATTGCTTTAGACCGGATGGAGATAGATACAGAGCGTCTGAAAGTGCCTCATCCGCATCTTGAGGAACGCATCTTCTTCCTTCAGCCTATGGCAGAGCTTGCTCCGGACTGGACTCATCCCCGGACAGGCCTGACTCCGGCTCAGATGATTGCCAATCTCCCTCAATCGGAATCTCCCCAAAGCTGACATCTTCCGGGACTCCGAAAAAGATTGTAAACAATATAATAAAAACACCATGAAAGCCGGCATGAACATTCAATCATGCCGGCTTATTTTCAAAGTAGTATATATACCTGTTTACTAATTATCAGTGTCCTAAAAACAACGCTTACACATTGCTATTGATGCTTTTAACAATTACCAAGTCCCAATTAAAAACAGCGTAATAATACGCAGTTAATCAGCGCACGACGGCTGTATTGAAAAATATTACCGGACAGCAATATTCACTGACAATAAATCCTCCGGAGTGTTATTGAACTTTATGGAAATCCCCTTTAATCCTACCATAAAAGATTTCCATGACTAATCATATAAAGAAAACGCCCCGGAAATTCCGGAGCGTTCAATTATTATGCTTTTAACTTCCTGAGAAGCTTAGTCAGCGTTAAGGTTTACACGCTTGAAATCAAGACAAACAAGACCTTTCTGAACTCCATTCAGATATTCTCCAACAGTCATCTTGGCATCACGGTGATATTCCTGTTCCATCAGACAGCTCTCCTTGAAGAACTTGTTAAGACGGCCCTTAGCGATATTCTCAATCATTGCAGCGGGAAGATTGGCAGCCTTTTCAGCAGCTACTGACTCTTTAAGAGCCTTAATCTTCACAACATCATCCTCAGTGATGTAGCCCTTCATCACACCCTCATTCAGGTGTTCATCGCTCTCACAGATATAGAGGTTGTAACCGGCTTTCTTAAGCGCTGCTTCAACAGCCTTCTTTACCTGTTCCTCTTTAGTCTTGTCAATTGCGATGTTGGTCTCTTCTTCCACAACCTTTGCGGGAACAGACTCACGGCTTACGGAGATAGGATTCATCGCCGCAACCTGCATTGCTACCTCCTTACCAACAGAAGGATCAATACCGGCTTCTGAAAGACCTACGAGAGTAGCAAGCTTATTACCGAGGTGTTCGTAAGCGGCAACAGTGGGTGCTTCTACATATTCATAAGCACCAAGTTCCATCTTCTCACCAGTCTTACCAATTTCGTCTGTCACGTGTTCTGCAACTGTACGGCCATCTTCAAGCTTAAGCTCCTTAACTTCGTCAAGGCTCTTTGCAGAAGCAGCTACAGCAGCATCGAGAATAGTTTTTGTAAGTGCGCGGAATGACTCGTTCTTTGCTACGAAGTCAGTCTCACATTTTAAAGCAACGATTGCTGCAAATCCATCTTTTGCACCTGCGAGCACACAACCCTCAGCTGCCTGACGATCCTCACGCTTGGCAGCCACGGCCTGACCTTTCTTACGAATAATTTCGATTGCAGCCTGGATATCGCCGCCGGTTTCAGCAAGTGCATTCTTGCAGTCCATCATTCCCGCGCCTGTCATTGTGCGGAGTTTCTTGATATCTTCAATTGAAACAGCCATAATATGGTTTTATTTCAGCAGGAGCCTCCCTGACCTTATAAGTCATGGAG
>CAMWXI010000087.1 GCA_947178175.1 uncultured Porphyromonadaceae bacterium | reverse complement strand
ATATTAAATTATTTTATTATTCCTGTTTGGTTATATTTATTTGATTTATTGTTTAAATATTGTTTTATTTATTTCTTTAAATATTATTATATTATTTTTTTGCATTTATTTTTGATACGACATTTGCTTTTTCGTTTGACACTTCTCTTCTTTTTTAAATTAATAAAATTTTTACAACCAACAGCTATGCCATATTAGAATTACCAACATAGGCCCTAAAGGGTTGTGAACACATATACTCCACAACAATATAGTACAACATTATTCTAAGAATGTTCAAAATATGATTACGACTTCGGTTATTTGGGAGTAGACGGATATCTACATCTTTGTATATTTTATTACTTTTCTGAAACTCCACAATGAATCAAACCACTCTCCATTTTCCTACTTCGAGAATTTTCGTTAATTTTGCCTATGTATAAGAGAGTGTGAAACCATTATCTCATATTAGATACCCTCTTCTCCCCCACTCCACCTCATTTACAATACTTTATGACTATGAATAAGGAACAGGCTATTAATAATGAAGAGTTAACCAATGAAAATGGCTTGAACTTCATTGAGCAAGAAATAAAAGATGATTTAGCTAAGGGCAAAAATGGAGGAAGACTTAACACCCGTTTCCCTCCCGAACCAAACGGTTATCTTCATATCGGTCATGCCAAAGCTTTCATAATGGACTTTGGAGCAGCCGAAAAATTCGGTGGCACATGCAATCTTCGTTTTGACGACACTAATCCTCAAAAAGAAGACACAGAATATGTTGAAGCTATCAAAAGAGATATTCATTGGCTTGGTTATGATTGGGAAGACCGTCTGTATTATGCAAGTGACTATTTCCCTCAGCTTTATGATCTTGCAGTCAGACTCATTAAAGAAGGCAAAGCTTACGTCGACGAACAGACTTCTGAGCAGATAGCCGCCCAGAAAGGGACTCCTACTCAGCCGGGACAAAACAGCCCCTTCCGTGACAGACCGATTGAAGAGAACCTTGACCTCTTTGAACGAATGAATAAAGGGGAATTTGACGAAGGTTCAATGGTTCTCCGTGCCAAAATTGACATGGCAAACTCTAATATGCACTTTCGTGACCCGATAATGTATCGCATTATAAAAACTCCACACTGGCGCACAGGTGACAAATGGAAGGTTTATCCTATGTACGACTTTGCACATGGCCAGAGTGATTATTTTGAAGGCGTTACCCACTCAATCTGTACACTTGAATTCGTTCCTCATCGTCCTTTATATGAATATTTCGTCAACGAATTGGCGGATGAATCGTATTGCCCACGTCAGATTGAATTTAACCGACTGAATCTGACCTACACCGTCATGAGCAAGCGAAAGCTCCTCCAACTCGTACAGGAAGGTCTTGTAAGCGGATGGGATGACCCTCGAATGCCGACTCTTTGCGGATTAAGAAGACGCGGATATACTCCAGCCGCAATAAAGGACTTCATCAATAGAATAGGATACACCAAATATGAAGCCCTGAATCATATCGAACTCCTTGAACATTCGATTAGAGAGAATCTCAACAAGGAAGCGACCCGAGTTTCTGTGGTGCAGAACCCTGTAAAGCTTATCCTTACAAACTATCCTGAGGGACAAACCGAAGAGATGTTTATGGATAATAATCCCGAAAAACCGGAGGAAGGAAAACATGGAATGCCCTTCTCACGCGAACTATGGATTGAGCAGGAAGACTTCATGGAGAATCCTCCAAAGAAGTTCTTCAGAATGACTCCCGGCAAAGAAGTGAGACTCAAAGGTGCTTATATAGTAAAATGCACCGGTTGCAAGAAAGATAACGACGGGAACATCACTGAAATTTATGCGGAATATGATCCCGAAAGCAAAAGTGGACTTCCCGGAGCTGACAGAAAAGTCAAAGGCACACTTCATTGGGTAAATGCTGCCACAGCAACCGACGCTGAAATAAGAGATTATGATCGCCTGTTTGCTGTTGAAAACCCTTCAGCACACGAAGGTGACTTCCGTGAACTCCTAAATCCGGATTCTCTCAAAATAAGAAAAAACGCAAAAATAGAACCTTGGCTTGCAGAGAGAATTAAAGTTGGCGATAACTATCAATTCCAGCGTTTGGGATATTATACCGTAGATCCCGACACAACGCCCGACCATATTGTCTTCAACAAAACAATAGGTTTGAAAGACACATGGGCGAAAGAGATGAAGAAATAGAATAGTTAAAAATCTCTAAAAGAATAGTGGATTTTGGCACCTAATACCAAAATCCACTATCTTTGTAAATAATTTCTATCGTTTGGGGCTGATTGGCTTTGACAGCGTGTAGAAACGGTAGGTAAGCATGCAGAGTTTTGGTGTTCAAACTCTATAATAGCAAGAGCATCGAACTATAACTGGCGAAAATAACAATTACGCTCTCGCTGCGTGAGTCTGAATAGAGTAAGACCGCTTAATTTGCCTCAAGAGGAGGCAAACGAGACATCACTCCATTGCCCTGTTCCGAGACGTTTGGACAAAGTGGTGTAGAAGAATTCGGAAATAGGGAAAGAAACGCCTTGATTCTTTCCTGAAATTTAGAGGATAAGGGTAAGATTGGTTGTCATGAGCCTGTCATACCACGAAAACCAAGTCATTGACTAAGCATGTAGAAAGCTTATTGGGTCCACGTTTGGACGAGGGTTCAATCCCCTCCAGCTCCACTATGTACCACCGAACTTCTTCGGAATATAGAAGTCAAGAGGGTGTCAAACAAGTGAACTCCACTCCAAAAGTTTTGTGTTCAACTTTTGGAGTGGAGTTTGTTTTGACAAAGCCTCATATATTAAGGTTTGTCTATTGCAGACGATAACGAGACTATTTTTAGATATGCAGGAGTTTCTCGGCTGTGAGATGGCCGAATTTCTCTTTGTCAACGTCGGAAAGAGGTGCGTTGTCTACGAATACACGTGCACCTGTCATGGGAACGTAGGGCCAGTCTGCCGAGAATACAAGTTGGTCAATACCAAGTTTGTCAACACAGAACCGGAGTGCGTCGTTGTCATAAAGACCACTTGGCGATATCCATACGTGCTTCTTATAGATGTTTGAAACCGTGTCGGAAAGACCGGTAATCTCCGGCTTGAACATCTGATCCAGACGATAGAGGAAATAAGGAACCATTTCGCCCCAATGTCCCGAAATGACTTTCAGAGTGGGATATTTCTCAAATACTCCGGCAAGAATCATTCGGATAATCTGCATCCCTGCCTCGTAGTGCCACCCATAGCCATATGAGCTGAGTATTGTATCGAGTTGGTCGTTTAGCCCCTTATAGTATGCGTTGACAGCATCAACGGATGTATAGTTGGGATGGATATATACCGGCAGGTCAAGTTCTGTCAGAGCTTCCCATACGGGATAATACATCTTGTCATCAAGGGAAACATTGCCTGTCTGAGGGCGTCCCGATATAAGAGTTCCTACAAATCCCAGTTCATTTACGGTACGTCGCAGTTCATCAGCAGCCGCAGTCGGATTATTCCATGGAAGTGTTGCGAAGGCTCGGAAGCGATTTGGATAAGGTTTCACAGCCTCGCAAAGCGTGTCATTGGCCTGTTTTGCCAGTGTTACGGCTTCGTCTCCACTAAGCCATTGCGTCGGATTTGTGTATGACACAACCTCCATGTCAATACCGGCCTCATTAAGTTCGCCAATACGTTTCTCTCCTAACTCAAAAAGGTCCGGTACACTCGGAGCATCAGCAGGTGCCGGATGCATGAACTGTTGCGCGTAAGGATACGCTTCTTGGATTGTATTTGCCACCGCAGCCCCAATGGTCTTGCTTGAAAGGTGTTCTTCTAATGCAATTATTTTCATAATCTGTCCTTGGTTAAATTGTTTCTGACAAATAAACAAATCAAGCCTGAAAATTGTTGATATATCAACAATATCAATATGAAATTTATCTGTTTCCAAAATGAATATATTAGTCACATCTTCAACCGGCTTGACCGGCAAAGCAGTTGTCAAGGGATTGTCTTCAAAGGGAATTGATATCAGGGCAATGATACATTCCGACGAAAAGACACATGAAATGCTCGCTCTTGGTGCAACTGACACAATAGCGGGCGATATAGAGTCGTATGATAATTTGCTTTCAGCAATGAGAGGGATGGACGCTGTATATTATATTTGTCCTACCGCAAGGGAGGATGAGGCAGAAATAGGAAAAATGGCTATCAAGGCTGCAAAAGAAGCAGGAATAGATAGGTTTATTTATCAGTCTGTGCTCCATTCCATAGAGCCTGAGCTACCTCACCATCGCCAAAAACTTGAAGTTGAGAGGGCTCTTGTTGATTCCGGTCTTGTCTATATCATATTGCAACCTGCATCATTCATGCAGAACATACTGAACGCTAAGGAAGCTTTGGTAAACAACAAGGTATTTGTCCAGAAATTCTTTACCGGGAGAGACAGTGCAAACCGAATAAATCTGATAGATGTCGCGGACTTCGGGTGCTGTGTGGCAGAAATTGCTCTCGGTACTATGTATCTTTACGCCACATTGGAATTATGCGGACCTCAGAATCTGTCAGCCTCTGAAATGCTTACGACGATTGAAAATGTAATGGGACAAGAGATTAAACTGAAATATTTAACTGATGACGAAATCCGGAGGTCAATGTCTGAAAGAAAAGCACCGGCATACTCGATAGAAACTCTGTTGAAAATGTTTCATCATTATAATAATGGTGACTTTTGCGGCAATCCATTCGTTACGACTGCCATTCTCAAAAGAACGCCAACAACATTTGCTGAATTTCTTAAAAGGGAACTGAAATGAGAAAACCTGAATATGATTTACTGGGAGTATGGCTTGACTTTGCCTTCAACTCACTTGTGGCAGAACTTAACCGCTCTCTTCACAGTGTGGGCTTACAGCTTAACCATGCTCAGTTCGCCATTTTGCAAAATCTGTTTATCAAAGATGGACAAAGCCAGAACGAAATTGCAAGACGTGTCGGCAAGGATAGAGCCGCCATAAGTCGCTCTCTGAACACTCTTGAAGAAAACGGATTTATAATCCGCAAAGCAGTTTCCGGTTCAAAAAATGGTGTTTTTTTAACCGAAAAAGCAATTGAAAACCGCCTGAAAATTGCCGATGTTATCAACATGGCGGTCAGCAAGGGACGTGTGGGAATGACGGAGGCAGAATATGAAAGTGGCATAAGCTTCCTCAAAAAAATATATGAGAATCTAAAATAAAATATTTTATTTATAAGAAGTAGCCGGGGGCTTTCTTCGCATTAATGAATATGGGAGGTCTAACAGCAAGGCGCAGTTCTCCGAGTGGGTCAGGAATGGAGGATTGTCAGCATCTGATGGACAATACTCCCCTGCTGCTTGGTGCGGTCTGCAATGCTCCGGGCACGAAAACCCTCATACTCGCTGTATACCTACACTTCATACAATGTTCTTACAGTCTTCTGATGTCTTATCGTTATCAGTAAAAGGCGATATAAATTCCTGATGAAAGGGTGTCAGTTGTCACAGAAAAAAGGAGAAGATGATTCGTCAGTCTGGATATGCTGTTTGCATAACTAACGCGATTTTCGTATTTTTGCTTCAACAATAAGACTTCGGATACAACCGTTATGAATTGCGTTAGTAACAGAGTTTATAAATCAAAGGTTGCAAGGTGGTATATATGGTTTTGCATAGTTATGACCATTACCTTCTTTGGCTCAATATACTTGTGTTATAAATCAACGTGGGTTCTCCTTATTAACATTGTTTTATTTGGAATCGGGTTAATCATGATGTATGATATGCTTCTTCATACTGATTACACCATTAATGGAGAGCAACTTCATATTCGGTGTGGATACCTGTTCCGGATGAATTTACCAATTTCCAAAATCACTGAGATAACGCATAAATCAACCATACTTTCTTCTCCTGCGTTGTCTGCTAAGAGGATAGGATTGAGATATGGCAAAAAGAATTGGATCTATATCTCTCCAAAAGATCAGGAGAACTTTATATCGGATTTAAAAAACATCAATCCTGATATAACGATAAGTTAAAGCAGATTGGCTGAAGTTCGATTTCGATATACGATATGGATACATCCGAAGATGATATTTAGGAGGAAATATTCACGGGAGTCTGTGGAGGGAAAGGCCATTTGCAGATAATCACCATACATTTGTACTGCCAACTATCTGAGAATTATTAACTTTACAATAAAAAATGATTACAACAGAAAAATTTGAGAAGATAAAGACTGCATTTGAGCAACTTCGTAATCCCGAAAAGGCAAAGCAAATGTCCGCATATATGCGAAATCAGTTCAAAAATTTTGGTATCCGTACACCGGAAAGAAGAGCTTCATACAAAATCTTACTCCTTGAGGAAAAGAAAGCCAAATGTATAGACTGGCTATTTCTTGACACATGCTGGATGGAAGAAGAACGCGAATTTCAATACTTCGTTACTGACTATCTGGCTACCATGCAGAAATATCTGAATTTTGATGATATTCCGAGAATTGAGCGATATGTTCGCTCCAAACAATGGTGGGATACCATCGATGCCCTTGACATGGTGATAGGAAAGATAGGCCTAAAAGATTTCCGTGTCAATAGCTTGATGCTGGAGTGGTCAACTGATAACGACTTCTGGGTTAGACGCATTGCCATTGATCACCAGCTATGCCGGAAAGAACAGACAAACACTGAACTGTTAGAGAAGATTATCGTAAATAATTTCGGTTCTCACGAGTTTTTCATAAATAAGGCTATCGGTTGGAGTCTGCGGGATTATTCAAAGGCCAATCCGGAATGGGTGAGAAAATTCATAGAAAGACATAAAGATAACATGGCTCCTCTGAGCATAAAAGAAGCAAGTAAATATATTTAACATACCGAAAATAGGCGAGTTTGCCATAAATAAAACTTGAGATTAGTCCGGACTTCTGCCTATCTCATCCCAAATATTTATACCCAGTAGGGTATCATATCTGTTCCATACATGTCTCTTATAAACATCTCCGAGCCCACGAG
>CAMWXI010000086.1 GCA_947178175.1 uncultured Porphyromonadaceae bacterium | reverse complement strand
ATTTATTATAAATTTGAAACCGAAAATGAAAACGGTTGTAGAAGATACGATTGTAAGAATTTTCAAAAAGAAGAACTAACTTAATTCCAATACCATAAGACTTTGGGGAATGTAGATACAATCTCAGAAGTCTTTCAATTAAAACTAACTCAAAGTGGTTAAAAAACTCCAAATCAGAGACCTGACCATGCGCGACGGTCAGCAGTCGCTTTTTGCGACCCGTATGAAACAGGAGAACGTAGACAAACTTCTCCCGCTTTACCGCGATGCCAAGTTCTATATCATGGAAGTGTGGGGAGGTGCAGTGCCCGACTCCGTAATGCGTTATCTGGGTGAAAGTCCCTGGAACCGTCTCCGTGAATGTTCCAAAGCGATGAAGGGAATTTCTCTTCTGTCAGCACTTTCTCGCGGACGTAACCTTTTCGGTTATGTGCCTTATCCTGACAGTGTTCTTGAAGGATTCTACAAGAAAGCTATAGAGAATGGTCTGAATGTAATGCGTATTTTTGATGCTCTTAACGATATCAATAATATCAAGGGTTCAATTCGCATGATTAATGATCTCGGTGGTATAGCAGATACAGCAGTATGCTACACTGTAGATCCTAAAGGAACTCCTGAGGAGGAGAAGATTTTCACTGACGAATATTTCGTAGAGAAGGCTAAAGAGATGGAATCTCTTGGAGCAAAGATGGTCACACTTAAAGATATGGCCGGCCTTGTAAGTCCCTCTCGTATTTATACTTTGATGCCTAAACTTAAGGCAGCACTTAAAGTGCCCGTAGATTTCCATACCCACTGTACTCCCGGTTATGGTCTTGCATCAGTACTTACTGCAATCATACAGGGAGTAGACATTGTGGATACTAATATCTGGTGGTTTGGTGGTGGCTCTGCAGCTCCGGCGATCGAATTGGTAGACATCTTCTGCCGTAAGCTGGGTGTAGAGGTTGAAGCTGATATGGCAGCTGTAGCCAAAATTCGTCAGGAACTTAAGGATGCTCGTAAAGCACTTGCTGATTTTGACCTTAACAAGGATAAATGGCCGCGTGATTTCGACGAAGCATACAAAGAAATGCCGAAAGAAATTGATACAGAGTTTGATCGTGCCATTGAAGCAGCAAAGGATAACAAAGAGGAGGAACTTCTGGATGCATGTCATAAGATTGAAGCATATTTCGGCTTCCCGAAACCTAACGAACTTGTTAAGAATGCAGAGGTTCCCGGGGGTATGTACTCTAACATGGTTGCTAATCTTCGTTCACTTGGAGCGGAAGACGTGCTTGAAGAGGCAATGGCTCTTATCCCGAAGGTACGTCGTGATGCAGGTCTTGTGCCCCTTGTGACTCCGACAAGCCAGATTGTAGGTTCTCAAGCTGTGAACCTCGCAATGGATAGACGTGCCGGTAAGCCTGACTATACAAACAAAAACAACCAGTTCATTTCATTGGTTAAAGGTGAATATGGTACAACTCCCGTTCCGGTTGATCCCAAATTCCGCGAAGAAATTACAGGTAGCGCAGAAGAAAAGCCTTTCGACGTAAGCACTTACAAGACTCCGGCAAATCCTGAATTAGAAAAATTCGGAGGTATGAAGCTTGCTCAGAATGAAGAAGAATTCCTCCTTCTTGAACTCCTTCCTGCGGTTGCAAAAACATTCCTGACTAATCTGCGTAAAAAAGAATATGAAGCAACTGCCAAGGCTGCTCCGACCGCTTCAGCAACTCCTAAAGCAGAAGGTACTGCCGTTACAGGTGACGTATTCTGTGCACCGATGGGTGGTACAGTTATGGAAATCCGTGTTAAGGTTGGTGATAGTGTTAAACCCGGTGACGTTGTACTCGTTTATGAAGCAATGAAGATGGAGAATGACCTTGCATGTGACAAGGGTGGAGTCATCAAGCAGATACTCATCGGAGAAGGAGATGTAATGGCAACCGCTCAGCCTATCATCGAATTTGTTGGTGAAGGTGGTGCGCCTGCAGAGGAAGAAGTTGCCGTAGAAGGGAACGGAGAAATCATGAAAGCTCCAATGGGTGGAACCGTACTTGAAATCAAAGTTGCTCCCGGCGATGATGTAAAAGTTGGAGATGTGCTTCTCGTTTATGAGGCAATGAAGATGGAAAACAACATCCTCAGTGACCGTGATGGAAAGATTGCTAAAGTACTTATCGAAGATGGAGATGTAATGGCAACAGATCAACCTATCTTTGAATTTGGAAATACAATAGGTAAATCAGCGCCAAAGGCAGCTGCTCCTAAAGCAGCTCCTAAAACCACGTCAGCACCTGCTCCAGTGA
Source organism: uncultured Porphyromonadaceae bacterium (assembly GCA_947178175.1). Classification (GTDB taxonomy): domain Bacteria; phylum Bacteroidota; class Bacteroidia; order Bacteroidales; family Muribaculaceae; genus Lepagella. Next base: position 4,832 of record CAMWXI010000086.1, on the reverse strand, counting down.
AACCCGTTGAAGATAAGAAATATGAGCCGGCTGCCGTTAAGCCCGTAGATATCTATCGTGCTTACGCACCTGTAGAAGGTGGCACTGCAGATCACGCCACACTTCCTACCCGTAATTCTGATAAGGGAGGCTCAGCACTTAGACTTGCAGAGGGTACTACTTTGGAAATCAACGTAAATCCTGACGGTGGTATCAATATTCGCATATCAACAGGTAAATAATTATAAGGTAAACTGCACAAAATTAGCTGTGTCAAATTATTTTGACACAGCTAATTTTTATTTATACCAAATTAGAAAATTTCCCGACAACATTATCGAAAACCGTATATGGTTAAGGGATTGCATTAGAATTAATCTAATACAATCCCTTAATTATCTTTGATATAGAATAATTATTTGTTTGAATCCGCAGAGGGGAGTGTATGGTCTGTAAGCTGATGGTCGAATGAAGGTACTTCATAACGATATTTGGCTTCCCAACCCAGAGCGCTTGCTCCTAAGACAGCTGCATCACTTTCCTTAAGTTCAGAAAGAATGATTTTGGTTTTCCCTCTAAAGATCGGGAAAAGTGATTTTTCAAAGTTCTCTTTTAAAGGACGGAGCAGGAGATCGCCACTTTTAGCCAACCCACCAAACAAAATAATTGCCTGCGGACTTGAAAATGCTACCATATCTGCAAGGGCTTCTCCAAGAATTTTACCTGTGTAATCAAAAATTTCTTTTGCAAGTTTATCACCCGCAACGGCTGCATCATACACGTCTTTTGAAGTGATGTCTTCAATCTGTAGATTTCTAAGGCTGGATGGCTCTTGAGATATTTCAAGGAATTCTCTCGCAGTGCGAGCTACACCTGTGGCTGAACAATATGCTTCAAGACAACCTGTTCTTCCACAACCGCAGACACGTCCATTATTTCGCTTAACTACAAGGTGTCCAAGTTCACCGGCAAATCCGTCATGACCATAGACGAGCTGACCGTTAACAACGATACCGGAACCTACGCCTGTCCCAAGTGTAATCATTATAAAATCTTTCATACCTCGTGCAGCTCCATAGGTCATTTCTCCAAGAGCAGCAGCATTAGCGTCGTTGGTAACTGCTACAGGAAGACCTCCAAAAATTTTGCTTAGCTTTTCGGCTAAAGGTATGATTGGACCCCATGGAAGATTGGGCGGATTCTGAATTTCTCCGGTATAATAGTTTGCATTCGGTGCACCAATACCAATACCTTGAATCTTTCCTTCTGCATCATTAGCCTTTATAAGGCGTTGCATTCCTGCATGCAGTTCTTCGATGTAGTCATCAAAGTTGGCATGTTTAAGTGTCTTGATTGAATCACTCGCAAGAACTTGACCTCGAGCATCAACTATTCCGAAAACTGTGTTGGTGCCACCAATATCGACACCCATAACATAAGGTTTACTCATAATTATAATCCTGTAGGTTTGATATTACAAAGATAACCAAATTTTTTAAATAAATACGATATATTCTTGATATTTGTATGTTATTCCAGCCGGTTGCCGCAAATAAGTAAACACAAATGGGATTGCAAATTGGAACCAGAGCTTGGAATATAAAGTCTTTTTAAAAATTTTGGAGTTCTTTATAGAGTTTATGGACGGGAAGTCCCATGACATTGTAGAACGACCCATTTATGCGTTCAACTGCTATGCAACCTATCCACTCTTGTATCCCATATGCCCCGGCTTTGTCAAAAGGAAGGAAGGTGTCAACATAGTATTCAATATCCTTTTTTGATAATTCTGCAAATACTACTTCTGTGACAGAACTGAATGTAATTTGTTTGTTATGTGTTGAAATTGATACTCCTGTTACTACGTGATGAGCTTTGCCGGACAATTCCTCCAACATCGAAATTGCTGATTCTCTGCCATCCGGCTTTCCATAGATCTTATTGTTAAGTATCACTACGGTGTCAGCGGTGATGATAAGATCATTTTCTGACAGACGGGAAAGGTAAGCGTTAGCCTTAATTTTAGATAAATAAGGAGCTACTTCCATTGCCGGAAGACTTGATGGGTAGGATTCGTCTATTCCTCCGAGTGTAATTACTTTAAAAGGAATATGGAGCTCACTCATAAGTTCTTGACGACGAGGCGACTTGCTTGCAAGAAGTATATTATAATCTTTAAGATTTTTCAACATGCTATTAACATTTTACCAACCAAAAGCTTTATTATCAGCCATCCACATACCGTGAATAATTAATATTTGACGAAGGATATCACGGGCGCAACCATAACCTCCCGTGTAAGGAGAGATATAGATTGATGAATCCTTTACTTCACACGCAGCATCTTGTGGGCAACATGGGAGACCGACATGTTTAAGACATTGTAAATCCGGTATGTCATCTCCCATGTAGGCTACTTCGTCAGTAGCGAGATTATGCATCACCATCCATTCCTTGAGAATCGGTAGTTTGACTGAAGCGCCAATGTATATGTCTTTAATTCCCAATGCTTTGTAACGTTCAGTTATTGATGTGGTTTTCCCACCGGTGATAATGGCAATAGGAAAATTATATCTTGCAGCGAGTTGCAGAGCATAACCATCCTTGATGTTAACCATGCGCATAGGCTGACCATCTTCAGACATAGGGACAGTAGAAGGAGAAAGCACTCCGTCAACATCAAAGACAATTCCTTTGATTTTCTTTAAGTCATAATTAATCCCACTCATAGTTATTTGTTTTTGATGTCATAGAAACTGAGGATACTGTTTGAGATAATTCGATAGAGATTTGAGATATCAGGATGAGATACTTGAAGGGTATTAACATGAGTTTCAATAATTTCCGTATCTCCGCGTTTTGCAGGGCCTGTTTGTGCGTCTTTGGGAGAGACGCTTTTAATTTTTCTTAAAGTTTCCTCGATAAGAGGGGTTAGAACATCTATTGACAGACTATTTTCTTTCAAAAGTATGTCAGATATTGCCCACATATGATTTACAAAATTGCAGGATATGACCGAGGCAATATGTAATCGCTTGCGTAAATCGGAATCGGCCACATTAACATTGTTACTGATAGATTGTGCTAACTTGTATAGAATCTTTATTGTCTGTTCGTTCTTCCCTTCGATAAAGAATACAATCTTGGAATAATCAAGAGCAACATCCTTTGAAAAAGTCTGCAATGGATAGAAAACTCCATAATTTTTGAATGCTGATGATTTCAGGATTTCTATAGGTTGAGATCCTGAAGTATGAACTAAAATTCCGGAAGATTCAGGCAGAGAATCAGCCACTTCTTTAATCGCTCCATCTGATACTGCTAATATGTATACGTCACAATCGTTCGGAGAATTTTCCGGAGAATGGGGGTTTACTAATACTATTTCATGATTAGAATCTGCCATGGAAATTGCTTTTTCCAAATGAAAAGCAACATTACCTCTTCCTATAATTGCAATTTTCATACCATATTGATATTTTGAGATCTAACTATAGCAACGTGTCCCATTGTCATACGGAGATTAATTTCCACGCAACTTCTGATTTTGCCATTCGGGTCAGCCATCATGTCAATACCTAAAGGACCGGAATAATATGGAGAAATCAGTTGCTGAATTGCCTTTTTTTGACGAGATATAGTCTCTTTGCCAAAATCAGGGGCAACCGTTTTTATTTTACTAAGCAGTTCTTCCTGTGAGTTGTGGAAATTACCATGATATTTTCCTCTGTTTGAAGTAGTAAAGCAAGACACGCCAAGATATATCGGTTGACCGTTACTACATTTCCATTCAGTGGCGAAATCAATTGTTTTGTGAAAATTTTTTTCTCCCAAAACAGACCCTTGTCGTTTAATAGTACCTCTTAGCCAGGGACGAACATGTCTCTCAGTCAGATCATGACAAGCAATTATCCCTCTTCCACTGCTGCTCCAAGGCGCTTTAAAAAAGCAGTCAGGATTTTTAAAATAAAAATCCATTGCATTTTCAACATTTGTGAACTCCATTGGAACTTCTTCTTTAATCAATTGATTAAAAGAGATTGTAGTTCGTCGGTGGGAGAGAAGGCGGATATTTTCAAGTTGTTCTGCCGTGGGAAGTAAAGATTCCGACACACCGACTTTCTTCAGCCGATAAACGATAGATTTATTCCATCCCCAAGGGGATATTATGAAATCCGAATGTTTAGACAAGAAGTCTGCTACCTCATTGAAATGAAGTAGCGATAGATTCTTGGCCGCAATCATTTCAGATTGAATCTTGTCAGGGGAAATGGATAATTTCTGATTGGCAACGAGATAATCAGGGATGAGAATTACATCACCTGGAGAAGCCCATTCCACCGGTGTGAAAGCACGCTCTATTGAAAGACGGGATATGGACGAGGGAGGAGTATACCAATTACCGTTGACCGCAAGGGCATAATCATGATCCGGATTAAACAAATGAATTGTCGGCACTAATCGAAAATATTTAAACAGGTGTGAGGCCATGTCTTAATTTTTATCTTGACATAGCCTCACATTTATTCAGTATCTGAAAATTATTCCGAAATATTCTCTTTTTTCTTGGCAGGATTTGAGAAATATAACTTATGTTCAAGATATTCCTGAGTCGCGATAAGAGTAGGTTTCGGTAGCTTCTCATAGAAGCGAGATATTTCAATCTGTTCGCGGTTTTCAGAAACCTCTTCAAGATTGTCTGTAGAAGAGAATTCCTGAAGTTTCTTTTCTAATTCCTGTTTAAGGTCCTGAGAGATTTGGTTAGCTCTCTTACCAATGATACATACAGTCTCATAAACATTGCCTGTCTGTTCCGACATTGCCATCATGTCACGGGTTACGGTGGTCAGAGG
>CAMWXI010000085.1 GCA_947178175.1 uncultured Porphyromonadaceae bacterium | reverse complement strand
TATGTCTTGTGGGATTTGACAGTGCCTCAGCTCACGGACCCTGTTTATGAAAAAAACCGTCGCGGTGCGACGGCTTTAATTGGCTTCCTTGCATCTGATAGGGATGAAGATGGAATGTGTCTAGTTTTATGAGGATGAGTTTATCGGAAGATAGTATGCACACGTAGACATGGAGAGATCTGTAAATAATAAGTATGCTTGATATGAAAGAAACCTGTTAGAATTGGAAATATATGAACGGAGCAACTTCTGCAGACATAAATTCTATTACTGCTTCTACAGCTAACAGGAAAATTAAAATCTTAATTATCCATGGTGATTTTATAAATGCTACTTCTGCTTTAAGTGCAAATTTCTCCGGAATAAAATGAAAAACTAAAAGGATACCCATCATAATACACCATATCATTCTCACCTGGAAGAATTCTGGGAACTGGCGGAAATCGAAATCAACAAAAATATTTCTTATAATTACAATGGAATCCTCGAATGAAGCGGCGCGGAAGAATACCCAAAGAAGTGAAACATAAATAAATGTTATCAGCCAAAATACAAATTTAGTCAAAAAATTATCGGGTATCTTATCAAGGACCGGTTTGCAAGCTTTGTGAACTGCAAGTCCGACACCATGCATAGCACCCCAAAATACAAATTTCCATGCAGCTCCATGCCACAAACCACCGATGAGCATAGTAAGAAAATTATTCAGATACGTTCTGAAAGTACCCTTTCTATTTCCACCTAACGGTATATATACATAATCTCTCAACCAGGAAGAAAGGGATATATGCCATCTTCGCCAGAATTCAGTAAGATTTTTGCTGGTATAGGGATAGTTGAAGTTAATACCTAACTTGAATCCCATTATGAGTGCTAATCCAATGGCCATATCAGAATATCCTGAGAAATCACAAAAGATTTGCATTGTATATCCTAAAACCCCCATTAGGGTCTGAATGCCGGTATACATATCAGGATTATTAAAAATAAGGTCATTGTATTGAGCAATATAATCAGCAATTACGGCTTTTTTAAAAATACCGATTATAATCAACCAAAGGCCTCCATAAATTTCTTCTTTAGAAGCAACCTGATTTTTTTCAATCTGAGGAATGAAATAATCAGCACGGACAATGGGACCGGCTACTAATGCAGGGAAAAATGACAGAAAAAACAGATAATCTATCCAATATCTGGTAGGCAGAATCCTTCCTTTGTATACATCTACCACATAGCTTATCGATTGGAAAGTATAGAACGATATGCCAACAGGAAGAATAATCTCCAAAGGTTGGAAATTACCCTGCACCATTTGATTCCAATTCCATAGGAAGAAATTGGCATATTTAAAATATCCAAGAATTGAAAGCGAAATTGCAATAGAAACCCACATAAGTGCAATTTTAGCTCCCTTAGTTTTTAGATTATAGATACATTTTGAGATTAGCCAGTCAATAAGAGATGTACCTAATAACATCAGGAAGAAAAGGCCGCTTGACTTATAATAGAAATATAGAGAGAAGAGTACGACGAAAAATACCATTTTCGCCTTGGACTTCTTCAGCAAAATATATATTGGGAGAAAGATAATGAAAATAAACCAAAACAAGCCACTTGAGAAAAGCATCGGGGCCTTTTCATCAAATTTCAACATTTCCAGAAGGTTGGCTCCTCCATTTTGGATATAATCTATCAAACTATCTTGCAATATCATTTTTTGTAAGCCTTAAGGAATGTTATCGAATTATTCGGGACTTTTATGGAATCGGGAGGCAAAGAAAGAATAATGGGGTGAGAAGATTTTGGCATCCATCTCGCGATACTATCTATCCAAAGAGCAGAAGCCTTTCTCGTTGGATGAACCTTGTCCTTTTTGCGTTCAAATTCCATGCCGGCAGAGCGGAAGAAATTTCCACTTGTGCAAACATCCTCAATCATGTCGTTAAGTCCATTATCCTCCTTCCAATTTGGCGGGCCAATCCAAACAAACGGGATATCTCCAATTTTTTCAATAATTGACTCTACATATTTTCTATGACCATCGGGATTTGCAAGATATAATTCATTTGCACCTAAAGAGACGAAAATGTATGTCGGTTTAAATCTTGAAATATAATTGTCTAAGGTATCACATTTTGCCCAAGATATAGTATTGCTGGAGTCCCAATTGACTGCATGAAACTTATGTCCGTTATGTTCTGCATATTGCGCCAGACGTAAAGCAAGATTCATGGTCATAGAATCTCCGAAAAGCAGAATAGACTGTGGAGTAGAATCTGTGACAACCTCCTTATTTTTCTTTTGCCTTAAAGAATCCGAGTTTAAATACGAATTAGTATTATCTTCGATTCTTGATTTAAAGAGGGTTTCCGAAAATGGTGCTTTTTTTACTTCCCATTCTCCTATTTTAATGTCATCACAAAATGAAAAGATTAAAATAATTGCCAAAGAGATAGAGAGCAATAACCAAAGTCCAATGTAGGGCGATTTCATTATATCGAAAGACTACAGGTATCTGAAATTAAACGTAAGCTCGAGCCCAAAATTCAAAACATAAAATTGTCTTGAATTTTTGCGGTGCAAAGTTATACTCTTTTAATGATTTGTGCAATAGTAAAAGAGATTCGAATACGCTGTTTTTTCCACCGGCTATCTCTCCATTCAAGACAAGTTAACAACAGTAATTCCGGCACCACCATAACGGACGTCCTCATCTCCATAACTCTTAACAGCATTGTTGACATTCAATTGTTCTCTAATGAGCGTCCTCAATATGCCATGACCTGTGCCATGAAGGATTCTCACTCGAGGAATCTCAAACTGAATTGCATCATCAATAAAATAAGACACCGCCTGTATAGCCTCATCAGCTCTCAAACCTCTGACATCAATTTCTGTTTTAAAATTCAATTGACGCTTACGACTATCGTAGGATGAACTCCCTGAAGAAGTCAGCACCGGAGACTTAGATGTTTCCTTCGGTTTTGCAGCAGCCTGAAGTTTATTAATATTTACAAAAGTTCTAAGACTTCCGAATGCAACCTCCACATTCTTTCCCTGGATTGACAGAATTCTTCCTGCCACTCCCCCATCACTCATTCTTACATAGTCTCCAACGCAAAGAGTCTTTTGTTTTCCGACAGCAGTCACATCCTCTTTCGGCTCCGTTTTAGTCCTTCTACTCTTATGCTTGAGTGGTTTAAGAGAAACATGATTTCCGTCAAGCTCTTTATTTTCGAGATTTCGTTTATAATCCTCTAATTCTTTTCGAATATTTTTTGTGCGTTCCTTCTCTGCCTGAACATCCCTAATCTCTTTTATCGTAGATTCAATTTTTGCATTAGTAGAGGCAAGAATCTCTTTTGCCTCCTTTTTAGCATCATTAAGAATTTGTGCGCGCTGCAACTTCAATAGTTTGGCAGTGTCTTCATATCGAACCAGAAGATCGTTTAGTTTACTTTCCTTCTCCTTTATTTGCTGACGCTTATTACTCCAATACCGACGGTCTCTATCTATATCAAGTAGATATTTATCCGTATTTACATAATCACTTCCTACTATTTCTTTTGCTCTATCAATCACCTGTGCAGGTAACCCTATATTTTTGGCTATTTCCAGCGCAAAAGAACTGCCGGGATGTCCGATTAATAAATTAAATGTTGGTTGAAGTCTTCCTCTGTCATATTGCATGGCCCCATTTACAAACCCCTCTTTCTCATCAGCAAAAGTCTTGAGATTTTGATAATGTGTAGTAACAATTCCAAGACATCCGGTTTGACTCAATAAATCCAATATAGATTGAGCAAGGGCACCTCCAATTTGAGGTTCTGTACCTGACCCCATTTCATCTGCAAGAATCAAGGTACCTCTTTGTGCATGTGACATAAAGAACTTCATATTCTTCAGATGTGAAGAATATGTGGATAAATCATTCTCTAATGACTGTTCATCACCTATATCAATAAATATAGAGTTAAAAATTCCAACGTGGGAATTATAATTCAATGTAGGCAACAGTCCACACTGAGTCATATACTGTACAATCCCCACTGTTTTAAGTACTACTGACTTCCCCCCCGCATTAGGACCTGAAACAATTAAGAAACGATTCCTTTGATTCAGAGATAGATTTAAAGGGACTACTGCCCTCCCATGCTTTTTGAGGGTAAGAAACAAGACAGGATGAAAAGCACTATACCAATCTATTTCAGCATTCCGTTCAACAACCGGCATATTAGCCCCTGTAAGGACAGCGTATTTCCCTTTTGCCATTATAAAATCCAACAGTCCCAACAAAGAAAGAGAATCAAGAATGGAATCAATCGAGGGGCGTATCATATCTGCCAACCTGACGAGAATCGCGACAATAGCCCGATGTTCTTCCATTTTCAATTCTTTAACTCTATTGGATGCCTCCACGACCTCTGAAGGTTCTATATATACAGTCTTCCCAGTACTTGATTCGTCATGAATTATACCTGATATACTTCTTTTCAGACCCGCCTCTACGGGGATAACCATTCTGCCATCCCGCATAGCAGGAGCAACATCTTTGCTCACAATATTATTGGCGATAGCATTGTCAATAGCACGACGCATGGCTCTGGCAACAGAATTCCCTGCTGAAACCAGAGATTTCCTAATTTCATATAATTCCTCGGATGCGTTATCAACAACTTCCCCAAACTTATTGATACACATACTAATATCCCTGCTGATTAACGGAAAGCCCTCTAATTCTTTTAATAATTCCGCAAGAACCGGATACTTATATGTTTTTTCTTCTAAATCGTTATCGGAGGCAACTGACATGCAATAAAATTCCCTGACTTCTTTCATTGCCTCCAACATCCGCAATAACTTATATAGTTCCTCAGCTGTCATGTATCCTCCTTCAACCTTTATTCTTGATAAAGAAGAATGCAAGTCATGAAAGACAGGCTTGGGAAAATCAACACCGGATTCAATAATAGACTTCATTTCATTAACTCTTTCCAATTGAACACAAATATCTTCGAAAGAGTCAGAAAATTTCATCTCTTCCACCAAGTTTCTACCTATGGAAGAAGCACACAAACCTTTAAGGTCAAGACGTATTTGGTCAAAACCAAGTTTTGATTCAAAATCTCTTGGATATATAATACTTTTCATTATAAAGAAACAATATCAAATTCGGATATCTCTCCTGATAACAAGGAATAAACTGAAAAGCAATAAATTAATTTTTCCGTATTCTTAAACCGGGAACGCAAAAATAGGCATATCCTTCTCGAACAACATTCTATGCGCGATTCCCGGACTAAACAGACGACTTAAAATATTTTTCTTTTTGTTAGGAACCACAATCATCTGAAGACTCTCTCTATTAATAAGAGTCTCAAAATCAAACCTTAACGATTTTGAATTATATACCGCTGGTATAAAGGATGCAGTCTTATAATTATCATTCAAATTTTTGCAGAAAGTCTCTGTCAATTTTTCAATTTTCTCTGTCTTTCCCTCAATAACGGGAATAACAAAAAATTTCACAACAGGATAACTAAACATCCGCATCAAAGAATCGACCACAAGAAGGTCATTCTGATCCATGTTGCAAAAGAGGGCAATTCTACAAACCTCTTCAATACCTGAAAAAACAAAATTTTCGGGAATTGTTACAATTGGAATTCGGCAAGAATCCAACACCTCAGCAGTGACACTACCAATCATGTCTCTCTGACGTTTATGTCTGCCTCTGGTTGCCATCACGATAAGACGAGGTCTTAAACGTCTTGCAGTGGCTAAAATTACTTCTTCTGCTACCCCTTCATCTACGATAGTAGAAAATGGCAAATCCGGAAGCCTGCCAATACTCTGTGCATTCTTAATATCTCCTTTTAGTTTTCTCATCGCCACTTCGGCGTCAAGTCGAAAATCTTTAGCTTCCATAGCCTCATCAACCTCTGACGAGATGGTTGATGAATCAGAGAATGGGAACTTGTCAATAAAAGAAGGAGCTGAGAATGCGTTAAGGATAACAGGCGAAAGTTTAAGTCGGCGTGCCAAATCAAATCCAACTATTATTGACAAACGGCTCATTTCAGAAAAATCGACGGGGATGAGCAATTTCTCGCTCACTCCCGTCAGTTTTCTTTCAAGCAACAATGCATTTCCATCGCCGCTTTCAACAATCTTTAAAGCTAAATCTAAATCAGTTTCTCGGATTTTCACCCTTACTACGGATTTATTCTTCAAACCCGTATTTAAAATATTATCAAATTTAACAATGATTCCATGCTCCTCTAAAATTGATTTAAGGGCGAGGGCATGTTCATTTGTATGTATTGCAAGAGTGATATATCCGCTTGAAATCATTTTTCATTATTAGCTTCTTCAAGAATCTTCAACGCCATATCGTAGATAGTGGTGTCATTAAGCACTACAATACCTCCGTCAGGACCCGGCTCAATATGCAATCCCATATTGTTTCCATATTGATAATTTACTCCTCCGAAATAATTACGTACTGTCTGAACTGTAAGATTTAATTCGTCTGCAATACGGTGAGTCGCACCATCAGGCAGACTATCTTTGAGTCTGCGAAGTTCGTTAAATGAAATTGTCTTGCTCATAATTGTGATGAGTTTGTAGTGTTGTTTATTCCTTATCCCTCCGGGGAATTACTCTTTTCCTGATTTTCTTCCCCCCGGAATTCGGTTGATTATTTATTCTATGAATAGCTCCGGTGAGAAGAGGTTCGAGCTATTTTTTGCTAATTTACAATTTTCTTTTTATTCTGCCACCAAATCATTCCAATTTTTTTATGTGTTATATAACATATTACTGCTTTACAGAATAGTCTTTCTCTATAATATGTTATAAGACTTCTACTTCTCCTTTCTTTACCCAACCCTGTACACTCTTGTTCAATCTTACTTTAACAAGACCTTGTGGAGACTCATCCTCTTCTTTTTCCAACTTCAATTCTGTTCCTCCCACTACCTCTATCAATATATTATCATCTTCAATTTCTATTGACTTATAGATCGGGCATTTTTTTTCTATAACCACACAATATTCTTTATCTTCATAAGAGGAGGCAGAGTATAATGATAAAACTACAAATATTAAACTCAACAGGCAGAAGGTCATACCTCCGAAGAATCCGACCTTTCTAACAATTACATTATATGATAAAAAATATGCCGCGATACATCCTATAAAT
>CAMWXI010000084.1 GCA_947178175.1 uncultured Porphyromonadaceae bacterium | reverse complement strand
GTTTCACTCGTAAAAGTCTACGGGTATTTATAAACAATTCCAGCAAATTGTACGCGTTTTTCATAATTCTTAACTATTTCTCACATGAAAAAAAGCTTACTTACATTGGCTGCCTTAGCAAGTATCAGCACCTTCAGTGCTGATGCAGCATGGGTAAAGCTCACAGAAGCGAGCCAACTCAAAGCGGGTGTTAACTACATCCTGGTGTGTGAATCTCAAAACAGTGTCATGTCGGCCACGCCGTCTGTGACAGCTGACATTCCCACCCATCGCGCTCCTATCAGTGTAACAATCGAAAATAATAAGATTGCAGCATTACCTGACGGAGTCGCTACAATTCAGGTTGAAGGTATGGGCTCAGGCACATACGCTCTTCATCAGGTAAATCCCGGAAATAGCGGTTATCTCCTTCCGGTGTCCACAAGCCGACGCACACTTGGCATGTCCCAGACTCCCTCTCCCAACTCCATTAAGGTCCTCACAGCTGCAGAAGCTGAAGCAAAAAAAGATGACTCAGGCAAATCCGGTTTCACTGAAGGTGACGTTGTTGTCAGATCAACTGTTCAGAGTGACAAGAACGAGCTTGGTATCTTCCTGAACAATTTCCAATATATGGACCAGAATGACCGCGGCATCTCTTTCTACTATGAAGAAGGTGTGACGGGATACGAATTTATCAACAATGTGTTCACTCCGGCCGACAACTCTACAGTTGAGTCAATCGGAATGTTCACCCTCACTTTCACCAATGCCACAGATGTTGACTTTGGCGATGAAACAGAGGATTCATGGTTCACCGCTACCTGCAATGGAGAAAAAATAGCAACTCCGCGATGCAACTGGTCATATCCTTTTACCTTCAATTACACCACACCTCAGACAACTCCGGGTAAGTACGAATTCCGATTCAAAGAAGGTTTCTTCCAGATGAAGAATTCAAACGGCGAAATTGTAGCAAGCCCTGAAATCGTTTATACTCTTACTGTTAAGGACATGAATATCGCTTATTCAATTGTTCCTGCCAACAACAGCACAGTAGAAACCATTGACTCTTTCGCAATCACTTTCGACGGCGTTTCAAGTTCAAACAGCGATAACGCTACATTGACATCTGTCAAAGCTTATAAGGACGGTGTGGAAATTGCCGCTCCTCAGTTAAGAAGCGACAGAAACCCCATGACTTTCCAATATAAGGCAGGTGAAGAACTTACAGAAGCCGGCACTTATACATTCACAATTGAAGAAGGCACTTTCAACCTCACTATGACAAACGGTGTGACTGTTCCTTCTCCCGCCATCACTTATACTCTTAAGATAAAAGGTCAGGTAAATCCTCTTGCATGGACTTCCGAACCGGGCAACAACGGTGTTGTAAAGGAATTTGAAAATCTCACTATCACTTATCCCAACGCTACTTCTGTATCAATGGCAGATAATGCATCTTTCGAAGTGAAGAAAGAAGGTGAGGCAGAAGCAATTTCCTATAACTTCACAGCAAGCGTAAGCGGTAATGAAATCAAGGTTGCTATCCCCCGTGGTGTAAGCTACGATATGACTGATGGCAACTACACATTCACATTCAGTGAAGGAGCCTTCCTCATCAACGGCACTGAAAAGAGCCCTGCGATGAGCATCACTTTCACAGTCAACAGCGAGCTCGTACTTGGTGCCAAGTTCATGGATTACTACATGAGCGGTATGCCCGAAATCTACGCTCCCCTTGATGTCGCCACTTCTGACTATGGTATGAACGAAGTGATGATGTATCTCTCAGAAGCACTTACAATCAACAAGGGTTGTAACTCTCCCATCGTTCTTAAGTATAATGGTGCAGAAGTTGCATCAATCCCCGCAACCAACAACTACAATAACTCTACATTCGCAGAACTTTCTCCCGGTGGTGCTTTCGGAAGCGCAGCAAAGGGCTGGCTTACTCTTAAGTTTGGCGATGGCGAACGTTTCAATGAAGGTAAATACTCTGTAGTTATCCCCAACGGATTCTTCATGAACGGCGATGAACTCCTCAATGGCGCTACCCTGAACTATTCTATCGGCATGGGTGAATATCAGCCCGCTTCAGGTTCTACTGTTTCTCTGGCAGAAAACATTAACGGTATCGTGAAGGATGGCAAGCTTACAGCTATCAAACTTACTACCTACTATTCAGCTGTAGAGCTCAATGACTATTATGAAGTTACATCTGTAGATGCTTCTTCTCAAGAGGCAACTGTAGTCGGCACTATTGAAGGTATTAATGCCGCTGCAACTCTCGTGTCCAACGACAAGAAGCGTGAAGTAATTGCTAAGTTCCCGCTCAACACTCCCGCCGTTTCAATGCAGCGCGGCACTATCGTTTTCGACCTCACCAAGGAAGGAAACTCACCCGTTGATTTCAATGGTGAATACACCCTCGAATTCCCGGAAAACTACTTCCGCGTTCGCCCCAATGAGTCATCAGTAGAAAACACTCCTATCGAAGCGATTCCTTCTACTTCTTTCACACTCGTTGACGGTAAGGATCCCAACGCTCCCGACCAGACTTACACACTCGTAATTCCTGCAGGTGCCTACAATCCTTATCCCACTGTAAAAATTAAATATAACAACTGTACTTCCGTTGCCGTTAAGGAAGGTGCCCAGGCAGCTCTCTATTATGGTTCAACATCAACAACACCCAAGTATTATCTGAACATTACCGGTGAAGGCGACGAAGTTACATTTACCCCTGTATCTCCCATCACTGAATTACCCAACAACGAATACGTTAAACTCGTGCTCAAAGTGCCTGCCGGTGCTTACCAGCTCACTATAGATGGACAGACCGTTCAGAACTACGCTATTGACATCGATGCTTATACCGTTAAGGGTGTCACTGCTCCCGGACTCGTTCTTGACTTCGTTGAAGATGGAGTGGTTACATCTGCTACTGACCTGACTACATTTACTGTAGGATTTGACGAGGAAACTCCGATCGCAGGTACAAACCTTGCAAAATCAGTATGGCTGCAGAAGGTTGTGAATGGAGCTGCTACAAACGTAGCCAAGTATAACTACAAACTTGACAAGACTACCAACACAATCACCTTCACTGCCCAGGCTTCTTATACAGAAACTCTCAAAAACCTTGCAGATGGTGACTATCGTTTCGCAGTTCCCGCTTCTCTCTACTATATCAAGGACAGCAACAATAAGAGCATAAACAATGTAGCTACCAACTACGACTTTGCATACTCTACAAATGTAGGTGTGGACGGAGTTGAAAATGATACTCTCTACACTGTTTACACACTCAGCGGCATCCGCGTTCTCAACAATGCTGACGCTGACGCTCTCAAGTCTCTTGCTCCCGGATTCTATATCATCAACGGCAAGAAAGTAGTACTTAAGTAAAATCCCCGGACATTTCGTCCGTCATCAACCCTCCGGAGCCAAACTCCGGAGGGTTTCTTTTGTATAATATTTGTCACCATATTAAATACCCGACAACCTTATTATTGAAAGTTTTTGCTACCTTTGTAGGAATTTTAACACTTCAGGTGTTTTTATTTAAGAGCGTTGCTTAATTTAAATAATACATAAAAGGATTTCGATAATTTTTTAGAAATACGCAGCGGCTTGATATTACAAATAACCGTTATTATATCTCCCAAGAGAAAGCTATGAAGACATTTGAAGATTTAGGAGTAGATGCTCCGTTATTAAAAGCGATACATGAACTTGGATTTGAAACTCCCATGCCTATTCAGGAAATGGTTATCCCACATCTTCTCTCCGATGATGGAGACGTAGTCGGATTAGCCCAGACCGGCACCGGCAAGACCGCTGCCTTCGGTCTCCCCGTTCTTCAGCGGATTGATGTGAATCGGGAAGAGACCCAGGCTCGTATGATTGCTCCTACACGTGAATTATGTCTTCAGATAGCCGGCGACCTTGCTGACTTCGCCAAATATATCGACAACCTGCGGATTCTCCCCGTCTATGGCGGGTCAAGCATCGAGAGTCAGATTCGTTCTCTCAGAAAGGGTGTCCAGGTCATAGTGGCCACTCCGGGACGCCTCCTTGACCTTATCAAGCGTGGAGAAGTAAAACTTGAAGATGTGCACACTGTCATCCTGGATGAAGCAGACGAAATGCTGAATATGGGATTCCTTGATGATATTAATGAAATTCTGTCTCATGTGCCGGAAGAAAGGAAGATGCTAATGTTTTCCGCAACAATGCCCCCGGAAATTGCCAAGATATCGAAGAGATTCATGAAGAATCCTGTGGAATTTGTAGCCGGCAATAAGAATGAGGGGGCTGCAAATGTGAAGCATATCTATTATATGGTGAAGGCACATGACCGCTATCTGGCCCTCAAACGTATTGCTGACAACAATCCCGATATATATGCTATAATCTTCTGTCGAACCCGTAAAGAGACACAGGAGATTGCCGACAAACTGATAGCAGACGGATATAACGCCGATTGTCTGCACGGTGATCTTTCCCAGGCTCAGCGCGACCTCGCAATGAAGAAATTCCGCGACCATGTGACCCAACTGCTTGTAGCAACCGATGTGGCAGCCCGCGGACTTGACGTTGATGACCTCACACATGTCATAAACTATGGGCTGCCGGATGATGCAGCGGTCTATACCCACCGTTCCGGAAGAACAGGACGTGCCAATAAGACCGGAGTTTCCGTGGCCATTATCCATTCCCGCGAAAAGAGCAGACTCCGCCAGATTGAAAAAATCATAGGTAAGGAATTTGAATATAAGAAAGTTCCAAGCCCTGAACATATCATTGAGAAACAACTGTATAATCTTGCCGACAGACTGGAGCGCGTGAGGGTGGACGAGTCTCAGATTGACAAATATCTACCCGGAGTGCGCAAAAAATTGGAATGGCTCTCCGAAGAAGACCTTCTGAAACGTGTGCTCTCTCTGGAATTTAACCGTCTGCTTGAATATTATCGCGACATGCCTGACATCGATCTTAACGACAGTCGAAAAGGTCGCGAGAAAGAGAAACATGAAAAATCCGGTAAACAGGATAAAGATCGCCGCACAGCTCCCGACGGATGGGAACGCCTTATGGTCAATATCGGTAAAGGTCAGGGATTCTTCCCCGGAAATCTTATGGAACTTATCAACTCCGGGGTCGTAGGGCCCAAACCGGAAATAGGACGCATTGACCTTCTCCCGGACTATACTCTCTTTGACGTGAGGAAAGGAGACGGACGCCGGGTGATTGATGCCCTCAGGAATGCCGATTTCTTCGGACAGAGGATACGTGCGGAAGTTGCCACAGACCGTGATTATGCTCTCGAAGGGAAGGATCGTCGCGAAAAACGCCGCCGAAAAAATGAGAAAGAGGGAGGAGACCTCTCTTTGAAAGAGAAGAAAGCCCGGAAGAGAGAACAGAAGAAAGCTGAAAAAAAGAGTCAAGCCAAAGCCAAAGGGAAAAAGAGCGGAAAAGAGAAGGAGGAGACTCCGAAATATCATGGCAACTATGACATTTTTATGAAAAAATAATCAATGAAAAAGAGAATCCTGACATACCTGCTGCTTGCAATCTGCTCCATTCTTCCCATGACGGCAAAGGGAGGTAAAGTGCCGTTTGAAGTCAGCGACACCATCAAGGCCCGCGATGTATTCGTGGACCTGCCGGCAAATGTATTAAACCTTCTCAAGAAGTCCACACGCATCTCAATGCTGCATTATTTTGATGCAGACAGTATATGGAAAGCCCCCAACGCTATGGAGGGTGTCTCAGAACTCATCACCGTGCGTCCGGACTATCTTAAAGTTAGAATCACAGATGTCAGCACCTTGCAAATCAAACTCCTCCCCTTTCGTTCCGGACAACTGGTCATGACCATCTACAATATTGGGAAAGAACCGGGCGGAGACAGCGACATCAGATTCTATAATTCGGAATTGCAGGAGATTCCTTCCGACAAGTTTATAAAAATGCCTCAACTCAAGGATTTCTTCGATATTCCCAAAGGGAGTCTGACCACCATGAAGGAGATTCAGGGGATGCTCCCGTTCTATACCACGATATTTAATGCGGATGCTGATTCAACCACTCTTGAAGCTGAAATCACGGTGGGAGAATATGTCAGCACCGATGACTATAATATTCTGAAACTCTTTATGCGTCCACGACTTAAATATACGTGGAACGGAAAGAAATTTACATCATGAACAGACCCGTTAGAGTGCGTTTCGCACCATCACCCACAGGCCCTCTTCATATAGGAGGAGTGCGCACAGCTCTTTTCAACTACCTTTTTGCACGCCAGCACGGTGGGAAAATGATTCTTCGTATAGAAGACACCGACAGCCGTCGCTTTGTGCCCGGAGCAGAAGATTATATCAATGAGTCTCTCGCATGGCTCGGAATCGGTATTGACGAGGGTGTCCGCGAAGGCGGTCCCTTCGGCCCATACAAACAGAGTGAGAGACGTGATATTTATCGTGAATATGTGAAACGCCTTCTTGATGCAGGGAAGGCCTACATTGCCTTCGACACCCCGGAAGAACTTGACAAAGCTCGTCAGGAAATTCCCAATTTCCAATACGATGCCTCCACCAGAGGGAATATGCGCAATTCCCTTTCCCTGCCGGCAGAGGAAGTGAATCGTCTGCTTGATGAGGGACATCAATACGTGGTGCGCTTTAAAATTGACCCTGACCGGGAAGTTACAGTCAACGACCTTATCCGGGGAAAGGTGACCGTAAACTCCTCTATTCTTGACGATAAGGTGCTTTATAAGAGTGCGGATGACCTCCCCACCTATCATCTTGCCAATATCGTGGACGACCATTTAATGGAGGTGTCTCACGTGATTCGCGGTGAGGAATGGCTCCCCTCCGCCCCTCTTCATGTGCTCCTTTACGAAGCGTTCGGATGGACGGACTCCATGCCTGAGTTCGTTCACCTCCCTCTGCTTCTTAAACCGGTAGGAAACGGTAAGCTCTCCAAACGCGACGGCGACAAACTCGGTTTCCCCGTGTTCCCCCTGGAATGGCATGACCCGCAATCGGGTGACATCTCTTCCGGATATCGCGAAAAAGGGTATCTGCCGGAAGCGGTTGTCAATTTCCTTGCTCTTCTCGGATGGAATCCCGGTGATGACAGCGAACTGATGGATATGGATACCCTCATCCGCAAATTCTCCTTTGAACATTGCTCAAAGAGCGGAGCCAAATTCGACTATCAGAAGGGTATATGGTTCAACCATGAATATCTGCTACAGCTCCCCGATGACAAATTGGCGGCTCTCTTCCTCCCCATCCTTAAAGAGAAAGGATATGACAATTTCTCTCCGGAATATGTTGCCAAAGCGGTGGGAATGGTCAAGGGGCGCGTTAATTTTGTCGGCGAGCTCTGGGA
>CAMWXI010000083.1 GCA_947178175.1 uncultured Porphyromonadaceae bacterium | reverse complement strand
GCGCGTGGCGTAATTGGTAGCCGCGCTAGACTTAGGATCTAGTGTCTTGCGACGTGGGGGTTCGAGTCCCCCCGCGCGCACTTTCCTCAAATACAAAAGGTGTTTCAGAACTTAGATTTTGAAACACCTTTTTGTCATGGTCGCTTTTTGTTATCTATCCCCTTAATCTGGAGTCATTAGCTCTCTTTGTTGAGGATAGATTCACGAAATAGACACCGGCAAAAATCATTGCGGTAGCAATACATTTGATAATGCCGAATTCTCCGACGCCCAACAAGATTGCTATCACTGCTGCAAACACCGGTTGCATATAATTATACATGCTGACCATCGTAGGCTTAAGATATTTCTGAGAAAACGGAATGCAGAGATATGCCAGGAAGGTTGCGAAACAGATTATATAAGCCAACTCAAGCCATATATATGAAGGGAGTTTCCCAAAATTTATCTGTAGAATATCATATAAGCAAAAAGGTACGTAAGTGACTGCTGACAGGAAAAACATCCACTTCATCAATGTAAATGGAGAGTATTTCATAATCACGTCCCTGAAAACAACATAATAAATTGCTGCACACAGCTGTGCTGAGAAACATAACGAGTTTCCAAGCATCGGATTGTCCGCCTGTCCGGCTCTTCCGGAACCGGAGACCAACAACAAAGCCCCGGCAAGTCCGATACCGACCCCAAGCCCTTTAAGCCTTGTTATGGGGAAACGCAATATGATTGCCGCCAATATCATTGTCAGGATAGGTGTCAGTGAACTCATCACCGATGAATCTATCGGGCTGGTAAATCCTATCCCTATTATGAACAGCCCCTGATTGGCGCTGATCATCAGAACGGAACAAAGGAAAATCTTAAACCAATCCCTCTTCTCTATCTTCTGACGCGTCTCCATAGATTCCGGGAAAAGAAATGAAAAGAGAAGAAAGAGGAGTGCTCCGCCTAAAATCCTGATACCGGAGAGTGCAAATCCCGATATGGCGCCCGACAGAAGTATATCCTTGGTAAAGGGAGACATCACTCCCCAGGCCACATTAGCCAACAATATTGCCAGATGAGCCTTAAGCTCCATCCCTCTTTGTCTCACATCCACATTCATAACGGAAGCAAAATTAGTGATAATCTCAGAAATATATGCCAATCCGGCCCACAACAACAGATTTTTACCGATAGTCTCTTAATATGTCAGGATTTTTTCGTAACTTTCCGTTAAATTTACGCAAATGGAAGACTTCGATAAAGATACAGACTATAACGACATAGAGTTTTCGGACTTCACTCCCCTTTCACCGGATTCTGAACACCTCCCGTATAAAGTGCCGGGAATGGGCGATAAAAAGACTGTCCTTTCAGGGATGTTCCAGCAATGGTATCTCGAATATGCCTCTTACGTTGTGCTGGAACGCGCTGTCCCACACATTGAGGATGGTCTGAAACCTGTGCAACGTCGTATTCTTCATTCCATGCAGACACTTGACGACGGGAGATTCAACAAAGTTGCCAATGTGGTGGGTAACACCATGCAATATCATCCCCATGGGGATGCCTCCATAGGGGATGCCCTCGTGCAACTCGGACAGAAGAAACTGCTTATTGACACACAAGGGAACTGGGGAAATATCTTTACCGGCGACTCTGCCGCCGCCCCGCGATATATTGAAGCCCGTCTTTCTGAATTTGCTCTGGAAACTGTTTTCTCTCCCAAAGTTACGGAATGGACACCTTCATACGATGGACGTAAGAAGGAACCGGTCACCCTCCCCGTAAAATTTCCTCTTCTTCTGGCTCAGGGAGTAGAGGGTATCGCTGTCGGTCTTTCCTCCAAGATTCTTCCCCACAATTTCAATGAAATCCTTGATGCGGCTGTGTCCTGTCTTAAGGATGAGCCTTTCCAGCTCCTCCCTGACTTTCAGACAGGCGGTCTTCTGGATGCCACCCGCTATAATGACGGTGCGCGCGGCGGAAGCATCAAGGTGAGAGCCAAAATTGAAAAATTTGACAATAAGACACTTGCTATCACTGAGCTACCATTTGGCAAAACAACCTCCACCCTTATCGCCTCCATCCTGAAAGCCCAGGAGAAGGGAAAAATCAAAATCCGCAAGGTGGAGGATAACACTGCGGCAACTGCACAGATTTTAGTTCATCTACAGTCAGGCACCTCCTCCGACAAGGCAATAGACGCTCTGTATGCCTTTACCGACTGTGAAGTAAGCATATCTCCCAACTGCTGCGTTATACGCGATGACAAGCCGCATTTCCTCTCGGTCAGCGATGTGCTCCGTTTTAATGTTGAACACACATGCGACATCCTTTACAGGGAATATGAGATAAACCTTAACGAAACACGCGAAGAGCGTCTGTTTGCCTCTCTTGAACGACTCTTCATCGAGAAAAGAATGTATAAGGACCAAAAAATCGAACAGGCGCCCGACATGGATTCTGCTCTCGACAGACTTGACCTGCTCATTGACCCCTACAAAAGTGATTTCTTCAGAGAAATCACACGCGATGACCTGTTGCGCCTTTGGGAAATCAGAATGGCTCGCATACTGAGATTCAATGCACACAAGGCCGATGAAAAACTTGCGCGTCTCGATGCCCGGATTGAGGAACTGACCTACAATATGGCTCATATTAAAGAGCAGGCTATTAAATGGTTTACCCACCTTAAGGAGAAGTATGGAGCCGCATTCCCCCGACGCACTACCCTCCGTGAATTCGACTCCATCCAGGCCACAAAAGTGGCCGAAGCTAACAAGCGTCTTTTCTTCGATCCCAAGGGGGGGTTTGTGGGTACCGGACTCAAAGAGGGTGAATTCAAATTCACCTGCTCCGACATTGACGATATACTTATCATATACAATAACGGTAAGTATAAGATTACCAAAGTTCAGGAAAAATTATATATCGGAAAAAAAATTAAGCATATCGGACTCTTCAAAAAAGGGGACAAACGCACAACCTACAATATAATCTACCAAAACGGAAAGGATGGCTTCTACTATAAAAAACGATTCTTCATTACGGGTCTGACACGCGATAAGGAATATGATATGACTCAGGGCCTTCCGGAATCGAAACTTGAATACTTCTCTGCAAATCCCAACGGTGAGGCAGAAACAGTAAAAGTCCACCTCACCGGCGCCCCATCCAAAGAGGGGAAATACCCGAGAGAACGAATTTTTAGTGTAGATTTAGCTGAACTCGCGATTAAAAATAAAGATTCCCTGGGAAACCTTGTCACAAAATATCCGGTTCAGAAGATTATCCTGGAAAAACAAGGCACAAGCACTCTGGAAGGACGCGAAGTATGGTTTGACAAAGATGTGCTGCGACTTAACTATGACAAACGCGGTGAGAGTCTCGGGACATTCCAGGGAGATGACCTTGTGTTGATAATCACCACCGACGGTAACTTCTACACCACCTCCTATTCAGACTCCAACCACTATGAGGACAACATCCTGAAAATCGAAAAGTTTGATCCTCAGAAAATTTGGACACTTGCCCTCTTTGACGCTTCACAACAAGGTTTTGCCTATCTCAAGCGTTTCCAGTTTGTCCCCTCGGCAAAACCTCAACGCTTTGCGGGTACTGACGAGCACTCTAAAGCAATACTCATAACCGACACACCTTATCCGCGCCTGCAGATTAATTTCGGCGGACCGGACAGTCAGCGTCCTCCGGTTGAGATAGATGCGGAAGAGTTTATAAGCCTTAAGAGCTTTAAAGCAAAAGGGAAACGATTATCCACATATCAGGTGGAAGGAGTCACCGAACTGGAACCTACACGTTTCCCCGAACCGGAAGAACCGGAAGTCTCTCCGGAAGAAACGTCTGAGGAGACTCATGAATCTCACGCTCCACGCATTGTGCAGGGTGAATTGTTTGATTTTGATTCTCCATCATCCGAGACTAACTCATAAACGGAACATGATTCACCGACTTCTTCTTCTCTTCACCCTTTTTGTCTGCGGACTTTCTTCCTTATGCCCTGCTCTTCTCGCAGAAGAGCAACGCCCGGTTGCAGGATGCTATGGGTTTCAGATTGGAGAAAACAGAGTGTTGTCCACCTATCTCTCTCCCCTTAGATTTCACGGCACCTATTTTGGAGTCTATGGTCAATGGGGAAAAGCTCTTCCCTCCAATTCGGAAAGGGTCATAATGAATTTCCGTACCTCCGCAAATTTCGGAAATCTTTACAACCCTGCCTACACTGCCTTAATGACAGGTGTAGACATCAATGCTTCCTGGGGAATAAGCTGGAGAAAGAGATTTTCCAACAATCTTCAGTTCACTGCCGGAGGAATTGGAGAACTTGAAGGGGGAGCGTTCTATCTCACACGCAACAGCAATAACCCTGTTTGTGCTCTTGCCGCCCTGAGAGTGCTGGGAGACCTTTCCCTTTCCTACCACTTCAATATCGGCAGACTTCCGGTTCTAATATCAGATAATTGCACTCTTCCTCTTTTCGGATTATTTTTCTCTCCTCAATATGGAGAAACTTATTATGAAATCTATCTTGGCAACCGGTCAAACCTCCTACACCCCGGATGGTGGGGCTCCGACTTCCGGATTTCCAACCATCTTGCTTTCACCCTTGACTTCGGCAAAACTGCAATGGAATTGGGTTATCGGTTCACTTTCCACAATCAATATGCTGAAAACCTAACCCTACGCACGCTCTCCCATCAGTTCACCATAGGTATAATTCCTAATGGTATAGGACTTAAAAATAGAAAAAAAGAACATAACTACTCACTATATTGAATTATATATAGAGAGATGTTGATTTATAAGAGTCCCGGAAATCGCAACAATGAAAAACTACAGTCAGAATATCAGAATAAAGATTAACCGACTATTCATAACTCTATGCTTCATCATCGGATTGTTGTCTCTGTCAGGATGTCATGATGAACCGGATTTCAGCAACACCCCTTCCGGTAATCTTAAAGCCTTGTCCCATATAATAGCCACACGTTATTGCTTTCTTGAAGAAAAAGGAGTGGACTGGGACCGAATAACCGAGGAACACCTGAAGCTTCTGTCTCCCAACACCACCGACAGGGAGCTCTTCAAAATATGTGCCGACATGCTCGCAACCCTCAAGGACGGCCATGTCAACCTCTCTTCCCGTTTCAACACCAGTTACTACAGAAAATGGTGGACGGATTATCCCCAGAACTTCAACCTCCGCACCTTGGAAGAGAATTATCTTAATTTTGAATGGAACACTACCTCCGGGATGTATTATAAGATACTGAATGATGATTTCGGCTACATATATTATCCCTCCTTCTCCTATTCGATATCGGAAACTTCCCTCAACTATATATTCGCTCATTTTTACAAATGTAAGGCACTGATAATCGATATACGTGATAATGGGGGAGGTCAGCTCACCAATGTCAACACCCTCGTAGGACGTTTTATAAACCAACCATTTGTGGGGGGATACCTCTCACATAAGACCGGTCCCGGAATATCCGACTTCTCCGAGCCTTATCCTGTCACCTATAAGCCTTCCCCTGAAGGTGCGATATTATGGGAAAGACCGGTGTATATCCTAACCAACCGGTCATGTTTCTCCGCAGCGAATAATTTTGTGGCGGTGATGAAAGATCTTCCGCAAGTGACAATAGTTGGCGGACGCACGGGAGGTGGAGGTGGAATGCCGTTCAGTTCTGAACTGCCCAACGGATGGAGCGTAAGATTCTCCGCCTGTCCGATGACAGACGCTAATGGAAATTCTATTGAAAATGGGATTGATCCGGATATAATCCGTGGAGGTTCGGAAGAGGAATACGCGTCAGGAAACGACCCTATCCTCGATTATGTTCTTTCTCTGTGATTTTCAAAGCTCCTATTTTCCTGCCAAGTTTAATTTCCCTGCGGAAAGAGTAGCTATTTGACATACGCCTCCAGTGCCTCAAACTCACCTTCAGGATGGATAACGAGTCCTTTTGATTTTGCCGGAATCAACACTGTCTCCCCAGCCTTAATATAGAGCTCGTCTTCCCCACTTCTCAAAAGAGCCTTTCCACTTGTTGCCACAAGCGCCACAAAGGTATCCCATTCTGAATAATCTCGAAGGATTTCAGAATCGAGCTGCATGAGATTGATGGTGAAGTGAGGTTCCGAAACCAGACAAACCGGGAAATTGTTTCTTCTCACATAATTTATGGCTTTTCCTCCCTTGTCGGTAAAGTCTATTGCATCATATGCAAGTTCAAGATGCAATTCACGTGGTTGGCCGGAAGCATCCTTTCTGTCATAGTCGTAGATTCGATATGTCAGGTCGGATGTCTGCTGAATTTCCACAACCATTACTCCGCTACCCAAGGCATGGACTCTGCCGGCCGGTAGATAGTAAGCATCCCCCTTTTTGATTTTTGAGAAACGGAGATGATTCATCAACTCTCCGGATGCGACTAACTGTGTATATTTCTCGGGTGAAATCTGCTCTTTGAATCCATTGATTAATGTGGCATGGTCCGTACATCCCAACACATACCACATTTCGGCTTTTCCATTCAATTCCCCTCTCATACGGGCCAACCGATCATCGGGATGCACCTGAACCGATAGATTCTCGCAAGCATCTATAATCTTTATCAACAGTGGAAAGCGAGTCCCAAAACGGAGATAATTCTTCTTCCCGAGAAGCTCGGTGCCATAGCGTTCTATAAGCTCGGTGATAGTGAGACCCCGGTCTTTGGTCGAACTTACCACGGACAGGGAATCATCAACAGAAGAAAGTTGCCAACATTCCCCTATCTTCATGGATGATAAAGACTCGCCGACATATTGTCCTATGCGGTCTCCACCCCAAATTGTCTCCTTATATATATTCTCAAACTTCCACATAAATTGAAAATTCGGACAAAGTAAACAAAAATTTCACATTCCCACAAAAAAATGTTAATTACCCGGAGTATGTTTATCCTTTAATCCCCGGGGTTGTTATTTATAATAGAAACCGATTACTAAATTATATATACTATGGAATTAAACACAGAAGAAAGAAAAGACTTACCCTCCGATCTTTACGGACTCCCGCAAAGACGTGAATATCCCATGCCGGATGCAGCGCATGTCCGCGCGGCAGAAGCCTATTTCAGATATTGTCCGGAAGAACTTCGCCATGAACTGGCCTGCAACATTCTAAAATTTGCAAGGCTTTATGGTGTAGACGTGCAATCCCCCACAATTTTGGAATATGCACAATAAATTTTTCATTTAGAAATTTTTCATTTAGAATTGATAAAGCAGAAATGCCAATGCCAAGCACCCCGTCGTGGTGATAAAGACAAAACACGGTCATAAGACTCCTTTCCACAAAAAATGTTAATGCAGGGGACGGAGGTAACTTTTCTT
>CAMWXI010000082.1 GCA_947178175.1 uncultured Porphyromonadaceae bacterium | reverse complement strand
ACAATGCTCTTTCTATAAAGACCTGTCAATCAATCTTAGAATCAATTATACACACTCTAATCTAAAACTATGTCTTGTAGAGGAGATAAATAATCACATTTCAAAGGATAATAGATGCAGAGTGGTTATTTCTATGCATAAAGTATGGCAGGAATCCATTGACAAAAATTTTGATATTACCCCATACATAGAGAATTTTTCCAATAGCGGATATATTGTAGAAGGTTGGAATCCCGCATCTTCATTTATTCCATGTTATGTATCAAGAAAATATTATAATGCTATTACACCGGATGGAAAAATTGTAAAATGCACAGCATGTGATGACTTATATGGAAACAACGCCTATGGATTTCTAAATGAAGACGGCACTATTAACATTACATCCGATAAAGATTTTCAGATTAAGGCATTTGAGAACGAACGATGTCTGAGATGCAGACAACTTCCTGCATGTATGGGACTTTGCCCAAGAGATTATCTTAACGGATGTACTCACTGTAAAGAAGATGTGGTTGACTCAACATTTGAGCATAGATTGTTAACATACTTGAAATCCAAATATTAGAATATGTGATATGAAATATTTTCTAACCATTATACTTCTTTTCCAGACTCTCATCCCAACAGTCGCGGAAGAAAAGCAGGATAGCGTAACAAATCTTGCGGAAATTGTTGTAAAGGCCAAGAAGGAAATCCGATCAGGCGACCATGTAAGTCTATATCTATCTGAAGAGAATATAAGATTCGGTACAAACGCATTGGATGCAATCTCAACCCTCAACCGATTCACCACTTCACTTAATCAGTCAAGCCTTCTTTCCAATCTGCGTAAGGAAGTGACGATACTAATCAATGGTATCCCTTCATCGGCTGACCAACTCCGCTCATATCGTGCCGATCAGATACGTTATGTTGATTATTATGATGTGGCTCCTGCAAAATACCGGGTATTCGGTGAGGGGCCTATGATAAATGTACGTCTTAAAAAACAGCATGATATCACATCATCCGTATATCTGAATACCGCCAACGCAGTGTCATTGCCTTTGGGCAGAAATAATCTGGATTTGTCTTTTGCCGATTCCCTCAACATGATAAAGGCAGGATATTATATCGGTTATGATAAAATCGGTAAAATACATGAAGACACAGAATACATTTATGATGACGATTCTTTTACTCGTAATACAAGTGAGATGAACCGGCGCAGGTATTTGTCTCAGAATGTCTATGCCTCATACCAACGCTCTCAGGGATCCAACCTGCTTAACATACGTGCGGAATACCTGTGGAATAATTCACGTCGGACAGCCCCATACAATATAGAAGTCGGCGAAGGGACGAATTTGTTTTATGGTAATGGTGGTAAAACCGATCGTCAATGGAATGACAACGCATCTCTCGATATCTATTACAGCCACGACTTTTCTGCCGGCAAGGCACTTAACATAAATATAGTGGGATCGTATGGACGATCAGGGACCTATACTTCGTTATATAACGACATGCCGTCCCAATGGGATTTTCTGGACTACGATATCAGTAGTCATAACATCAATAAGGTATTCTCTTTGGTGGCGTATTCGGGTTATGTCCAGAAAATGCTCGGCGGTCAGTTCTCGGCAAGCTTGAGATACCAACGCGGGCAGATCCGCAGATTATCGGAAACAGGTAAAATCTACAGATCCGAAACTGATGAAGGCAAAGCCAGAGTCGGTATGTCCTGGTTTGGATCTTCATATATGATTTCTCCGACCATAGGAGTTGACATCCAACATGATAAATACGACACGATCGGGAGCACATCCACATTACCATCCGTTGATGTTTTCACTCAATTCTTTGGAACCGGATTATTCCGTTATTTTCAACTGTCATTCAACGGTTCTGTAGGACAGACCGGCCTACCGATTGCCTCCACTCTCGGTAATGATACATATATCGACCGTAGATTCATACTCCGTGGAAATCCGGATATAAAACCATTTTTATATACAGCTACCAATATAAGTTGTTATTATTATTCCCCGGAAGGAAAGCATTATTGTGTATTATCCGTACAATCAACCTACAATCATAAACCGGCGGTGCCCTTGCTATTCACGGAGAACAGTATGGCTATACGTCAGCTGAATACTATAAATCATACTTGGCAGACACAGGGCTATCTGGGAGGATTATGTAAGCCGCTCCCATGGTTGGGGATACAGCCTTATCTGCAATTCTTCAGATGGAAATACGACACGCCTTCCAATCATATATCCCGCAATTATCTTCGATTCGGAGGAGGTGTCATCTTCACTCCGGGGAATTGGAATATCATGTTGGCTGCAAACTCGGCATCAAAGTCATATAACGGAGACCTTGTCAGCAGAATGAGTCCTCAATATTCAATTATAGCCATGTATCGTCTTAAGCAATGGACATTTGGAGCAGAATGGCACTACTCTGCTCAGAATGAATATACAAAAGGACAATGTGACGGATTCGTATACAGATCCACCACTTCTCAGATTAAGAGACGGGCTGAATTTATGGTTGATATTATATGGTCTTTCTCTAAAGGTCATTTCAGAAAGCATCCGAATAAAAAGGTCAACAATCATATCAATGAATCAGGCCTCGACGATGCTATAAGTATAAAAAGTCTTTAATCAACTCATTTCATAAATTATTCACAGCATGAAAAAAAATAAATTTCTGCTTTTCCTGATTCTCCTCTGTCAGTCGTCCTTATTGTTCGCTGCCGAGGAGGGGGATTCCCTGGCGATCGACTTAGGGGAGATAGTCGTGGAGGGACGTTCTCAGCGTGTCATCTCCAACGGGGTGGAATATATCCCCGGAAAGAAGATGAAGAAGATGGCTTTGGACGCCACCTCGTTGCTTTCCCGCATGCAGATTCCTCAACTCAATGTCAATCCAGCCGACAAAAGCGTGAAAACCATCAGCAACGCCGATGTCACCTTCTTCATAAACAATCTTCCCGCATCCTCCGGTGATTTGGCCGGTCTCCTCCCCGAGGAGGTACTTTCCGTGGAGGTGCTCGACCATCCCACCGACCCGAGGTTCGGCGGTGCGGAACATGTCGTGAATTTCCTTCTCCGCAGATATGAATGGGGAGGGTACACAAAACTCACATTGAATGGGCAGACTCTCGGTCAGGACGCCGTCACCGGAAGGATATATGAGAAGTTCAATTTTAAAAAATGGACGCTCGACGCCAATGTCTCCGCAAACGGCACATGGAACAGGAAATCCGAAAGCTTTTTCAGCGAGACTTTCCGCGATTTCATGTATGACTCCCAAAAGATAGATTTCCTTGAACGATACAAAAGCACTGATTACACCAACCGACGCAATAATTCACAGGGGGCTTCCCTGCAGGCTTCATACAATAACGAGAAGGGGACGGTGATACGCCATACGGTATCTTACAGCCGTTCGGACGTGCCCAAGGACAAAAGCGCGGGCGGAATCCGTTTTTCACTTCCCATACTGCCCTCTTCCGAATTCATGCAGGACAACACGAATTCATCCGACAACGCGAGCGCATCGGGATACTATCAATTCCTTCTTCCCCGACAGAATTCCCTGATTGCGAACTGGGCGTTCTCTTATTCAGCCAACAAACGGCTGTCTTCGTACGCTCTCGGAGATCTGGCTCCGATATGCAACGACATCCTGGAGAAAGCCTACGTCCCGAACGTTTCCCTGTTCTATTCCAAGCAGCTTCCGTACGGAAACACCATCAGGGCCTATGCCGCAAACTACACCAGTATCTATGACACAAGATATACCGGGGGATCCTCCCTCAACCAGAAGCTTATCTCATCCGAGAGTCTGCTTTTTATGGAATATATGAAGAATTTCGGTTTCGGTCTCAATATCCATGCCAGGGTGGGACTGTCCCATCTCTTTGCCAGGCTCAACGGAGAGACCTACACGAAGGAATTGAATCCCCGTCTTGCCCTTATGGCCAACTATTACATAAACTCGAGAAACCGGCTCTCTTTCGATATAAACTGGAACAATTCCAGTCCGCAGTCGTCATGGATGAATGATGCCACCGTAAGACAGGATGAGCTGATGTGGATCAAAGGAAATCCGGACATGGGGATCATCTATGGTCCGACGACAGGATTGACCTATTCGTTTGTTCCCCTCAATATCTTCAGTATGTCGGCAGATCTCAGATACAGCGAGTTCAGGCACATGCCGGTATATGTATACGGCGTGGAGCAGGGACTCGACGGAATCGTAAGGGGATTCAGCGACGACAATACGGCACGCGTATTATCGGCCAAGGTGTCGGCTACTGTAAAACTGCTGGGCAACTCGCTTATCATGAATGTGGCCGGAGGCTTCACCAGACAGCTGATGTCGGGGATCAGACCGGCCAACATGAGTGTATTCTCCGGTCAGGCCAACGCCTCATATTATGCCGGACCCGTCGGTATGACCCTTTATTATTTCACTCCTCAGAAGAGTCTGGATTGGAATATGGGTGCCGTCTCGCGTACAAAATGCAGGTATGGCCTGATTGTCAGCTGTTCCGCAGGCAATCTCAAGGCCGAGGCGTCTTTCGGCAACTGGTTCTCCAAAGGGAAGGCCTATGAATACTTTAATTCCGATGTCTACAGTTCAGCGGGCTGGACCTGGTCGCAGGGTAGCGCGAGAAGTCTGGAACTGACCCTCACATATACGTTCAGCTACGGCAAGAAGTTGAACCGTAACGACGAGATCGGAAACGGGGCCTCTACAAACTCCGCTATCCTGGAATAAGAGTTCGGGATTCTGCAGTAAGCCCTCCGAATTGAATTGATAAAACCGGATTGAATTGACAACCATGAGATTCAGACGCAGGAACTATGTGCATCAGCAGGACACGATGCAGTGTGGCGTGGCCTGTCTGGCGATGGTGGCCTCTTTCTTCGGGAAGAGGTATTCCCTGCCGTTCCTGTCGGGAGTCTGCACTCCCACGGCCGAGGGTGTCTCGCTGCTCGGCATCGCCGACGGCGCCCGGGCCATCGGCCTCGATCCGAAGTCCTACAAGATCTCCGCGGAGGCTCTCTCCCGGGCTTCGTTGCCCGCGATCCTGCACTGGAACCAGAATCATTTCGTGGTGCTCCACCGTATCTCGCGCAATGGAGGACGTTTCCATATCGCCGACCCGGGAAAGGGGATGAGGACGCTCTCCCGGGAGGAGTTCATGCGGTGCTGGGCTTCCGGTAATAAAGAGGGTACTCCTTTCGGGATAGCGATGTTCTGCACTCCTACCCCGGAGTTCGGGAAGCTCTCCGACCCTTCCATCGGCAAGGGTCGCTCCCTGCGTTTCCTCGCGGGTTATTTCCGGAGGTACAGCAGGTATTTCCTGCATATCATCCTGGGGCTGCTGCTCGCCTGTCTGCTTCAGCTGGCGATGCCTTTCCTGACTCAGGCGCTCGTGGACAAGGGTATCCGGCTCAAGGACATCGGGCTCGTATGGCTGATCATGGCCGGGGAGCTGATGATCGTGGCCGGGCGAACCGCCACCGACTTCATACGCCGATGGCTCCTGCTGCATGTCTCTATGAGGATCAACGTCTCGCTCGTGAGCGATTTCATCATGAAGCTGCTCGCCTTGCCGATGCCTTTCTTCGAGACCAAGCATACGGGCGACATCCTGCAGAGGATGGCCGACCATGACCGCGTGCAGTCTTTCCTCACCTCGCAGGTGCTCGACCTGCTTTTCACCGTCACGGAGTTCATCGTCTTCAGCGTGGTGCTTTTCATGTATTCCCCCTTGGTGTTCGCCGTCTTCATGCTCGGAAGCCTGGTCTATGCGGGATGGATAAGCACTTTCCTGCACCGGCGCAAGGTGTTGGACTATGAGATCTTCGAGCAGGATGCACGCAACCGTAACCTGACGTATCAGTTCGTCAACGCCATGCAGGAGGTCAAACTGCAGAACTGCGGCGGTCGGCGCCGCGGGGAGTGGGAGGATATACAGGCTGATCTCTTCGCCGTCAGGATGAGGAGCCTGCGTATGCAGCAGACGCAGGAGGCGGGAAGCGTCTTCATCAACGAGATCAAGAACATCCTGGTGACGGTGCTGACCGCCGCCGCCGTCATTCAGGGGGAGCTCTCCTTGGGTGCCATGCTCGCCATCCAGTATATCCTCGGACAGCTCAACTCGCCGGTGGCGCAGCTCATGGGGTTCGTCTATTCGCTTCAGGATATGAGGATATCGCTCGAGCGCATCAATCAGGTGCATTGCTCGCGGGGGGAGGCAGAGAAGGAGCTGAACCTGACATCCGCCGCCGACCCGGAGCAGGGGCTGGAGCTCAGGGATGTGGTGTTCCGGTATGACCCGCACGCGCGCTCCAATATCATAGAGCGTGTGTCACTCTCCATCCCGCGTGGAAGGACCACCGCGATCGTGGGGGCCTCGGGGAGCGGGAAGACAACACTCGTTAAGCTGATGTTGGGGTATTATCCTCCTAACGGAGGAAGCATAACGGCCGCGGGTCGTCCGCTGCATGATTATGACATGGACTGGTGGCGCAGCCGGTGCGGGGTCGTTATGCAGGACGGTGTGATCTTCTCCGATACCATAGCGCGAAACATCGCCGCCGCGGACGGTGAGGTGGACCGCCGGCGCCTTCTCGATGCGGCGGCTTTGGCCAACATCGGGGAGTTCGTGGAGTCTCTGCCGTTGGGCTATGAGACCCGTATCGGACGCGATGGCAGCGGGCTGAGCCAGGGGCAGAAGCAGCGTATACTGATAGCGCGGGCAATATACCGTGATCCCGATTTCATTTTTTTGGATGAGGCAACAAATTCTCTGGATGCCAACAACGAGAGGATGATCGCCGGGAGTCTGGAGGAGTTCTTCCGCGGACGTACGGTGGTGGTCGTGGCGCATCGTCTCTCGACGGTGAGGAACGCCGACAATATTGTCGTGCTCGACAAGGGAAGGATTGCGGAGCAGGGCCCGCATGAGGAGCTTATCGCCCGACGGGGGTTGTATTACGATCTGGTGAGGAATCAGCTGGAACTCGGTTCCTGATACAAAAAAAACACAATTCAATCGTATGGATCATAAAGACAGACAGGGGGATGCGGACAAGGGGCTACTGAAACCGACGGTCGGGAGCGGGCGACTGAGGCGTATGATGGAGACGCCCCCGGGATTTTGGCTGACACGGGGGATACCGATCGTTTTCCTGATATTGACAGCCCTTTTCCTGCTGGCGTGGCTCGCGCCTCTGCCGGGATACGGCGGTCGCTCTTTCGTGCAGATTCTAATCTCAGATGCGTGAACCCGGCTACACGATTAGTAACTCGTCACTATGCCTTCTAACCTATAATAGCTATATTTTTTGTGGTGGCGTTCCTGGCCTCGGACAAGGGGGTCAGGAACGCTTTTTCACCCCTTTTTCACCCTTCTATTTTACTTACTTTTCTATTCTGCTGATTATCAGCATATTGACTG
>CAMWXI010000081.1 GCA_947178175.1 uncultured Porphyromonadaceae bacterium | reverse complement strand
TTGCAGATTAGAATCTTCAATGGAGGGATTTCTTATAACTTCATTAATGTTTTCTAAAGTTTTAATTTACGATAAATGAAGATAATACGTATCCTTGGTTTGGTGGTCCTCGGGATTTTATGGATATGGCTTGTAAGAGCCCTTATCCTTTACTCCGGTGGTTTCACACTAAAGAATATCTTCTTGATTATTGCTTCAGGAATTATTATCTTCTATCCGCTTTATAAGAAGTGGAGTAAATCCTAACGGGAAAACGAGAAAGATTAAATTCAACGTTATGGAACAATCAGACTCAACACCCTCTCCACAATTAGAGAATAAACAGTTTCCTATACTGTCCAAGATAGATTCACCATCAGATCTTCGGTCATTACCGTTAGATAAATTGCCGGCTCTCTGCTCTGAGATTCGCAAATTTCTTATTTCCAATCTCTCACAAAATCCCGGTCATTTCGCTTCAAGCATGGGAGCTGTAGAAATTATAGTTGCCCTGCATTATGTATTTGATACACCCAATGACAGAATTGTCTATGATGTTGGACATCAAGCGTATGCGCATAAAATTATTACCGGACGACGTGATAGGTTTGCCACACAACGCACCCAGGGAGGCATCAGTGGATTCCCATCCCCTTCAGAAAGTCAATATGACACCTTTACAGCGGGACACGCCGGCAACTCTATTTCAGCTGCCCTCGGCATGGCTATTGCCGACAAACTGACACTCCGGAATGAGAATAGAAAGACAGTTGCTGTCATAGGAGATGCATCCATCAGTTGCGGTCTTGCGTTCGAGGGTCTGAATAACGCTTCAAACAGTCCGAATGATTTACTTATCATTCTGAATGACAATGATATGAGTATTGACAATAACGTTGGTGCTTTACATAAATATCTGACTGAACTGACCACTTCCCAACCTTATAATAAACTGAGATATAAATTATCCAATTTCTTTCATAAGAAAGGGGTGTTGGATGAACAGGGAAAGAAACGTTTTATCCGTTTGAACAATTCCCTAAAGGCCTTTATTTCCCATCAGCAAAATATATTCGAAGGGTTGAACATAAGATATTTCGGTCCTTCCGATGGTCACGATGTTATCAGATTGGTTAAAACTCTTCAGGAAATCAAGGATATGAAGGGACCGCGTCTTCTTCATCTCAACACAGTCAAAGGTAAGGGTTTTCCTGAAGCAGAAAAGGATCCTACAACCTGGCATGCGCCGGGAAAATTTGATCCTCTTACAGGCGAACGTCCGGGTTGCCCTGACACCGTCACCCCTCCAAAATGGCAGGACGTTTTTGGTGAAGCATTGGTGGAGTTGGCAAAAAATGACGAAAATATCGTAGCCGTTACAGCAGCAATGCCTTCAGGCACATCAGTAAGTAAGATGATGCAGGAATTACCGGAAAGAACTTTTGATACAGGTATTTCCGAGGGTCATGCGGTTACCTTTGCCGGAGGATTAGCTTCAGCCGGCAAACATCCATTTGTCGCGATATACTCTGCTTTCCTTCAGCGAGGGTATGATAATATCATTCACGACGTTGCAATTTCATCTCTTCCTGTAACTTTCTGTATTGACCGTGCGGGATTAGTGGGAGAAGACGGTGTAACACATCACGGTCTTTTTGATCTTGCTTATCTCAATTGTATACCCGGAATGATTGTCTCTTCACCGGCTGATGAGGAAACCCTCAGGAACCTTATGCTGACAGCATCCAAATATAACGGGCCTATGGCAATCCGGTATCCCAGAGGTTCCTCAAATGCTCCTGCTCAACATCCACCATTCCGACAACTCGAAATCGGGAAAGGTAGAATCGTTTCTGAATATAAGAATAACAATACTGCTATATTGACAATCGGCCCGCTACTCAACGAAGCTATAAAAGCCAATCAACTTCTTCCGGAGGAAAAAAGAGCATCTATCTATGACTTAATATGGCTAAAACCTTTGGATAAAGAGTTGTTGAATGAGATCGCCAATCAGTATTCTCATGTCATCACCCTTGAAGATGGTTCCAAAATCGGGGGATTCGGTGAGTCAGTATTTCAATACCTTAAACAAATTAAGCCGGAACTGATTGTGGATATTCTTGCAGTTCCTGACAAATGGGTAGGACACGCCACCCCTGCTCAATTGAGAAGAGAATGTGGTATTGATGCGCAAGCTATCTGTGATATTATTAATAGAGAACCATAAGTTTTATTGAGCTATTAACTGCAGGGTATGAAAATCGTTATTGCAGGTGCCGGAGAAGTGGGCACACATCTTGCAAAAATGCTTTCTAATGAAGATCAGGATATTATTCTGCTCGATTCAGATCAAAATCGTCTGGATATAATAGACGCTAATTATAATCTGATGACTTGGAACGGGTCTACATCCTCATTTCAGACTTTAAGAGAAGTGGGAGTTGCCGAGACAGATTTATATATTGCTGTCACTCCCTACGAAACCCGCAACATTACATCTTGTGCTATTGCCAAGAAGTTAGGAGCCAAAAAGACTGTTGCCCGGATTGATAATTACGAGTTTCTCAAGCCTCATAATGGAAAAGTCCTCAAGGAATTAGGTACTGACTATCTTATTTATCCCGAAAATCTTGCCGCGCAGGAGATAGATCTCGCTCTTTCTCATAATTGGGCACGATATTGGGGAGAACTACATGGGGGCCGACTTCTTTTAATCGGTGTTAAGCTTCATGATGATTCTCCTCTTATTGATTGTAAACTTAAAGACTTGCCGGTGAAGACCCACGACTTTCACGTTGCGGCAATAAAGAGAAACAACGAAACAATTATACCTTCGGGACAGGACGAAATTCATCGCGATGATATTGTATATTTCATCACAACGCCTCCTTATGTCAAGGATGTCCAGGAGATATGCGGAAAGAAAAAAAGAATAATTAAAAAAGCTCTGTTGTTAGGTGGGAGCCGAATCGCTATCCGCTTCGCACGTGAATTTCATGATAAATATGACATTAAAATCATTGACAATGACCGTGCTCACTGTGAATACCTATCTACAGAGCTTCCTGATTGTGAAATTGTATATGGTGACGGAAGAGATGTAGAGGTACTGCGCGAAAATTATATCTATCAATATGATGCCTTTCTTGCATTAACCGAATCATCTGAAACTAATATCCTCTCATGCCTCACAGCCAAAGAGTTTGGAGTGGCAAAGACAATAGCTGATGTTGAAAATCTGCAATTCCTTTCTCAGGCAGAAAATTTGAACATCGGTACTACCATAAATAAAAAACTTCTTGCTTCAAGCCATATATTCAGAATTCTTCTGGTTTCAGATGAAAGCAATTCAAAATTCCTTGTATTGGCAGATGCGGAAGTTGCAGAAATGCCGGTAAAACCGGGCTCTAAGATTACACGTTCTCCGGTAAAAGATTTAAAACTTCCATACGGAATGACTTTGGCGGCTCTCGTAAGAGGAGACAATTGTGAACTGATCAGTGGTAACACTCAGATTGAAGCAGGAGATTTTGTAGTAGTGTTCTGCTTATCAGGTACATTCCGTAAGATAGAAAAATGGTTTAACTGATGTTTTTAAAAGCACGATATAAGGGATTCATAAATTTCATGATGTTATTCCGGGTTATTGGCTGGCTTCTTCTTACAGAAGCTTGCATAATGATAATCCCATGTGTGTGTGCACTAATTTATAATGAGAGCAGTTGGTTGATGTTTCTTATTTCTTTCCTTATCACCGGATTTTCCGGCTTCGGATTGATGAGTCTCAAACCACGCTCTAAAGAGATGGGGAAACGGGAAGCCATCCTCCTTACGGGAATGACATGGATTATACTATCTCTTTTCGGGATGTTGCCGTTTCTTCTATGTAGAACACACCTGTCTGTTTCAGATGCATTTTTTGAAACGATGAGTGGATTCACCACTACCGGAGCAACAGTCTTGGATTCTTTGAGAAACGTGCCTCACTCCATATTGTTATGGAGATGCCTTGTTCAATGGATAGGAGGACTCGGAATAATCCTATTCACACTGGCGATTGTCCCGATGCTGAATTATCAGGGTGGCATGCAACTTTTCAATGCCGAAGTAACCGGTATCACTCACGATAAACTGCGCCCAAGAATCAGCAGTACGGCCAAAGGGTTGTGGATGGTTTATATAGTTTTAACAATCCTTCTAATCGGACTGCTCTATATAATTGACATAGATGTTTTTAATGCCATTTGCTATGGACTTTCAACAATGTCTACAGGTGGATTCTCAAGTTCTGAGATGTCATTACATGAATGGGACAACATTTATGCTAAAATAATAATGACAGTATTTATGTTTCTTGGAGGCGTCAATTTTGCATTG
Source organism: uncultured Porphyromonadaceae bacterium (assembly GCA_947178175.1). Taxonomy (GTDB): domain Bacteria; phylum Bacteroidota; class Bacteroidia; order Bacteroidales; family Muribaculaceae; genus Lepagella. The sequence continues at coordinate 3,235 of CAMWXI010000081.1, read as the reverse complement.
CTGTTTAAAGTGGCACACGGAAATTTTAAATCCGTACTAAAAAATGATGCTCTTAACGTTTATTTCTGGATTATCATCATCGGATATTGCGTATTTGCGCTGTCAGTATTTTTTAATCATCCTCACTATACCTGGCAACAATTAACAATTGACCCACTCTTCCAATCCGTCTCCATTTTATCCTCAACCGGTCTGACAATTCCAGACTTTAATGACTGGGGTCAGATATCTCTTTTGGTTCTAATCGTCATGATGGTTATGGGAGCTTGTGCAGGAAGTACCTCCGGAGGAGCTAAGATTGACAGGTTTATTATTCTTATCAAATTTCTTAAAAATGAGTTTTACCGACTTATGCATCCGAATTCCATACGTACGGTCTGTATAAACGGTAAAGGGACCCAACCTGCCATTGTTATGAAAACTTTAGCTTTCTTATTCCTTTATATAATTATAATAATCACAGGTGGAATTGCTTTGGCATTATTAGGCCTCCCCTTGAGAGACTCTATATTTTGTTCACTATCCGCAATTTCCAACACCGGACTGGGTACGGATATTACTGGGATATCCGGTAATTATTCCCTGGTTCCCGACCTTGCCAAATGGCTTCTCTCTTTTCTTATGTTGATTGGTCGTCTTGAGCTCTTTACTATCCTCGTTATCTTTACCCCGTCATTCTGGAAAAAATAAAATTACTCTTTCCCGGAACATTTTTTAACATCCCGTTTGTTATAATATAGAGTTTCATACTTTGCTTGTATAGATAGTGTATGAAATCCTCACACTTATTGCATATTTTATATTTAATACAATGGGAAAAATCACAAAACAAGCCGCACTAGATTATCATGAGGAGGGACGGCCGGGAAAAATTGAAATTACTCCTACAAAACCATATTCATCACAATTAGACCTTTCGCTGGCATATTCTCCGGGAGTAGCTTATCCATGTCTGGAAATAAAAGATAATCCAGCTGATGTTTATCGCTACACTGACAAAGGGAATCTGGTAGCAGTTATCTCCAATGGAACCGCTGTATTGGGATTAGGGAATATCGGACCGTTGGCAGGGAAACCTGTTATGGAAGGTAAAGCTTTGTTATTCAAAATATTTTCCGGTCTGGATGCTTTTGATATAGAACTTGATGCCTCAGACCCGGACAAATTCATTGAGATAGTCAAAGCAATGGAACCCACGTTTGGGGGAATCAATCTCGAAGATATCAAGGCACCTGAATGTTTTGAGATTGAGCGACGTTTAAAAGAGGAAATGAACATACCTGTGATGCATGACGATCAGCATGGAACCGCTATCATCTCCGGAGCAGGATTGTTAAATGCACTTGAAATTCAAAAAAAGAACATATCTGAAATAAAATTAGTAGTAAATGGTGCCGGTGCTGCGGCCGTCTCATGTACACGCCTTTACAAGGCCTTAGGTGTAAACCCCAAAAATATCGTGATGTGTGACTCAAAAGGAGTTATCAGAAAAGATAGAGAAGGCCTGAATGAACAAAAGAAGGAGTTTGCAACCGACCGTGACATCCATACACTGAAAGAAGCACTGGTCGGTGCCGATGTTTTCCTTGGTCTTAGTGTTGCTGATGTTTTGACTAAAGATATGGTCCGGTCAATGGCCAAAAGGCCTATTGTCTTCGCTCTTGCGAATCCGGATCCCGAAATATCATATGAAGATGCTGTTGAAGCTCGCCAGGATGTAATTGTAGCAACCGGAAGAAGTGATTATCCAAATCAGATTAATAATGTAATCGGATTCCCCTACATATTCAGAGGAGCCTTAGATTGCGGTGCTACCTGCATTAACGAAGAGATGAAAATTTACGCTGTGAAAGCTATAGCTGAACTTGCAAAGCTACCGGTACCAGCGGTTGTAGATGATGCTTATGGTCAGAGTGACTTAAAGTTCGGGAAAGATTATATTCTTCCAAAAGCTCTTGACCCGCGTCTCCTCTCTCATGTAGCTCCCGCGGTTGCTTTAGGTGCGATGAAATCCGGCGTGGCTAAACGTCCAATTAATGATTGGGAAAAATATCAGATGCATCTACAGCAAATGATGGGTGATGATGGAGGATTCATTCGACGTATCTCCGAACATGTCAAAGGCTCGGGGAAGAAGGTAGTATTCTCAGACGGAACTGCAGAAAATATGCTTCGGGCTGCAACCCGTCTTGCTCATGATAATATCGTTCAACCGATACTGCTTGGAAATAAAGATAGAATCTTGCGAAAAGCTGAAAAACTTGGGTTGGAAATCAATTCAATAGAAATTCTTGATCCCCGTTCCGATGAAACTCTTGAGATTAGAAAGAAATATGCAGCTCACCTCAGTGATAAAGAATGTAGAAACGGAATAACTCAAGAAATGGCATTCGACAAATTGTTTGATCGCTCCTATTTCGGAACTTTGATGGTCGAAACCGGGGATGCAGATGCTTTCATACTCGGATGTAGGTCCGCCGCTAATAAAAATGCCCGAATGGTACGCCAAATCATTGGATTGAAAGATGGCTATTCACATTATGCTACCATGAATATATTGAATACCCGTAAAGGTACTTATTTTTTGGCAGATACGGCAATAAATGGAGAATCTGATCCTTCAACACTTGTTGATATTGCGAGGTTAGCTAATGATTCCGTCAGATTTTTTGGAGTTGAACCGAATATCGCTATGCTTTCATATAGTAATTTCGGGTCAAATGACGGTGAACAGGATCCGGATAAAGTAAAAGCAGCAGTAGAAATCCTTCATCGGGATTATCCTTCAATCAATGTTGACGGAGAAATGCAGGCGGAGTATGCTTTGGATAAAAATCTTCGTGACAGAGCCTTTCCGTTTAATACCCTCAAAGGAAAAGACGTCAATACTCTTGTATTCCCTTCCCTTTCAGCCGCAAATATTACCGGCAAGATGTTGTTAAGTATGGGGGTCGGAACAATGGTTGGACCAATCCAATTGGGACTTCGCAAACCTGTCTATCTGAGCTCCGCGGCTGCCAGCGTCAGCGAACTCTGCGACATGGCAACTGTTGCAGCTTTGGAAGCAAATATACCGACCTCCCACTGATTGATATCAGATAAATGAAATATCCCTGTCGGCACGCCGGCAGGGATATTTTTTTGATTTTAAACATACTGTCGATATTCAGAAATATCGTTTTTGAGAAACAATATAACCTTTAAGTTGTCAAAAATATTTTTTATATCATTGAAT
>CAMWXI010000080.1 GCA_947178175.1 uncultured Porphyromonadaceae bacterium | reverse complement strand
AACCATAACATTCCAAATCAATTGACGGGTTCTCGCGGAAAAAACACGACCCGAGGAATGTTTTCTTTAATTAAATTTCTTAAATTTGCATATATGTTTGGACACTCCATTCATTTGTCCGGGTTTTGATCATTGCTTATTAAGTTATGTTCATAACCGGTGTATATATTGCATTATAAGAAAACATACCTGTTACAATGAAAAGAGTTATTACAGTCCTGACAGGACTAACATTTTTATTAAATATTATGGCACAGCAGAAAATAGTACAGACAGCGGGACGTGACGGTCTTGGAGACTTCGCACCGGAATTTGCACATCTTAATGACGACATATTATTCGGAGAAGTTTGGAGCCGCAACGATATTCTCTCACTACGTGACCGTAGCCTTGTGACAGTAGTTTCACTCGTTTCGCAAGGAATCACAGATTCCTCCCTTAAATTTCATCTTCAGGAAGCGAAAAAGAATGGCATCACACGCACAGAGATAGCAGAAATTCTCACTCACAACGCTTTCTATGCAGGATGGCCTAAAGCTTGGGCAGCCTTTAGATTGGCCAAAGAAGTATGGAACGAAGATATCAATGGAGAGGATTCAAAGGCTGTTTTCCAGCGTGAGATGATTTTCCCCATCGGTGAGCCAAACACTGCATACGCACAATATTTCATCGGTAACAGTTATCTCGCAAATGTCTCTCAGGATCAGATACCGTTTGCTAATGTTACTTTCGAACCCGGTTGTCGCAACAATTGGCATATCCACAAAGCAGAAAAGGGTGGAGGTCAGATGCTTGTAGGTGTTGCCGGACACGGATGGTATCAGGAGGAAGGTAAGGATCCGGTGGAGATCCTTCCCGGAACAGTAATCAATATACCGGCCAATGTGAAACATTGGCACGGAGCGGCCAAGGATTCCTGGTTTGCTCATCTGGCATTTGGTGTTCCGGGTGAAAAAACGGAAAATGTATGGCTCGAACCTGTCTCTGATGAGCAATATCTCTCGTTTCAGAAATAAACTATAATACGCACGAAAATTATGTTAGGAAACTTCGTATATGCCAATCCCACAAAACTTTATTTCGGTGATGAGCCGAAGAATAATCTAATTGAAGCTATAAGTGGTTTCGGGAAGAAAGTATTACTCACTTACGGCGGTGGGTCAATAAAGCGCAACGGTATTTATGACGACGTTACGGCCGCCCTGACTGAAGCCGGCAAGGAGGTTGTTGAATTGTCCGGTGTGATGCCTAATCCTACGGTCGAAAAGGTAGAGGAGGGAAGACGTATAGCCCGAGAGAATAATGTTGATATAATTCTTGCAGTTGGTGGAGGTTCTACGATTGACTATGCTAAGGCGGTCAGTGTTTCGGCATGGTATGATGGTGACGCATGGGAACGTTTTTGGCTTCATCATGAAGATCCCAAGCCGGGGGAGCGCATCATTCCGGTCGGTGCAGTTCTGACAATGGCTGGCACCGGTTCGGAGATGAACGGGGGATCGGTAATTACCAACCATGCCACTAAATTAAAAATCGGTAAGGTGTTCGGAGAAGAGGTAATGCCAAAATTTGCCATTCTTAACCCCAAGTACACTTTCTCGCTTCCTCATCGACAGATGGTAGCCGGAATTTTCGACACCATGAGTCATATATTGGAGCAGTATTTATCCGGCGACGACGATTCCACTTCAGATTATCTTGCGGAAGGTCTTATGCGGTCAGTAATTTCATCAAGCCGGGTAGCAGTTAAAGACCCGGAGAACTATGAAGCTCGCTCAAACCTTATGTGGTCTGCTACATGGGCACTCAATACACTCATCGGTGAGGGTAAGACTCAGGACTGGATGGTACACATGATCGGCCAAGCTATTGGCGCTTATACCGATGCAACCCATGGCATGACACTCTCCGGAATTTCCGTAGCTTACTATCGATATATCATGAGATATGGAACCACGCGTTTTGCTCGGTTCGCAGAAGTAGTGTGGGGCATTGACTCAAAAGGGAAAACCGAAGCACAACTTGCAGCCGAGGGTATAGATGCGCTTGAAGCTTGGATTAAGGAAATCGGTGCGGCAAGTGAAATTACATCATTAGGTGTGACAGAAGATATGCTTGAAGGAATCGCCCGTGCCTCTTTTATTCTAAAGGGAGGATATAAAAAACTTACCCGTGAAGAAATTGTCGAAATCCTCAAAGCAAGTCTTTGACATTAAGAAATTATTCAAATAATTCAAGCGACTGATCCCTTAATCAGTCGCTTCTGTTTTATGCAAATCAGTTGTATTTTTCCTTTGATACCCTGATTATCTCTAACAGGGGAATATAATAAGAACATTCCGTTCAATTGCATTACACCATTCCCATACAACACCTCCAATACAACATTGACCGTTCTACAAAATAATTAGTAAATTTGCACAATTTCATACTGACGGATCAACATGCAGAAATATAAAAGCCTTGTACTTCCCATTGCATTGGTTTCAGGATACTTCCTGCGACAATTTTGCTCTTCTATTTCAATGATGGTGCCATATATTATATTCATAATTCTTGTCTTGAATTTCTCAGGGGTGTGTCTTTCATCGTTACGGCCTTCTAAGCTTGACCTATGTATAGCATCTTTTCAAATATTGGTGAGTATCGGTTTATATTGGCTTCTTAAATCCATCACCTCAGACGAAATATTGGCTCAAGGTGCATTGATGTGCGTATTATGTCCGGTTGCATCATCCGTAACCGTTGTTTCCTCTATGTTAGGTGCTGACCCTGCGCGCACCACCACATATACAATTATAGGCAACCTGCTGGTCTGTTTTATAGCTCCGTTCTACATTTCCATCATTATGGAGACATCTTCCAATACTTCATTTGGCACACTGTTCATGCTGATATTTGCAAAGATTGCCGTTGTGATAGCGCTCCCTTATATCTCAGTTTCCTGCATCCAGAAGTTTCTGCCACGCTTAAATGCTGGAATCTCAGCCTACAAACATATATCCTTTTATCTATGGGCAATCGCACTATTTATCACAATCGGCCAGACAATTGATTTTGTCATAATGCGATGGAAAGAAAACATAGAAAATGTAATATGGCTTGGAATTATCTCCCTTGCAATATGCATCGGACAATTTTATTCAGGAAAGAAAATCGGGGACAACTATCAGGAACGGATTGCCGGAGGACAGATGCTGGCACAAAAAAACTCTGCAATGGGAATCTGGATGCTCAATACATTTCTAAATCCCATTGCATCTGTCGGTATGGCATTCTACTCCATCTGGCAGAATGTCTTCAACAGTTGGCAGATATACAAGACCTCTCCACGGAAATCGAGGAATAAAGGCTGATAAACGCCAAATTACCTTACATAGTTACTTTTAGCTTGTCAATGCAAAAGCGTTTCATAATTTTTTTGTATCTTTACCGACGGAAAAGTTACGACTGCTCCATGATATTTTAGAATAATAAGAAGCGTTATGCTTATCTTGTAGTTTGTGAACGTAGGAAATTCAGAAACCGATGCAAGAGATAGCATAGTGGTTCTCACGCCTATAGTGTGAGTCACTATTGTTACATCTGCATCAAAGGTTTCCTACGACCTACAAACTAAGACGTGGCATAGTTGGCTCACGTTTTTTTGTTTATTATGGATACGAAAAAGAAAATAGATGATTTCTTCATTCCTGACAATGAGGTTAAGCTTACGGAAGAGCTTGACTACAATCGGGCGTTAGAATATATCAGTGCGGCTGAGGCTTTCTCTCGTTCCACATACCAGAGTGTCTACATAATCGATTATTTCAGGCGAAACTTCCTGTATGTATCGCCAAATCCGATGTTTCTATGTGGACTCACTCCGGAACAGATGATGGAATTAGGGTATCGTTTCTATCTCGAATATGTACCGAAAGAAGAGCAACCGCTCTTGATTGAACTGAACCGTGCCGGTTTCGAATTTCAGAATACAATTCCGCTTGTAGATCGGAAGGACTGGTATATCCAGTATGACTTTCATATACTGAACAACGGTCGCCCGATTCTCATCAACCATAAACTTACATCCATTGCCCTTACATCAGACGGCCGTGTATGGCTTGCACTATGTGTCGTTTCCGCTTCCAACCATACCACCCCCGGTCATATTGAGATTCATCGTGTCGGTTCACCAGATTTTTTTGAATACAATCTAATTACCCACCGATGGAACAAACGGAGAATACCGACACTGACAGAGGGAGAAAAATTAGTCATCGCATTATCCATCCAGGGCTTTACAATGTCTGAGATAGGAGATAAAATGTGCCTGTCACCGGAAACAATCAAAAAATACCGTAAGCAGATATTTGAGAAACTTGGAGTAAGAAATATCTCTGAAGCCATCATTGCAGCGACAAACAACAAATTACTGTAAATTCCGGTATAAATAAAAGTGCGGAAACCTCTTTACCTCCCTGCCTACAGCGATATTGGCGGCAATCCCGGCACATATCCGTGCGGCAGTCTGCATTGCCGATTCGCTCGTCAGATTCTCATTAATTAAAGGCAACGAATCATGGAGCCAGTCGCAACCCGACATGTTCCAGAATGCACAGTATCCAAAGATGTATTCAGCAACCCATTGACGGATATTTCGTTTTTCAAGCCAACTTCTGTCATCTTCCGGAAACATTACAATAGCTCCTGCTCCATCTATAAAGTCAAAAGGAAAAATCACAGGAATATCACTGACATCAAACGAATATGAAGTTCTCTCTCCGATACATTCAATAATAATCCCGAAAGTATTGTAATTGAGGATTTGATTTGTTTCGGTTAAAAGCGCTATATACCTGAAATCATATCTGCTCAGTTCATCCTTAATATAATTGATAAACTTATCAGTACCGGAAATCAATATTCGACACCCTTTAATATGTTGTTTCTCTTCGTCTGTCATATCTGTCTGATATTCACATTGCAAATGGACAATCAATTGTTAAGATTCAACGTAATCCGGCTATAAGTCGTTGCAATTAGCCAACGTCAATATTTCCCGGTACAAAATTAGAACAACTGATTTCTTTTTATCATACCCGTTTGGGTATGTTTTGCTTACTGGATGTAATAGTACCTAAATAGGTATGGCATCATCTATTCTCTCAAATTAATTTTGCATTGTGAATTAACAATTACTTAGGAATATTAAATCTACACAACCGAATATTTTTTTAATACTTCAAGCGAGAAATAGAGTATTGTTCACATCAGGTGGACAGTCATAGAAAAAAACGCTTTTGAAAATTATATAATCGGTCGGGAACCAAGAATTAAGATGAAATGAGAAAGTTGTATATCCCATTATTGATTGCATGTCATGCAATCTCTACATCTGCACAAACAGAAAGTACAGATACTATCCCGTCAATGGAATTAAATGAGATAGTAGTGGATGCATCCAAAATGATTCGCAAAGCCGATATGGATGTATATTATCCCTCTAAAGATGCTGTGGATAATTCAAAAAATGGAGTACAGTTACTTACCAATCTGATGATTCCGTCGCTTATGGTGAGTGATGCTCTCGGCACTGTCACTTCTGCGGGACAATCAGTGCAAGTTCGAATTAACGGCCGCGAGGCAACAATAGATCAGGTGAGAAATCTTCTCCCTTCAACCATTAAACGTGTTGAATGGATTGAGAATCCCGGGCTCCGGTATAACGGAGCCAATACTGTACTCAATTTCATCGTGTCGAATCCAACCGTCGGAGGGTCACTTATGCTTTATGCAACTCAGGCACTCGATATGGCATGGGGACAATACAACACAAACGCGAAGTTCAACTTCGGGCGCTCTCAAATCGAAATCGGGGGAGGTTATAAACTGACAGAAAATCTCAAACTTAACCGTGATTATAAAGAGACCTTTACCTATCCTGACGGTAGGCAACTGATACGCAATGAGAAGTCTCTCGGAGGCAGCCTGGACAATTCAATAGGCAATGCATGGGTCACATATAACTACGTTATTCCTGATACGACAGTGATCGTAGTGGATGCACGAGGCTTCTTAAAGCCCACAAACAAAACTGCTTATTACGGGCTGATGTCTTCCAATACCGGAGTGACCGACGTGTTGCTCAACGATGTGAGCGGAGACAAAGGCTCACGTCCGGCATTATCTGCTTATTGGGAACAGCATTTTCCAAAGCAACAACTGCTCGTTGTTGACTTCAAGGCTCAATACTATAAGGGACGTACATTTTCCGACTATATAGAGCAGTTGCCCGTTACCCTTGAATACCTCACGGAAATTCATACCGATATAAAGGACCGTAACCAGCTTTATGCCATAGAAGCCGATTACATTAAGAACTGGAAAAAGTCTCGTCTGACCGCTGGTGTATCCTACACTGCCAACCGCAACAAATCCATTTATGAAAGTCTTGGAAATGCCGTATTCCATCAGCGTCAGAATCGTGTTTATTTCTTCGCTGAATATTTCCGGAGAATCAATAAATTCACATTCACCGCAGGACTTGGTGCCCAATATACCGATTTCCTCTTCCGTGAAACAGGACTCGGCAGTAAGTCATGGAATCTACGTCCACAGGCCGCAGTCACTTATTCATTAAATAATAAACATCAGTTTCGTCTGAACTTCGAGTCTTGGCAATCTACTCCCTCGTTGGCCGAAACCAATCCCACACCGCAACAGATTGACGGTTTTCAGTGGCGCGTTGGAAATCCGGAAATCAAAACATCAAACAGCTATATGCTGACATTCCGTTATAATTTTCAGATTCCGAGAGTTAACGGACAGTTCGGCATCCGTGCATATACATCTCCTGATGCAATTACTCCATTGCTGATGTGGGAGGGTGAAAAACTCATCACTACTTATGAGAACAGCCGAGGACTTCAGAATATTTCGCTTTTCCTTGCTCCTCAGATTGACGTGATACCTGATTGGCTCATGGTAAGCGGATATGTGCAATGGCGCGTGGAGCGTATGCGTGGAACAGGATATAGCCTAACAAACAATGCATGGAGCGGCAGTGCTTCTTTACAACTCAGGCACTGGGGGTTCACTCTCTCCGCACAATACATCAGGGCTCAACGTGATCTTTGGGGCGAAAAAATATCCTGGGGAGAAGACCTTAACCTGATAGACCTAACCTATAACTGGAAGCAATGGGCTTTCTCTGTTGGCTGTCTGCTACCATTCGGAAGATATGACCAAGGATCGATATCATTGAGTAAGTGGAACACCAACGAACGTCACATGAGGACAGACTTTCGTGTCCCATACATAGGAATCAATTACAACCTCCAATGGGGACATCAGAAACGCAAAGCCAATAAACGCATAAACGTCAGTGGAGATGCCGACCAGTCTACTGCCGGGGGAAGATAGTATTATCCGGTAAATTAACCGATTATTTATTCATGCAAGAATGAAAGTTCCCGGCTGTTTTGTCGGGAACTTCATTAAAGTCCTTAGAGACCATCGCCACTGATTAATCTCAGTTGCTTCATCTGCCGGTTGCCCGGCATCAAGATAGTTGCTCACTCGGCTGAATTCGGTGTCCGTTCTTTACGCTGATCGTTCCGGATTGAATTGACCGCCGAAAAACACAACCTTCTCATAATACTATACTATTGTCC
>CAMWXI010000079.1 GCA_947178175.1 uncultured Porphyromonadaceae bacterium | reverse complement strand
TTCGTATATACAAAATTAGTCTTAAAGTCCAATATTTACAATTTTTAAGAGTGATAATCTGTAAAAATAAGTAAATTTGACCAATTTTAATTGTTTTCAGAGTGCTTTTTTGTGCAATATTTATGACAATTTCCGGGAATTGTTAAAGACCGGGAGGAAGAAATTTATTTTTATGAAACCAATTTTTTGACTATTTTTGTTATATAATTCAGGATGAACAGTTCTTCTTCTATTTTTGTCTGTTCGTAAACATTATTAACTCAATTATATGAAATTCAAATCAATTCTCTCTATTGCACTTTTTGCAATAGTGTCTTTCCTCCCCGCAACGACGTATGCTTTCGACCTTAAGGATCTTCTCGGCGGAGGGTCTGATGTAGTGTCAGGAATAATCGATGGTGTCTTAACCCGTTCAAATATAGATGTTAGAGATTTGAGCGGACAGTGGACTGTAAGTGGGTCCGCAGTGTCTTTCAAGTCTGAGAATCTGCTTGCCAAAGCAGGAGGTATGGCAGCTTCGGCTGCAATCGAGAATAAGATTGACGGATATTATAAGAAGTATGGACTGACCGGCGGAACCTTCGTCATTCAGGAAGATGGTAATTTCTCAATGAAGGTAAAGGGGGTTTCTCTTAACGGTTCTATTGAGAAAAAGGGCGACGACGGAACCTTTGAGTTCAATTTCAAAGTGCTCGGTATGAAGTTGACGTCTCTGACGGCATACGTTGAGAAGTCACCCTCGGCATTAAAAATTATGTTTGACGCCACCAAGCTTAAATCCTTACTCCAGACTTTAGCCAAACTCTCGGGTAACAGCCTTACGCAGACAGCGGTTTCTATTCTTGATAATTATGACGGCCTGTGTGTAGGCTTCTCTCTTTCACAGACCGGGTCGGCCCCGGCGGTGCCTTCAATCCTGAATCCTGCAGAAACCGGTTCCGACAATGGGTCGGATGCTGTCAGCCCGGGAAGCTCATCCACCACTTCCTCCGACTCTACTTCAACCTCCAAGGGCTCCGGACTCGGCTCCCTTCTGGATGTCCTCAAAAAACTCCCCACAAAGAAATAATGATAAAATAAGGATACAGTATGTTTTCCGGAATTGTTGAAGGAGCTGCAAAGGTTACGGGGCTCCGTAAAGAAAAGGATAATCTGCACATCACTCTTTCAGTTCCGTTTGTAGATGAACTGCATATTGATCAGAGTGTAGCCCATAACGGGGTGTGTCTGACAGTCGTGTCTCTCAATGACGATGCTACCTATACTGTGACTGCCATACGTGAGACCCTTGACCGCTCCAATCTCGGTGACCTCAAAGAGGGAGACCTGGTGAATGTGGAGCGCTCCATGAAGATTGACGGTAGGCTTGACGGTCATATCGTGCAGGGTCATGTGGATACCACGGCTGAGTGTGTCGAAGTTGAGGAAGCCAATGGAAGTGTATATTTCAAATTTAAATACAACTTCGATTCCGAATTGGCGAAAAAAGGGTATATCACTGTGGAAAAGGGCTCTGTTACAGTGAATGGCGTTTCGCTTACAGTCTGCGATTCCGAACGCGACACTTTCCGCGTGGCCATCATCCCTTATACCTTTGAACACACCAATTTCTGCCGTATTCAGAAGGGAACGAAGGTTAATCTCGAATTTGACATAGTAGGGAAGTATATAGCGCGCATCACGGAATTAGCATGAACCGATTGCCACTCCCATCCAGAATAGGAGATGTACCCGTGCCGGAAGTCCCTTCTTCACGCCAGATTACTCTGGTGGGAGGGAATGGTGCGGGTAAATCCCGGTTTATGGAGGAAGTGATGCGTCTTACGGGTGATAAGGCTTACTCCCTTTCCGCCCTCCGTGCCGGATTTCCGCAGCGTGAGCTCTCTACTTCTCCGGGTTCGATTGACGCACTTTATCTGGCAATGACGCGCATGCAACCATATATGCGCACTGATGCCGTCAGCGAAATCGACAAGCTTACATATATGCTCTTCGCTGACGAATTTGAGTATCTTCTCAATCTTAAAAACTCAGAGAATGTAGCCGGAAGACTGAAGCTGCGCGCTACCCGGCTTGACAGATTAAAACGTATATGGGAAAATCTTTTCCCTGACAACAGGGTGGTGCGTCATAACGGACAGATGATGTTCTCCACCGGTGCCGGTTCGGATATTATCCCGATTTCCGCCCTAAGCCAGGGTGAGCAGTCGGTATTCTATTATATCGCCGGCGTGCTCTATGCCCCGAAGGACGCGGTGATATTTATTGACTCTCCGTCGCTGTTTATCCATCCTTCGATTCTCAATAATCTGTGGAATTCAATAGAACAGCTTCGGCCGGACTGCACTTTTGTGTATGACACGGTGGATGAGAATTTCGTTGCAACCCGCACCTCCAATGTGTGTATCTGGGTTCGCAATTTCGATTCGGAAAATGTTGCGTGGGACTATGAGGTTTTATCCTCGGGAAATATCCCTGATGATCTCTTTCTGGATATTATCGGCAGCCGGCGCCCGATTCTCTTCATTGAGGGAGATGCGCGAAACAGCATTGATGCCAAGCTCTACACCCTTTTGTTTTCGGATTTCTCCGTCAGGCCCCTGGGGTCGTGTGATAAGGTGATTGAGACCACCCGCACTTTTAACGACCTCCGGAATATGCACCATCTCTCAAGCCGGGGTATTGTTGACCGCGACCGACGCACGGAGTTGGAGGTGGATTATCTCAGGCGGAAGAATATTCTGGTGCCGGATGTGGCCGAGGTTGAGAATATCTTCCTTCTCGAAGGTGTCATAAGAATCATGGCCGGGGTGAGAGGCAGAAATCCCCACACCGTCTTCTCCAAGGTGAAGAGAAATGTGGTGGGAATGTTTCATAGTCATGCCGAGGAGCAGGCTTTGATGCATGTGCGCCATAAGGTGAAGAGAGAGGTGGAATGTAAGATTGATGCCAGATTCAAGTCTATACGTGAGATGGAGACGCATATTCGCGGACTTCTGGAGCGACTCGCACCGCGTGAGCATTATCTGGAATTGCGTTCGAAATTTGAAATGATGACACGCAATGAGGATTATGACGGCATACTGAAGGTTTTTAACCATAAGCCGATGTTGGGTGATTGCGGCGTTGCCTCTCTGCTTGGATACTCTTCCCGTGATGCATATATTTCCGGAGTGCTCGGAGTGTTGAAATCTGACACACCCGAGGCGTTTGCCCTCCGGGATTGTATCCGCTATTGCTTCGGTATTGCTCCGGATACCTCGGTTGCACCCCCTGTCAGGAAAATCTCAAGACGCGCTTCGGAGGGAGTCCCGGGCAAAGGTGAGAAGGAGAGAGCCGCGAAAGCCGGGAAAGGTGGCAGGAAAGATAAAAGAAGTGGCAGGAAAGGTAAAACCGGAAAGAGAGGGAAGTCCGGGAAGATCATGATGGATTTCGGTGAATGATGATTATAATTTGATTAGATTAATATGAAAAAGAAATTATCGATTTTAGCAGCTGACTCTTGGCTGAAGCCATATTCCGATGCAATAGAAGGACGCCATGAGGATGTCCTCAGAAAACTTGAGGAGCTCACCGTAAACACCCGCGGAAGTCTTGTGGAGTTTGCAAATGCATATAAGTTTTTCGGACTGCATCGTCAGAAAGACGGTTCATGGATTTTTCGTGAGTTCGCACCTAATGCCACGGGTATTTGGCTGATCGGTAATTTCTCGGAATGGACACCCGATGAACGCTTCCGTCTTGATCCGATCGGAGAGGGTGTATGGGAGATAATTTTGCCGTCAGACACTCTTAAGGATGGCGATCTCTATAAGATGTTTGTGGAATGGGACGGTGGCTCGGGCGAGCGTATTCCTGCTTATGCGCAAAGAGTGGTGCAGGATGAGGGAACCAAGATTTTCTCGGCTCAGGTGTATGCGCCCGAACATCCGTATGAGTTTAAGATTAAGAAGTTTGACCCTGACACCAAGCCTCTGCTGATTTATGAATGTCACATCGGCATGAGTCAGCAGGAGGAGAAGGTGGGAACCTATGAGGAATTCAGACTTAAAGTTTTGCCCCGCATCGCCGCTGACGGCTACAACGCTCTGCAGATAATGGCGATTCAGGAACATCCGTATTATGGTTCGTTCGGTTATCATGTCAGCAGTTTTTATGCCGCTTCTTCCCGCTTTGGCACACCGGATGAACTTAAGCATCTCATTGATGACGCCCATAAACTCGGACTTGCCGTGATTATGGATATAGTCCATTCCCACGCTGTAAAGAATGAGGTGGAGGGACTTGGTCGTCTTGACGGCTCATCAGATCTCTATTTCTATGGTGACGGCCGGCGCGAACACCCGGCTTGGGATTCTCTCTGTTTTGACTATGGGAAGAATTCCGTGCTCCATTTCCTTCTCTCCAATTGCAAGTTCTGGCTGGAAGAATATAAGTTCGACGGATTCCGTTTCGATGGTGTCACCTCCATGCTTTATTATGACCATGGACTTGGGAAGACTTTTACTTCCTACGCCGATTATTACGATGGGAATCAGGATACTAATGCTATTGTGTATCTCACGCTTGCAAACCTGCTTATTCATGAGGTCAATCATGAAAGCATCACTATCGCTGAGGAAATGAGCGGAATGCCTGGTCTGGCTCTTCCGTTTAAACTCGGTGGCATAGGTTTCGACTATCGTATGGCGATGGGTGTGCCGGATTATTGGATTAAGAATATTAAGGAGAAGAAGGATGAGGATTGGCATCCGACTTCCATCTTCTGGGAACTCACAAACCGTCGGAAAGATGAGAAGACCATCTCATATTGTGAGAGTCATGATCAGGCGCTTGTGGGTGACAAGACCATTATTTTCCGCCTTATTGATAAGGAGATGTATTGGCACATGATGGCAGATGATGATAATTATACCGTTGACCGCGGCATTGCTCTTCATAAAATGATTCGACTGGTGACGCTTGCCACTATCAATGGCGGTTACCTTAATTTTATGGGTAACGAGTTCGGACATCCGGAATGGATTGACTTCCCGCGTGAAGGGAACGGATGGAGTCATAAATATGCCCGACGTCAATGGGACCTCGTAGACCGTGAAGACCTTAAGTATAAATTCCTGAATAGCTTCGACAATGCCATGATAGGTCTTGTATCGTCTCTGTATAATTTCCAGGCGCTCCCCGTCGAAAAGCTTTGGGAGAAGGATGACGACCAGATTCTGGCATTTATGAGAGGTGATCTGATTTTTGTATTTAACTGGAATCCGGTGAAGTCTTTCTCCGACTATGGATTCCTGGCTCCGGCCGGCGAATATGAGGTTGTGCTTGATTCTGACAGCACTTCCTTCGGTGGTCACGGCAGTGTTGACGATTCAGTGCATCATCTGACTCAGCCTGACCCCGTTTATTCCCCTTCCGGAAAGGGTTGGCTGAAGATGTATCTCCCGGCACGCTCGGCACAGGTGCTGAGAAAGGTGGAGAATAAGATAGTGGTTGCCATAGACGGCTTCTCCTCTTCCGGCAAGAGCACTATGGCGAAAGACCTGGCTACCCGCGTCGGTTATACTTATGTTGATAGTGGAGCGATGTATCGTGCGGTGACACTCTATGCCATGCAGAACGGTATGGTGTCCGGGAATGGGGAGATTATTGTAGACCCGCTCGTCAGGTCACTTCCGAAGATTAATATCTCATTTGCTCCCGGCAGGGATGGCAGGCAGCATACCTTCCTTAACGGTGTTGACGTGGAGAAAGAGATTCGTGACATGAAAGTCAGCTCTCTCGTCAGCCCGGTATCTGCTATCCCGGAGGTGAGAATGGCTCTTACCGCCCTCCAGCAGGAATATGGGAAGAGGAAGGGTATTGTTATGGATGGTAGGGACATTGGTACCACTGTGTTCCCCGATGCCGAACTTAAGATTTTTGTAAATGCCTCGGCTGAGGAGCGCGCCCGTCGGCGCACTCTTGAACTTCGCGAGAAGGGAGAAGAGGTGGAATTTGAGGATGTCCTTGAAAATATCCGTAATCGTGACCACATAGACTCTACACGAAAGGTCTCCCCGCTACGTCGAGCAGATGACGCCATTTCTTTCAACAATGAAAATATGACCCGCGAGGAGCAACTCGAAAAACTAATCAATCTTTTCTACAAACGGCTCGCTGATGATTGAGATTGATAAAAATTCCGGCTTCTGCTTCGGTGTCGTCACTGCTATCCGTAAAGCTGAGGAGGTCCTCAATTCTGAAGGTCAGCTCTATTGCCTCGGTGATATTGTGCATAACGCTGCCGAAGTGGAACGATTGAGGGCTAAAGGACTTATCACCATCACTCATGAAGATCTTAAATCTCTTAATGGTGTGAAAGTGTTGCTCAGAGCTCATGGAGAACCCCCCTCAACCTACGAACTGGCACGGAAAAATAATATCGAAATTATTGACGCTACTTGTCCTGTGGTGCTCCAGCTTCAGCAGAGAATTAAAGATTCTTACCTTAATACTGCTGAAAACAGTACTAAACCTACAATTATAATATATGGTAAGAGAGGACATGCGGAAGTCAACGGACTTGTTGGACAGACTTCCGGCGAGGCCATAGTGGTCCAGGACCTGGGTGAACTCGATAATGTCAATCTTGATGGAGATATTATACTGTATTCCCAGACAACGAAGTCGCTTGATGGATTCAATAAGATGGTGAGGAAAATTGCTGATGCTGATAGAAAAGGTTCTTTTACCTATTATGATACTATATGTCGTCAGGTCGCAAATCGGATGGACAAATTACGGGATTTTGCTGAAAATCATGACCTGATTGTCTTTGTGGCCGGCACAAAAAGCTCGAATGGGAAAGTGCTGTATTCAGAATGTAAGAGGGTTAATCCTTGTACTTATATGGTGGCGGGTTCCGATGAAATAAATCCTGAATGGATTGTCGGTGCTAAAACTATCGGTGTCTGTGGAGCCACTTCCACACCCCACTGGCTGATGGAAGAGGTTGCCGGGAAATTAGAGCGTTATTCCTCCGGGGAAGGATAAGTAGGTATTAAGAAGCAATAACGGGATAAATCAAATCATAATGTTAGAGCGAACACAGGAAGAAATAGATGAATTATTCATGCTTAAAGCCATGGATGAGGCGGCAGAGGCTTTTGAGGAGGATGAGGTGCCTATTGGTGCCATAGTTGTGGTCAATGGTAAGATTATAGCCAGAGCCCATAATCTCACCGAACGACTTTGCGATGTCACGGCACATGCCGAGATGCAGGCGATTACTGCAGCAGCCAATTATCTGGGAGGGAAATATCTTACAGATTGCACAATCTATGTAACGGTTGAACCCTGCGCGATGTGTGCCGCCGCATTAGGATGGGCACAGATAGGACGTGTAGTGTATGGTGCTGCTGATGAAAAAAGAGGGTATCGTAAACTTTATGGTAACGACCGCGGTCCCTTTCATCCCAAGACTAAAATCACTCCCGGACTCCTTGCCGATGAGTCTTCACAACTGATGAAATCTTTCTTCAGAAGCAAGCGCTGACAGTAAGCCCCTCGGTCAGTATCTACTGTCAAAAGCAGCAATTAAAGCCGTCGCACCGCGACGGTTTTTTCATAAACAGGGTCCGTGAGCTGAGGCACTGTCAAATCCCACAAGACATA
>CAMWXI010000078.1 GCA_947178175.1 uncultured Porphyromonadaceae bacterium | reverse complement strand
GTTCTTCTATGGATTTTGGGCGGTTCTTCCTCAAATATTGACCGCCTATATTGTCGGCCTTGGCATAGAATTTATAGTTGCCCAGCTTCGCGGACATGAAATTCAGGAAGGTTTCCTGGTTTCCGGAATTCTTATTCCGATGATATGCCCCGTAAGCACTCCTTGCTGGATGATTGCAGTTGCTGTGGCTTTTGCAGTAATATTTGCAAAAGAGGTCTTCGGGGGAACCGGCTATAACTTCCTTAATGTCGCGCTTGTGACCCGGGCATTCCTGTTTTTCGCTTACCCATCCAAAATGAGCGGTGACAATGTGTTCGTTTCAGTTGGTGCGGATAAAACGGTTGACGGATTCTCCGGAGCAACTCCTCTCGGGCAGCTCGCCACTTCTACAGGATCTGATGTCACAATTACAGGTGTTGATGGTCTTCCAATCACATTATCAGACATCTTCTGGGGCTTTATTCCCGGTTCATGGGGAGAGACCTCAACATTCTGTATACTGATAGGAGCTGCTATTCTGTTACTCACCGGGATTGCCAGTTGGAAAATTATTATCTCTGCCATTGCCGGCGGTCTCTCTATGGCATACATAGCACACAATTTTGCATCTCCCCTCTATCCGGTAAGCATGGTTGCTCCTCTCGAACAGATTGCCCTCGGAGGATTCCTTTTTGCTATGGTGTTTATGGCAACAGACCCCGTCACTGCCTGCCGCACATCCGTAGGAAAATGGATCTATGGTTTTCTGTGTGGAGCTATTGCAATACTTATCAGATGCTACAACAGCGGATATCCCGAAGGGGCGATGCTTGCAGTACTGCTCATGAATTGCTTCGCGCCTCTTATTGACTGGTGTGTGGTGAACTCCAATATTCGCCGTAGAATGAAACGAATATCTTAGAACAAAAAATATATGAACCGTCAAAGTAATCTGTATACTATTCTATATTCCGCTCTTCTGGTTCTTGCAGTAGGTATAGTGCTTGCTCTGGTTTACCAGGTGCTCCGTCCGGCTCAGGAGGAGAACATCGCCAACGATACCAAACGTCAGATTCTTGCCGCTGCACGACTCACTCCCTCAGAAGGCGAGAGTATCAGCACACTTTATAACGACCATATCACCCGGAGCTTTATTGTCAACAGCAACGGTGAGATAGTTAAATCCGACATCGCTCCATTTGATGTTGACGTGGCCGCTGAGATTAAAAAGCCGGATAACGAACGCCTGCTGCCGGTATTCGAATGTTCCACAAGTAATGGAACAAAATATATTCTCCCGGTATACGGTGCCGGTCTCTGGGGTCCGATTTGGGGATATATCGCATTTGACAACAATGGCAACACCATATACGGTGCTTATTTCGCCCATCAAGGGGAAACTCCCGGTTTGGGCGCGGAAATAGAAAAACCGGCATTCAGCAACCAATTTCAAGGTAAACAAATCTTCTCCGGAACCGGAGCCTTTGAGAGTGTTGCCGTGGTGAAAACAGGGCGCGAACCGGCAGATAAACCATACGTCCATGCCATCAGTGGCGGCACTATCACCAGCCAGGGTGTGCAGGCTATGCTCGCCAACTCTCTTGAGCCTTATGCCGCCTGGCTCAAGACTCTCAATACATCTTCTAATAATTAAGAGTATGAAACTTTCAAAGATATTTGAGCCACTTGTAAATCCCCTTTCCAGAGAGAATCCTGTAATTGTACAGGTTCTGGGAATCTGTTCTGCCCTTGCTGTCACAGCCAAACTGCAGCCTGCTGTAGTAATGACAATCTCCGTGACAGCCGTATTGGCACTCGCCAACGTAATCATCTCCCTGATGAGAAAAACAATTCCTACTTCAATAAGAATTATTGTTCAACTCGTGGTTGTTGCAGCATTAGTGGTGATAGTTGACCAAGTGCTGAAAGCCTGGAATTATGATGTGTCAAAGCAACTTTCAGTTTTTATCGGATTGATCATTACCAACTGTATAATTATGGG
This sequence comes from uncultured Porphyromonadaceae bacterium, assembly GCA_947178175.1. GTDB lineage: Bacteria > Bacteroidota > Bacteroidia > Bacteroidales > Muribaculaceae > Lepagella. The sequence continues at coordinate 5,737 of CAMWXI010000078.1, read as the reverse complement.
ACGTCTGGAAGCATTTGCACTCAACAACCGTCCCTGGGACTCTTTTCTTGACGGTGTTGGAAACGGTTTGGGTTATGGAATAATCCTTGTTGTTGTAGCCTTCTTCAGAGAACTGCTTGGAAGTGGCACGCTCTGGGGTTATCAAATTATCCCCCAATGGTGCTATGACAATGGCTATCAAAACAATGGCATGATGATTCTCCCTCCTATGGCGCTGATAACGGTTGCTTGCATAATCTGGTTTCATCGCCGCAAGGAAAAGGATTAACCGTTTCAGACTTCTTTTCGTAAGTCCGTGATTTAACTGATAGATATTATATAATGGATTTCTATTCAAATAGAATTTAAAAGTGGAAAATCTCAATCTATTTATACGGTCGATATTTATCGACAATATGGTATTCGCCTACTTCCTTGGAATGTGCTCCTTCCTGGCAGTTTCCAAGAATGTAAAGACCGCCTTCGGGCTTGGAGTAGCCGTTTGCTTCGTGCTGATTATAGCATTGCCGGTGTGTTGGTTTCTCAACACCTATCTTTTGCAACCGGGTGCCCTCTCATGGTTTGGGGAAGAATATGCAACCGCCGACCTCAGTTTCCTTGGTCTGATCATGTTTATCGCTGTCATAGCGGCACTCGTTCAAATTCTGGAAATGATAATAGAACGTTACGCTCCTGCACTGTATGCTTCATTGGGAATCTTCCTGCCTCTGATTGCCGTGAACTGTGCAATTCTCGGTGCAGTCCTCTTTATGCAACAAAGAGACTTCTCAAATGCATGGACGGCTACAGTTTATGGCGCCGGCTCCGGAATTGGCTGGCTTCTGGCTATAGTTTCTCTGGCGGCCATCAGGGAACGTCTCGACGAGACTAAGATTCCGGCACCGTTACGCGGAATTGGAATAACATTTATAATCACCGGTCTGATGGGAATTGCATTCATGAGCTTCCTGGGCATTAAAATCTGATAGACAGCTATGAAAATACTCGCTTCAATCGCATGGCATAATATATGGGTGGCAGCTCTGATATTTCTGGTGTTGGTGCTAATACTCGTCTTTATCCTTCTGATATGCAAACGCTGGCTCGTTGCATCCGGAAGCGTCACGATTAATATCAACGACGGGAAAAAGATTCTTGAGACTGAAAGTGGAAAATCTCTGCTGTCAACGCTCTCCGAACGTGGGGTGCATCTCTCGTCCGCATGTGGAGGGAAAGGAAGCTGTGGCCAGTGTAAAGTGAAAGTAAAAACCGGAGGAGGAGAAATGCTCCCCACTGAAGCTGTTCATTTCACACGTCGCGAAATCAAAGACAACTGGCGACTCGGCTGTCAGGTGAAGGTTAAGAGTGACATGAATATCGAGGTGTCGGAAGCTGCTCTTGACGTTAAAGAATGGGAATGTGAGGTTATCTCCAACAAGAATGTCGCTACATTCATTAAGGAATTTATAGTTCGTCTTCCGGAAGGGGAACACATGAATTTCATTCCCGGTTCCTATGCACAGATACGTATTCCTAAATATAAAATGGATTACGATAAGGATATAGATAAAGCGCTTATAGGTGAGGAATATCTTCCGGCATGGAACAATTTCGATCTCTTCTCCCTGAAAGCTGAAAATGATGAGGATACTGTTAGAGCATACTCAATGGCCAACTATCCGGAAGAGGGAGACAGAATCATGCTGACGGTAAGAATTGCCACTCCCCCGTTCAAACCGAAACCGGAAGTCGGTTTCCGCGACGTTCCGCCGGGAATAGCTTCTTCCTATATCTTCTCCCTGAAACCGGGTGACAAAGTGATGATGAGTGGTCCGTATGGAGACTTCCATCCTATTGTTGATTCCAAAAATGAGATGATTTGGGTTGGCGGTGGTGCCGGTATGGCTCCTCTGCGTGCCCAGATTATGTGGATGCTTAAGACATTGAAGACCACAGATCGCAAAATGCACTATTTCTACGGAGCCCGCGCCCTTAATGAGGTGTTCTATCTTGACGATTTCCTGCAGTTGGAAAAAGAGTTCCCCAACTTCAAATTCCATCTTGCTCTTGACCGTCCCGACCCCGCTGCCGACAAAGCAGGAGTGCAATATACTCCGGGATTCGTGCATGATGTAATGTATAATACTTATCTTAAAGATCATCCGGACCCTGAAGATATTGAATATTATATGTGCGGACCCGGACCTATGAGTAACGCCGTCAATAAAATGCTATACGGTCTCGGAGTGGAACCCTCTTCCATCCATTACGACAACTTCGGCGGTTAACTACGGAATCAAGACTCAGATACCTTTTATGATGAACGGTCTATGAGGTATCTGAGTTCCTCTCCGAGTGCGGAACGTAATCGTGATTTTCGTGTGGCGACCGTTCCTTTATTCATATTGAGGATATGACCTATCGTCCCATTGGAGAATCCGCAGATTGCAAAAGCCAATATCGTAAGGTTCTCTTCGCTTAATCCTTCATCTGCGAGCTGCTGAAGAATTCCGTCGTATTCTCTATTGACAATATCCCGAAGCTCTGCCAGTCTTGCCGGGACACTCAGCGATTCAAGAATATCATCTATCTGTTTCCGCAACTGCGCTTCTCCTTCTGTCGGACCCGGACAGCTGAAATATGCTTTGCAAAGGTTGTCAAAATCGGTATATGCCTTCTTTATCGCTTCAAAAAAAGAGCTGTTCAAATTATCCTCTTCATTCAATCTTGTCAGACTGACACGCAAATCATTAAACTCTGCTTCATATTCAGCATATTTCGCTTTTGCTACCCTTATAGCATCCCTTCTTTTCAAAAGAATTCTTCGTATCGCAATGACCGAGCCCGTTATTATGATTAAGATGAGGAATAACAGCACCGCTCCTGTCAGCTTAATTGTTCCGGCCGCCTTTTGCTTTTTCGCCAGACTCTCCCTTGATCTGTCACGCTGCTCCCTATCCACCTGTTGCGTCATAACCGGCTCCATCATCTGCAAATTAAAATTATTGGCACTGTCAATATATCGGTAATAATCTCTTTCTTCTCCCAGAATATATGCACAATTACGCTTAAAATAATAATACCAGAATTTTTCCTTAATGGTATTTGGCTTCATTGTGTCAAGCGTCTCTCTTGCCCGCGCTATCTGACCGGACCTCGCAAGCAATTCTCCAAGTATGCCATATTCGTGGATCCACGCCCTATCTTTACTTTTGATGAGTGATGAATCCATCATCTTCAGTGCATCTTCATAAAGAGAATCATAATATAGTGAAATCCCGTATTCCACCATCGTGTTTGTTCGCTTCGCCTTGGCAACCGGATTCTCAGACTCTAACATCCGGCGATATATAATTTCAGCACTGTCGTAACGATTTAAAAGTCGATAACTTTTAGCATGCAACATCTCTGAGTCATACCATCCTGAGTCGTTGCCGATACGGGTAAACAGAGAAGATGCCTCCCTTGCCGGAAACTTCATCGTCATGTAATCATAAACTTGCTCATAACTCCTTGCCAAGCCGACCAACAACTGAGAAAGATAAATCGTGTCATTCAGTTTTCTGGCAAGTTCCACACCTGACTCATATTCCAATATCGATTCATTAAACTTTTCGCTGTCCCTAAAATTCTCTGCTCTCCTGTAATGCTCTACCATCTTCATATAATCTTTCTCCTTATCCGGGAAAAATTCCACTGCCGGCAATATCACCATATCGGCAAGGAGCAGAAATCCGGATATCAGCACTGACACAAGCAGGAGGACAATTAATAATTTAAGTTTCATACCCGATATTAAGTCTTAACTATTGCCCTGCCCGGTTATTAAAGAGTTTTTGGTAAAGCGGAGTATTCCCATTCTGTATTCCGAAGATCTTCTTCCTCAGACGCGTTTGCTTTGTCGCAACAGCTCCTTTATTCTTTCCTAATATAATCGCTATCGTTTTATATGAAAGTCCGACTGCTGACCATGCAACAATTGTCAGATCATCTTCCGTGAAATTAAAATCTTCCTTCAGCTTATCCAACACCCCGTCATACTCGCTGTTTACAATACTCCGAAATTCCGACTCACTCTTTTTTCCCCTCAATTTCTTCAATATATAATCAAGTTCCGACGATGTCAGGTTATATACAAGTTTACCGTCTTTGTCTCTAACGCAAATGTTACATATTGTGTCTATTATCTTATATGCCGATTTCAATTCTTCAAAGAGTCTTACTTTATCTTTACCGGAATCCCGGCTGTCGTTTATCAACTCTTTTGCTTTCTCTATCTCCGACGAATACTCCGAAATTCTTGATTTTATTCTTTCCCTTATCTCCCGGCTCTTTTTTATCTGCCTGTGTACCATGAAGACCGATACAAGCAAGATGACGATTCCGCTAAACATCAGAAAGACTACCATTACAAATTGCTTTTGCGATTCTTGCTCTTTCGCAATAAGCTCTGCAAGTGCTTCATCACGTTGCTTTCGAACTGCAGGAGTATGTAATTGATCTTGCAATGTCTTGCTTATCAATTTTCTTGACTTGTCAGCGTATATTCTTTGTCTCTTTGTATCTCCTAAATGCCTGTAATACATCTCTGCGAAACCATAAAAGTGGATTGAGTCACTTTCATTCTCCAGCGACATGGAGTCAAGCATTTCTTTTGCTCTTTTCCTATTACCGGCTCGCATATATAGATCTGACAGAATCCCGTATGCAAACGTTGACTATTTATCCGGATATTTTGCATAATACGGTTCAAGCATTTCGAGAGACTCCTTATATAAGGAATCCTTGTATAGACATACACCCAGTCCATACTGCGTATAAAGGCGCATTGAAACAGCGACAGAATCATTCGACTCCAATAATTCCTTAAATATGATTTTAGCTGAATCTCTCTGCATTGAACATTCGTAAGCTTCCGCTAATTCAAAAATAGCATAATATCTTCCGATAGGTTCATCTGTTTTCTTATAAATCTCTATGGCTTCCCTTAATGGAGCAAAACTATCTTCCGCATCGAAGGCAAACGAATAGGCCATACCAAGACATATCAATATCCGCGGAAAATAAAATTCTTCCTTAATCTTTCTTCCATAATGCGCTCCTTTCTCCAACTCTATTATCGCTTCATTATATTTTAGTGCACAACTGAGAATCTCTCCGTAATAGTAATGCATAAGCATCTTTTCGTAATCACTGCCATGTTCGGAATAATACTCCACTGCCGGTCTGATTATGCTGTCGGAGGTGAGTTCTATTTCGTTTCGGTACAGTGCCTGTGATTTCAGTAACGAATATCTTGCAAACTGCGCTTCATTAAAATTCTCCGGATTTATCTTATAGATATGATATAATGCCGAATCAGGATGTTCCCTCATAAATGATTCAACAATATCAAGCTCCGGCGTACTTTTGGACTTACAACCTGAGACGATAGGTAACAATAATAATGCGGCAAATATTTGAATAATTATTCTTTTACTTTTTCCAATTTTATAAATCATCACTTCTTCCTGATAATACTTCTAATCCTCTAACAAAATTAACAATTATCCGACATTAGACAATAACTGACAGATATTTTATCCTTAAATATTAACCCCTTTCCCATATCAATACTTACCCATCAACTATCGTTTTTATAAACTGAATTACATTTTAGCTTTATAATCCGTCAAGGAAAATAATGTTAAGAACAACCGCAATAATTTTCTTTATTATGATTCCGACAACAAACCACCACAATTTTAACGGATTTTTT
>CAMWXI010000077.1 GCA_947178175.1 uncultured Porphyromonadaceae bacterium | reverse complement strand
CATCTAAGGGTAGTTTTTGTCTACGGCGATAAAACTATTCTTTTTATTCGTTAATATTTTGTAATTTTACGCTTCAAAATTCATCATAATATGGGATTCAGGCCTCTTCCCGCAAAAATCCAGTTTAGAGGTCGGAGAATGAGTGGATGATTAAGCGGTTATATTTATTTATACTACAAACTTTCCTTCCGCTGTTTGCGATGACATTTTTCATCGTGCTTTTCATCGTGCTCATGCAGTTCCTATGGCGATATATTGATGACCTCGTCGGTAAGGGTCTGTCAATGGATGTGCTGTCTGAACTCTTCTTTTACGCTGCTGTAAGTATGGTGCCGATGGCATTGCCTTTGGCTGTGTTATTGGCAAGTCTTATGACTTTCGGCAATTTAGGCGAGAAGTTTGAACTTACAGCCATGAAAGCCTCCGGTATTTCTCTCCTGAGGGTGATGAGACCCCTTATTGTCCTGATTTCATTGGTTGCGATAGGAGCCTTCTTTTTTCAGAATGATATATTGCCTAAGGCACAGGTGAAGATGTGGACTCTTCTCTTCTCAATGAGGGAGAAAAGTCCAGAACTCGAAATTCCCGAGGGTGTTTTCTATGACCAGATTCCCGGCTACAATCTGTTTGTGAAAGAGAAGGATAGAGAAACAGGGATGTTGCGGGATGTTATGATATATGCCACTGGGAATGGAACAGGTCAGGGTTCAACAATCCTCCTTGCCGACTCCGCGCAGTTGGCAATGACGAAGGGGAATAAGTATCTCTATCTTCATTTGTTTGAGGGTGAGCAATTTGAAAATCTGCGTCAGCAGACTTTAGGAGATAACAATGTCCCTTTCCGAAGAGAGTCCTTTATAGATAAGCAGGTTATGATACCGTTTAATGCCGGATTCACCCGCTTTGATGAGCAGGGGATGCGGAGTCAATATGTTGGTAAAAATATCAGGGAATTGCGTCAGACAATAGATTCCGTATCTGCAAGAGTTGACTCTATGGGTGTTATTTTCGACACCGACCTGAGAAGTCAGACCTTCCCGGAGTTGCATCTGGAGGTTCCGCTACGCTCAAGGAATATGGATTTTGTCGACCCTGAAATGGGACGAAGGGTCACACGGTCTCATCCGCGTTATATTCAGCCGAAACCGAGGGCGGTCAAGGCAGCTCCCGTCTCAATCGATTCTCTCGTTAACTCCCTTACTCCCTCAATGAAAAATTCCATATATGCCGACGCGCGTTCAAGAGTTATGCGCGAGAAAGGAGAACTGGAGTTCAGAGCAGTGGAGATGTCAAGCGAAAAAAAGACGATTAGACGTCATGATATAGAATTACTGAAGAAATTCACCTTGTCCGTGGCCTGTATCATCTTTTTCTTTATTGGAGCTCCATTGGGAGCCATAATACGAAAAGGAGGATTGGGAACTCCACTTGTGATTTCAGTGTTGCTCTTTCTTGTTTATTATATAATAGACAATACCGGGTATAAGATGGCGCGAGACGGACATATAGAGGTTTGGGTGGGCATGTGGCTTTCTACGTTTATTCTTGCCCCTCTGAGCATCTATGTCACCTGGAAGGCCATGAATGATTCCTCAGTCTTTGATAAGGATAGGTATGTACTGATATTCCGTAAAATATTCGGTATTCTTCCCGAACGCTCCGTTCCATATAAGGAGGTGATAATAAATGACATATCCAGGGAGAATGCGCTGAGACAGATTGACATATTAATTGATTATACAGAGAGATTTATTGATAGATATCCCGGAGTCCAGAGTTATTTCAAATACTGGCTTACAGGTATCGACAACAGAAGGGTAGAGATCATATCCACACATCTCAATAAGCTCATAGAATATCTCAGTGATTCCCGCGACCCTAAGATTATAGATTTTATCAGTAAGATTCCCCCGATAGGAACATTATGGATGTATCAACCCGGAAAATATAGATGGATTGGATGGGTCTGCCTGATATTGTTCCCGATTGGAATTCCCATATATTTTGCCGGTATCACCAAGCAGCGCCTTCTTAGGAAGTCACTTAAAAGGACCCTTATCCTGCTCAAGGAAATTTCCGATCATCTATAGACCCCGTTCCCCAGTTTTAACAAATATTGGGGAACGGGGTCTTAGAACCTATTTTCATTTCCGGTAAAAAAGGATTTTGATTATAAACCAAAAGCGACCGCTCTCTCGAGTGGTCGCTTTTGCTGCGAATTAGATTCGCAAATTCTCTTAAACTTAATGAACAAAATCTATCTTCTTTCTTTTCAAAAGTAAAACATAGCTTAATCGCCAAATGTTTTGAAAACTTCCGGGTTTAACTCTAATTAACATCTGTTAACAGTTCACTTATCTCCTTATCCAGTTTAGAACGAAGGTCTTTGAGTTCTTTAAGTTTTCTTTGTCGGACTGTTTCTTTATATCCTTCGATTGTGTTTTTGACGGAGTCAATACTCTTAAGTAGGCGAGCCTCGTTTTTCTCATTCAGTTCAGGGAGATTGGATATTTTGAGAGCGCAGCATTTAAGATTATAGATAATTTCTTCAATGTCAGCAACCTCTTTTGCCTCTTTGCTGAGTTTGCGGCGTTTCCATGTCTGGAGAGTCCCGTATTGGCGGTCAAGTGGTTTGGAGAGGAAAGAGCGGCGGTAGTCATCATCCTTTCCTTCGAGATATTCCTCAATATGTCTGGCAACAAATTCTTCTCTTTTCATATTGTCAACAGGGTTTATTGGTTTCAGGGTATGCCGAGATAACGATGCAGCTGCACACTGAGAGTCCAGCGCGGGTCGGAAAGGACTCGTCGAAGAGTACGCAGGCGGTTGGATTCTCTGATTGCTTCATCCTCCACATAACAGGGTTGGAGATACATCAGCGTTTTTTCCGACCGGCAGGGGAGATTGAAATATTGTTCAAGGTCTTGTCCAACATCTACAATTTTGAGTTCATCGGCATGCTCGGCTTTCACGTTGGCCGACATTCCGCAGATACCATCTTTAGGAGAGATTGTAATCCAGTCAATTCCCTTGGGAAGCGGGATAGTTCCGTTAGTTTCAATGGCAATTTTCTTTCCGGTGGCTCTTTTGAGCAGTCGGATAAAGTCTTCATCAATATGCAAAGCCGGTTCGCCACCTGTCAATACTATCCATGAGGCTTCATAAAGATTCACTGCGTGAACTATATCATCGTCGTTGAAGAATACACCATCCTCATGCTCTGTGTCGCAGAAAGGACACTTCAGATTGCATCCGCTGAAGCGGATGAACACAGAAGGAAACCCGATATGATGTCCCTCTCCTTGCAGGGAATAGAATATTTCGTTGATTTTTCTCATTTTAATCAGTCAGCTTCATATATTGCAACGTTTCCCTCGCTTTCCTGTACTTCACATCTGAAACAATTAGGCACATTCTCGACAATCCAGCGTGCAATGTTTTCTGCTGTAGGATTGAATGGGAACACATCATTTAAAATCTTATGGTCCATCCCCTCGCGCACGACTTCCTTTATATGGGAAAAATCAGTGACCATTCCGTTTTCATTCAGCTCCCGCGACCTACATTCAACTGTGATAATCCAGTTGTGGCCGTGAAGACTGCAACATTTGGAAGGGTATGAGAGGTCTAACTTATGTGCGGCGCTGATTTCTAATCTTTTCTTAACGTAATACATAATGTGAGTATAAGCCAGATTGCAAAATAATAATTCAGATGTTTCAAGGAGAATGTAATTAAGTTTTGAAACCAGATATGTTTTTAGAAACCGGTTTAACTTGTGTCATACGGTTTTAGGAGAATTCAGGTCTCAGAGTCTTCATAGATGGTGGGATCCGGGATACCTGCAAACCGGAGAGCCTCTTTCCGCTCCACACAGGTGCCGCAATTTCCGCAATGTTTCTCACCTCCCTTATAGCATGAGTAGGTTAATGAATAGTCTATTCCGAGCCGTTTCCCGACAGCTGCTATTTCCCCCTTTGTCAGATGTGTGTAAGGTGCGAGAATCTCAATATCTTCAAAAGTCCCCTCGGTCATAGCCTTGCTCATGGCGTTGATAAATTCCGGGCGGCAATCAGGGTAGATAGTATGGTCTCCACCATGATTGGCAATCATGACATATTTCAGGTCTCTTGAGGCGGCGAGTCCGCAGGCCACGGAGAGCATGATTCCGTTTCGGAAAGGGACAACTGTTGATTTCATATTATCTTCCTGATAGTGACCCTCCGGGATTGCCTCAGCTCCTTCGAGCAGGGAACTTTTGAAATATTTCCCCATGAAAGCAAGGGGAATAAGCAGGAACTCAATATTTAATGACTCACAAAGTTTGCGCGCACATTCAGCTTCACGCATATTATGATTAGAGCCATAGTCAAAAGTTACGGCCAAGGCTATACGGTCTTTATACTCAAAAAGCATAGTTGAGGAATCCATTCCTCCGGACAGAACTAATACAGAATCTTTCATTTGGAATTTCCGGGTAATTCAGTGAAAGCTTGTTCACGACGGCGATGCTCAAGCTCTTTATGGTTATTGTCGCCGCGGCAGGCAAACGGAAAAATTGAAATTCCTCCACGCGGCATGAAGAGACCCTTGACCTCTATGTATTTTGGGTCCATAAGATTCCAAAGGTCGTTTAGGATAATATTGATGCAGTCTTCGTGGAAGTCACCATGGTTGCGGAAACTGAAGAGGTATAGCTTAAGACTCTTGCTTTCCACCATTTTTTCTCGCGGGATATAGGAGATGAAAATATGGCCGAAGTCCGGTTGTCCGGTTTTCGGGCAGAGAGTGGTGAATTCCGGGCAATCGAAGGTCACGACATATTCATTTTCAGGATGCTTGTTGATAAAAGTTTCCAACACTCCCGGATTGTATTGAGAAGAATATACGGTGCCTTGATTTCCGAGGAGTGTAACGCCGTCAAGTTCAGATTCGGTGCGCATAGAATAAAAGATAAAGCGGTGTGTCAATCCCGAGGAAGACACACCGCCGGGTTTGTCAAAAAATGTTTGAAAATCCGACTCTCCCCCGGAGGGGAACTGAAGGATCAGGCTTTAGAGCCGCGTTTCGGTTTTGCAGGAACTTCCACCGCAGGCTCTTCGATGCCGGCAAGAAGAGCATCAATCATTATGCGTCCGCAATATTCGCAGACGATAATTTTCTTGTGCATCTTGATTTCGAGCTGACGCTGAGGCGGGATTCTGTTGAAGCATCCTCCGCAGGCGTTGCGTTGCACAGTCACAATGCCAAGACCATTTCTCGCATTCTTGCGGATTCGTTTGAAAGCTGCGAGAGTGTAAGGGTCGATGAGAGGTTCGAGATCTTTAGCCTGCTGACGGATTTCTTCCTCCTGCTGACGGGTTTCGGAAACTATTTCGTCAAGCTCTTTTTTCTTCTCTTCCAGGATATGTTCGTGGTCGGAGAGTTCCTCTTTTGTACGCTCTATTTCCTGTGCTTTTGCTTCCTGTTTGGCCTTAGCCTCACGGATATTCTTTTCAGCAAGTTCAATTTCAAGAGTTTCAAACTCCTTTTCCTTTTCGAGGAATGCGTATTCGCGGTTATTGCGAACATTATTGATTTGTTCCTCGTATTTGGCAATCTTAGCGCGGCGATCTTCAATTTCGCCCTCTTTTACGTTGACTAATGCTTTAAGATCAGCGATTTCGTCTTTATGCTTCTGTATGCGGGTCTGGTAGCGTATGATTTCATCTTCAAGGTCCTTCACCTCATTAGGAAGTTCTCCACGGAGGAATTTGATGCGGTCAATTTCCGATAGGAGAGTCTGAAGCTGATAAAGAGCTTTAAGACGCTCTTCTACACTACGCTCTTTTTCCATTTTCTTTTCAGTAGCCATAAGGGAATATATGATTTGATATAATTATTCTAAAAATTTTACCGGGTTTATGTCGGACTCAGAGATAAATACCGGGAAGTCTGTAAAGTTTCTGAGAATCACGCGGGCGAGAATATTGCGTGAACACAATTCACTCTCATAGTGACCTATGTCCACAAGAACTATATCCTGTCCGTAAGTGGTGAAGTCGTGATATTTGACATCACCGGTGATGAAAACGTCGGCACCCTCTTCGATAGCTTTTCCGCAGAGAGATACTCCGGCACCACCGCAGAGAGCCACTTTTCTTACCACAAGTCTCGCCGCTTCGTCAGAAAATCTCAGACATTTTACGTTGAATTTCTTCTTCACTTTCCTCAGAAACTCAATGGTGGGGGTAGTTGGAATTTCACCAATGACACCTAAACCTGACCCGTCTTGACGCGGCTCGAGAACCTTTAGGTCCGAGAGTCCCAGGATTGTGGCCATCTCATAGCTGACACCTTCGAAGGTAGAATCCAGATTGGTGTGTGATGCATATAGCGCTATGTTTTCCTTGATAGCACGCTCAATGACACGCTCGCTGACTGTTGCTCCGGTGAGATGCTTAAGTCCTTTGAATATCAGTGGATGATGACTGACTATCAGATTGCATTTACGCCTGATGGCTTCTTCAACCACTTCCTCCGTGATGTCAAGACACACCAATACTGCCGAGACTTTCATGTTAGAATGACCAACCTGCAGACCGGTGTTGTCATAACTCTCCTGAAGGGCTCTGGGTGCAAATTTTTCTATTGCATCAGCAATGTCTTTGACTCTTACCATTGTTCTGTTCAAAGGTATGAAGGATTAATTCTTGAGATCTAATTTCAGTTGCAACTCTTCAAGCTGAGAGTCGTCGATAGGAGAGGGGGATTCGTTCATGACATCGCGTCCGGAATTGTTCTTGGGGAAAGCAATGGTGTCGCGGATAGTGTCAAGCCCGGCAAGGATTGAGACGAATCTGTCGAAGCCCAAAGCGAGACCGCCGTGAGGGGGCGCACCATATTGGAATGCATCCATAAGGAAGCCGAATTGTTCGTGAGCACGTTCGGGAGTGAATCCGAGAAGTTCAAACATGGTGTCTTGAAGTTCCGCATCATGAATTCTGATTGAACCGCCACCGAGTTCGGTGCCGTTCACTACAATGTCGTATGCAGTGGCTCTCACCTTCCCTGTGTCAGTTTTGAGCATCGGGATATCTTCCGGATTTGGGGAAGTGAAGGGATGATGCATTGCATAATATCTTTGTGTCTCCTCGTCCCATTCAAAAAGCGGGAAATCGATCACCCACAGAGGGGCAAAGTTGTTTTTGTCTCTAAGTCCGAGACGATTTCCCATTTCAAGACGGAGTTCGCAGAGCTGTTTGCGTGTTTTCATCGCATCGCCACACATCACGAGCAGAAGGTCGCCGGGTTTGGCCTCGGCACGCTCGCCCCATTTGCGAAGTTCTTCTTCAGTGAAGAATTTTCCGACAGAGCTTTTGATTTCCCCATTCTCCTCAAACTTAACCCAGATCAGACCTTTGGCGCCGATTTGCGGGCGTTTCACAAAGTCGGTGAGCTGGTCAATCTGTTTGCGAGTATAGGCTGCACATCCCGGAGCGGCAATTGCCACCACCAGTTCCGCATCGTCGGCTACGCTAAAGCCATGACCTTTCGCGAGGTCGGTGATATCACGGAATTCCATGCCAAAACGGATATCCGGCTTGTCGGAACCATATTTTTCCATGGCATCTTTCCATGTCATGCGAGGGAAAGGCTCCACGAAGTCAATATCCTTGACATATTTGAAGATATGTTTTACAAGTCCTTCAAACATGTTGATGACATCTTCCTGCTCCACAAAGCTCATTTCGCAGTCAACCTGAGTGAATTCCGGTTGACGGTCAGCGCGGAGGTCTTCATCGCGGAAGCATTTCGCAATCTGGAAATAGCGGTCGTAGCCACTGACCATCAGAAGCTGCTTGAAGAGCTGAGGGCTCTGGGG
>CAMWXI010000076.1 GCA_947178175.1 uncultured Porphyromonadaceae bacterium | reverse complement strand
CAATTCTGCAAGTTCCGGTTTGATTTTTGCCAAACCTTCTCTCACACTGTCAGGAGTGAGTTCTCCATCTCTGGGAAGTTCACCGGAGAGTTTACCATAAATTGTATATTTTGAGTCAAGAATACCTCTTACTTTATTTTCAATAATTGGTTGACCCTCTTCAATTACGATGACAGCCTCATTTTCGTCAAAGAGGCGTTGAACTAATTTCTTGGGAAGAGGATATTGGGAAATTTTCAATACCGGGAAAGGACACCCCTCGGGGAAGAGCTCAGAAAGATAATTATAAGCGATACCGCTTACCAGGATACCGAGAGAGTGGTCTTTCCCATCGGTATACATGTTAAACGGAGAATCTGCAGATTCCTCTGAAAGGGTGATATAATCGTTAATGAGAACTTTGTTTCTTTGTTTGGAGATAGCCGGCATGAGCACCCATTGGCGGGGATTTGAGGGATAGTGGAGGTCGTTTTCTTTAGCCGGTTCAACGTCTGTTTCCACAACAGCTCTTGAGTGGCTAAGGCGAGTCACGAATCTCACCATCACGGGAATCTGATGTTTTTCAGAAAGTTCAAATCCATAGGATGCCATATCGTATGCTTCCTGCTGAGAAGAGGGCTCGAGAACGGGAATCATTGCGAAATCAGCGTAGAATCTTGAGTCTTGTTCATTCTGGGAAGAGTGCATTGAGGGGTCATCGGCAGCGATAACGAGTAAACCGCCGTTGGCACCTGTCATACCGGAGTTGACAAAGGGGTCAGCAGCAACGTTCACACCGACATGTTTCATTGAAACGATAGCACGTTTTCCGCAGAATGACATACCCAAAGCTTCTTCAACAGCTGTTTTTTCGTTTGAAGACCAATGGGAATGAATATTGCGCTCCTTTGTAAGAGGATGAGCTTGGATGAACTCAAGGATTTCAGTAGAGGGTGTGCCGGGATAGGCATAGGCTCCGGAAAGACCGGCCTGCAAAGCACCGAGTGCCAGTGCTTCATCACCCAGGAGAAGCTTTTTAGTTTTCATTAGATTAGTAAGGTTGAGGCGGATTTTTCCGCTGATTAACAATGCAATAAGCGATATCGGGAGAGAAAAGCGAAAACACGGGAAGAGAGTTTCGCGTATAGTTGAAGGCAAAGCTATTAAATTTAAGTCAAAAAAGCAAAAGAATTAAAGAAAAATTTCCAAAATTGATTTCCATAAAATTTTAAAAGCAGTTTGAATCCGGACCCACCACAATCCGCTAATTGTCGGGAGTATTGTGTAAGACAAGGATAATCAGTATAAGAACTTTGGTCATGCAATTTCAAAAAAATCATGCTTTACAACATGTTTTAACTAATATTTTATATTTGGTTCAAAAAAATTCGTAAAGAATTTGTAACTTAGCAGTGTTTTTCAGGTCTAATAGGAAAATGCTTCAAATTCTCCGATATAAAAGTAGAGAGACGAACGCAGAAGACTTGAATTATTAACCTTGTAAACAATAACAACGATATGTTTAAGAAAATCTTTTTATCAGCTGCTCTTGCATTGGCGTCATTTTCAGCGATGGCAGAACTTCCTTCCGTTCTTCTGAAGGATATAGATGGTAAAACAGTTGACACAGCCACACTTTCAAACGATGGGAAGCCGATTGTAATCAGTTTCTTTGCAACATGGTGTAAACCCTGCAATCGGGAACTCAAGGCTATCCAGGAACAGTATGAGGACTGGCAGGACGAAACCGGAGTAAAAGTTATAGCTGTAAGTATTGATGAGGGATCAGAAGCACAGAAAGTTAAACCTTTTGTTGGCCGCAAGGGTTATGAGTTTCAGGTTCTCCTGGATCCGAATCATGATTTCAAACGTGCAATGGGTGTGAATGACATTCCTCATGCATTTGTAGTAGACGGAAACGGTAATATCACCTGGAGTCATCAAGGATACGTAGATGGAGGCGAAGCTGACGTATACGAAGAAGTCAAGAAAGCTTGCAAATAAATCATTTCCCGAGAAATGAAAAATATACTCATTAAGGTCTTGCATGAGACCTTAATGAGGAATTTTATTTTTATGACGAATATAGTCATTAGTTGGATATAAAACATTAATCTTCACTCATTCAATTAATTAGACTTTATTTGATTAAACTTGACTTATATAGGCGCTCACTCCCCTTTTACAATTAAATTCAGACAAACTAACCTTTTTAGATAAATTCAGACATGAGAAACGAACTGTTAAAGGTCACATTGCCCTTGGCAATATTGACACTTGCGTCTCCCGTAAAGCTACAAGCTGCAGAAGCAGAGCTCGCAAGCGACAGCGTTGAACTGCAACCGCGTACTTATATGGGCCAGACCGTGATGGTGCCCGTTGAAGAGTATAAACCCGAAACGAGTTCATGGTTGAAGAAAGTTCGAGCAAACGGAACTATTCAGACAGATTTCCTTTTCAACGAGTATGACAAGGGACTGGGCAATGACCATTTTGACCAGATTGTAAGAAATAATACATACTTCGATTTCACTCTGAGTGCGCCTTACGTTTCTGCCGGAGCGCGTTTTGAGTTTATGAAATGGCCGCTTCCCGGTTTTGCGCAGCAGAAAGACTTTGCAGGTTGGGGTGTCCCCTACTTCTGGGCCACCGGGAATTACAAAGGGTATTCACTTACTGTCGGAGATTTCTATGAACAGTTCGGGTCAGGATTTATTTTAAGAGCCTATCAGGATAGAAATCTCGGTATAGACGGAGCCTTAAGAGGAGCCCGTCTTAAGATGAATCCTGTGAACGGTCTGTATATTACAGGATTAGTTGGTAAACAGCGTTATTATTGGCATCTTAATCCCGCGTTGATTTGGGGAGGCGATGCAGAATGGGCTATGGATGAGTCTTTCCCGAAAGCTTTCGGTAATGATTACGGTTTGCGTTTAGGTTTCTCATATATGGGGAAACATCAGGGACAGACCTACAAGAAGGCGTCTACCGACACAAAACTCTATTTCCCGGAGAATACAGCAGGATTTGATGGAAGAGTAAATCTTCGTCTTCATGATTTTAATGTATTGGCAGAATATGCTGTAAAAAACAATATGCCTAATGCATTCAATAACTTTATATATGGTAACGGTTCAGCTGAATTGTTGACCGTATCATATGCAAAGAAAGGAATCTCTGCATTTGTTCAGGCGAAGCGAAGTCAGAATATGAGTATCCTCTCCGACCGAATGGTCAATGACTATCTTTTGAATAACGGACGATTAAGCTACATGCCACCGTTCACCATTACTCAGACTTATACTCTTGCTGCGATGTATCCATACGGAACACAGTATAGCGGAGAATGGGCGTTTCAGGGAGAAGTCGGATATACTTTTAAAAAGGGAACTGCGTTAGGCGGAAGGTATGGTACCAACGTAAGGTTATCAGGTAGCTATATTTCCGGTCTTTATTGGAATACTCCCGATCATAGGTATACTCCTATTTTAGGAACTAATGGACCTTCTGCTTCATTCTGGAAGATAGGAAGTCTCTATTACGCTGATTTGAACTTTGAGATCAACAAGAAATTTAACAAGCATTTGCAATTCACATTGTTCTATTTATTCCAGAAATATAGTATGGAATATATCCGTCAGGAGGCAGAACCAATGGTGACAGCCAATGTGTTCGTTCTTGAGGGGCAGTGGAAAATCAAGTCTAAAACGCAGTTGCGGTGGGAACTCCAGTATCTCCAGACAAAGCAGGACAAGGGAGACTGGGCATGTGCCGTATTGGAGCTTTCGCTCGCTCCTCACTGGATGTTCACTCTCACGGATACTTATAATATCGGCAGAACAAAGTTGAATGAGAACGAAGCAAAAAATTATTATAAGGCAATGGTAACATACAATTATAAGGCCAACCGCTTTACTTTTGGATATGGCCGCACACGTGCCGGTGTTGACTGTTCAGGAGGTGTCTGCAAGACAGTTCCTTCAACAAAAGGCTTCACTCTCACATATAGTTATCATTTCTAAAAAGGGAAAACAATGTTATTAAGAAATTTATATAAAGGAGGTCTGCTTGCGGTTGCAACGCTTGGAATAATGACCTCATGTAATGATATTCCGGAAAACGAACGATTTATTGAGGTTGAGCCGGTTGTGACAAAAAGAGTAACTCTGATTCAGGAGTTCACAGGAATGTGGTGTACAAACTGTCCTCAGGGTGCAAGAATTGTTCATGAGATTCAGGAAACATATCCCGGAGCAGTAATTGCAGTGAATATGCATCCTGAAAACACAAGCTTTACCCGTCCCCTTGACGGATTGTCACTTACCTGTCCGGAAGCGACGGTAATGTATAACTATTATAAGCCCGTTGGATTCCCTGCAGCTATTATTGACGGTGTAGGACCGAACTCGTCTTTAGCACAGTGGGCAGAGATGACTGAGTCAGCCGTTGCAGTCCCTACCAAGGTAGAGATTTCTTCTTCTACGGATTACAATGCGACATCACGGGAACTTACCGTCAATTACGAAGTTGGATTCACAGATGATTACGCCGGCGATCTTTCAGTGATGGTCTGGGTTATGGAAAATGGAATCAAGGGTTCACAGATTGATGGTGGCAGACCCGATAAAAACTATATTCACAACCATGTTCTGAGAGCCTCTGTCAATGGAGAATGGGGACAGCAGCTCGGTGCTTCCTTTGAGATGAACCAGAAGATTAAGGGAACTGCATCTATGACTCTTGATAAAAATTGGATAGCCGAAAATTGTGAAGTTGTGACCTATGTATTCCGCACCGGAGACAAGTATGTGGAACAGGCCACAGTCACAGACGCAATATCAAAGTGATAAGTATCGTTTAAGAAAAAGCAAACTTTACACAATAGAAAGAAACAATGAAACGAATTTTTCCGACACTCTCCTTAGTAATTGTGGCTATATGTGCCATGGCACAGGTCTCCGGTGTAGACTGGAGCTGCAAGCTGATAGGAGACGGCACAGAAAATCCATCTGTGCAGATAACAGCCACGGTGAAACCCGGCTATCATCTTTATTCTGTAGATAATCCTGAAGGTGGCTCTAATCCTCTGCGTTTTTACATTGACACAAAAGGATGTAAAAAGGTAGGCACCGTAACTGCCAATAAGAAATACACTGTAGAATTTGACGATGTTTTTGAAGTTAATCAGCATTTCTATAGTGCAGGTCAGGTAGTTTTTACTCAAAAATTGAAGGCTACTGCAAAAGAATACACAGTTGATGTCGAGGTTAAAGGTCAGGCTTGCGATGATAAAGGTTGTCAGCAGGTAGGCGTTGTAAAGAAGCTCACAGGTAAGTACCCCGGAGCGTCAGAAACTGAAGCAAAGGCGGAGGAAGAGAAAGTTGAGGCCCTCACAGAAATGACTGATTCTCTTCAATCATCTGAAGCTCCGTTATTGCCTGCAGCCAATCTTTCCGGAGTAAACCCCGGAAGCTGGTGGGACAATGTGGAAGCAGAATTAAAAGTGTTTGAAGATGCACCCGAGCAGCAGTCCCGCTCACTTTGGTATATATTTATAGCAGGATTTATAGGCGGACTTATTGCATTGGTGACTCCATGTGTATGGCCTATGATTCCGATGACCGTATCATTCTTCCTCAAGCAAAACAAGGATAGAAAAAAATCAATCGGTCAGGCATCTCTTTATGGTGGTTCAATCATAGTTATCTATGTATTGTTAGGCTTACTTGTAACGATATTATTTGGAGCCTCTGCACTCAATGAGCTTGCAACAAGTGCGGTTTTCAATATCATCTTCTTCCTGTTGCTGGTAGTGTTTGCCATCTCATTTATGGGAGGATTTGAATTGACACTTCCCTCTTCCTGGACCAATAAGATGGATTCAAAGGTTGACAGCACCACCGGTGTGTTGAGTATCTTCTTTATGGCTTTCACACTTGTGTTGGTAAGCTTCTCATGTACCGGTCCGATTATCGGAACATTGCTTGTAGAAGCGGCGGCAACATCTAATTTTGTTTCTCCTGCAGTAGGAATGTTTGGTTTCGCATTGGCGCTGGCACTCCCCTTCACTTTATTCGCAATGTTCCCCACCATGCTCAAGGCTATGCCGAAGAGCGGAGGCTGGATGAATACAGTAAAGGTGGTTTTAGGTTTCCTTGAACTCGCATTGTCATTGAAATTCCTATCAGTGGCCGACCTGGCTTACGACTGGAGAATTCTTGACCGAGAAGTATTTGTGTCTTTATGGATTGTGATTTTTGCACTTCTTGGTGCTTACCTTGTAGGCTGGATTCGTTTCCCTCACGATGATAAAGTTGAGAAAACCGGTGTGGGGCGCTTCATGCTTGCGTGCGTATCTTTTGCATTTGCAATATATATGATTCCCGGTCTTTGGGGTGCGCCTCTTAAGAGTATTTCTGCTTTCGCTCCTCCCACATCAACTCAGGATTTCTCACTCTATGAAGGAGATGTTCACGCACAGGTTGATGACTATGAAGAAGGTATGGCATTGGCAAAACAGCTTGGCAAACCGGTATTGTTAGACTTCTCCGGTTATGGTTGTGTCAACTGTCGTAAGATGGAGGCAGCCGTATGGACAGATCCCGACGTTAAGGCAAAGATTGACAATGACTATGTTTTGATTACGTTGATGGTGGATGAAAAGAAGGAATTGCCTTCACCCATCAAGGTTACTGAAAAGGATGGTACAGAACGCACACTCCGTACATACGGTGACAAATGGAGTTATCTCCAGCGTTCAAAATTCGGTGCAAATGCTCAGCCTTTCCATGTGTTGGTTGACAACGATGGTAAGCCGCTTGCTCCCGCCTTTGTCTATAAGGAGGATGTTCCGGGATATAAGAATTTCCTTGAACTTGGAAAAGAGAATTATAAGAAACGTCAGAAATAAGACAATCAATATCAATAAGGGCGTGTCTTTGCGGACACGCCCTTATTGCTTAATATTGTTTAATATGAATATTATGAAAATTACAATACTTGATGGATTCACCATGAATCCGGGCGATCTGAATTATGAGGAATTGGCCTCGTTAGGTGAATTAAAAGTTTACGATAGAACACCGGCTGAACTCGTTTATGAGAGAGCTAAGGACTCAGAGATAGTGCTAACTAATAAAACCGTTTTGGACGGTTCTATGCTCCGTCTCCTGTCCAATCTGAAATATGTAGGTGTGTTAGCTACAGGATATAATGTAGTAGACGTTGAGGTTGCCAAACGTCTGGGAATTATTGTCACCAATATACCGGCCTATAGCACGATGTCGGTGGCCCAGAATGTTTTTGCTCTGATTCTTGCCCTCACAAATCATGCGGAACATTATGGTAAGGAGTTCCATCTTGGAATATGGTCTGAATGTAAGGATTTCTCATATTCAAATACCCGTCTGATAGAGCTTGCCGGAAAGAAGTTGGGAATCGTAGGTTATGGAAATATTGGGAAAGCTGTTGCCGGTATAGGAAGGGCTTTCGGTATGGAAGTTTATGTGAATAGTAGAAAGAGTTCCGGAGAGCTCAGGGATGTTGCACAACTCTCAGTTGATGAAATTTTCCAGAAATGCGATGTCATCAGCCTTCATTGCGCCCTTACTCCGGACACATTCCATATCGCAAATGCCGAGAGGATAGGAAGGATGAAGAAAGATGCAATTCTTATTAATACCGGTCGCGGTCCATTGGTAGATGAAGACGCGCTTGCTGTCGCACTAAAAGAACATAAAATCTTGGGAGCCGGTCTGGATGTGCTGAGTCAAGAACCACCTTCAAAGGAAAATCCTCTGATAGGAGCTCCCGGTTGTGTGGTTACTCCTCATGTTTCGTGGGCTACAGAAGAGGCACGGAGGAGACTCCTTAATATGGCTGTCGCCAATGTCAGGGCATATTTGGATGGACACCCCTGTAATGTCGGAAGCT
>CAMWXI010000075.1 GCA_947178175.1 uncultured Porphyromonadaceae bacterium | reverse complement strand
ACTGAAAATATAGTTATAAAATAAATTTAAAATTGTTGTTCTATGAAAAAAAGTGTATTACTCGGATTAGCGGCTCTTGCACTGACAGCTACTTCAGTATCTGCGCAGGAAGTCACCTATGAACCCGATTGCTCACAGGGATTATTGCTTAATCGCAATGCTGACAACTGGTTCATCACAGCACAGGGTGGTTCCAATATTTTGATGGCTACCGACGATATTCATGCAGAACTAAAGAATCGTTTCGGTTGGAACGCCGGTCTTTATGTAGGCAAATGGGTTAGCCCCGTATTCGGATTCCGTTTCGGTGCTACCTGGGAAGTAGCAAAAGGTGCTACAACACAGTATGATTGGTTCCGCAACTACAGCCAGGGAGCAATTGATAGCAACAAGGAATTCTATCCCGAGAAGTGGATGGGCCTTGGTCCTGAATTTGACGTAATGGTTAACCTTACCAACTGGTGGTGTGGTTATCGTCCCGGTCGTGTTTACAATGCAGTTGTTCACGGTGGTGCTAACGCATACTGGCGTTGGAGAAACGTAGGAACAATCGGTCATTCACACTGGAAACATGCAAAGGTTACTAACTTGTCAGCCAACGTTGGTATCCAGAACAATTTCAATATCTCAAAGCGTGTTGCATTGTTCCTTGATGTTCAGTATGAAATCCTTGACTTCACAAAACTCGAACATGACTTACAGCTCTTCGCCGGTATTACTGTAAATCTTGGCAAGACTACCTGGAACTGCCCCGTTACTGCAGTTTGCCCCACTTGGAAATACACAGATGCTGAAGGTGATGCTCTCGTAGCACGTCTTAACTCAGCAGACAACCAGATTAAGAACCTTATGGCTGAACTCGATGCTTGCATGAAGCGTCCTACTCCCAAGGCTCAGCAGCAGGTTGTAAATTGCGAAGGTCTCGCTACTGTATACTTCCCCATCAACCAGTATGGTCTTTCACTTCGTGAAAAAACTATTCTGAAATCAGTTGCTGAGGTAATGAAGAACCATCCTGAGCAGAAGTACACTCTTACTGGTTGGGCTGATAACTATACCGGTAACGATCAGATCAACACAAATCTCCGTAACAAACGTGTAGATGGTGTTAAGGCTTATCTCGTTGCTTGCGGTGTTAACGCTGACCAGCTTAATGCAACAATCGATGCAAACAACCTTACCGATTTCGGTATCAAGGGTGCTCCGCTCGATCGCGCAGTGACAATCAAAGTAGCTGACTAATCAGATTAGAAAGTTATAAATCCTTTGAGGATGTGTCAAATATTTTTGACACATCCTCTCTTTATAATATCCTCTCTTATAATATAGCTGATATTCCACTGAATTAGCGGGGACGGTTCTCACGGTACATTAAGATCATGATGACCCATACTTTCCATCTGAGATTCTCAAGAACTTGATGTAATATTTGGTTTTAAATAATTATCGGAGGAACAGTCATTTAGGATATAATTAATAAAAATTAACATAATTAATTGGGAGAAAATTTGCTTGTGAAGCAAAAAATCTGTAATTTTGCAGTGTTAAAAATCGCGGGGTGGAGCAGTGGTAGCTCGTTGGGCTCATAACCCAAAGGTCGTAGGTTCGAGTCCTGCCCCCGCTACTAAGTAGCGAATCCAGATAGGATTCGCTTTTTTAGTTTAATACATCTTACACCCGGGAGACTATCCATTTAGAGTTGCCGGTGATTTATTGCAGATTTTATGGAACCTCTTTACGAAGACAATCATCTTATAATAGTCAACAAGAAAGCTGGAGAAATAGTGCAGGGAGACAAGACAGGAGATAAACCCTTGTCAGAAGAGATTAAGCAATATTTGAAAGAGAAATATAATAAGCCTGGAAATGTGTTTTGTGGTGTAGTCCATCGCATAGACAGACCTGTGTACGGAGTTGTGGTGTTTGCAAAAACTTCAAAAGCACTTTCACGCATGAATGAGATGCTTCGTAAAGGAGAGATTCATAAAAGTTATCTTGCACTTGTTGAGGGGAAGGTGGAAAAGGATAGTGACCGTATTGAGTCTTATATTGTAAGTGATGGCAGGCTTAATAAATCTTTCATTACTTCATCCGATACTGACGGTGCAAAAAAATCAATTCTTGAATATGAAGTGATAGGACGGGGTGACAGATACACGTTGCTTAAGGTTTATCTCCTCACAGGAAGAAAGCATCAGATTCGTCTCCAGCTCTCATCGATCGGACATCCGATAAAAGGGGATTTGAAATATGGAGCAAAAAGAAGTAATCCCGGAGGAGGAATATCTCTCCAGGCTTCACACATAGAATTTATTCATCCGGTGAGTAAAAAGGATATATCCGTAACAGCCCCGCCTCTTGGTGAATTTGACAAATTTTTGGGTTTGGCAGATATAGATACTCCAAACTGACTAATTACAAGGTGACAATTAAATTTCAAAGAGACAATTTAGGAGATTGCTACAGAAAGAATAAGTATAAAAGGAGAAATGATAGTGATTTGTTAATTATCGTAAAAAACATTAACTTTGCTCAATAATCCTCAAAGTGTGTAATTTTTAAATGGTATCAAAGACCCGAGAAAAGTTTATAGAGGTAGCACGTCAACTCTTCGCCCGAAAAGGTGTAGAGAATACCACTATGAATGATATTGCCTCAGCATCAGACAAGGGACGCCGAACCATATAC
Organism: uncultured Porphyromonadaceae bacterium; assembly: GCA_947178175.1. Lineage (GTDB taxonomy): Bacteria > Bacteroidota > Bacteroidia > Bacteroidales > Muribaculaceae > Lepagella. The sequence continues at coordinate 5,251 of CAMWXI010000075.1, read as the reverse complement.
ACATATTTTAAAAGTAAGAGGGAGATATTCAATGCGGTGATAGAGAGCGAAAGCGATCAGATTCTGCGAAGATTGAGTGTAATATTGGCGAAACCTATTTCGCCTGAGGAGAAGCTCTGCGAATTTGTGGCCTGCAGATTTGAGGCAATGAAGGAGATTGTATCAAGAAACGGGAGTTTAAGAGCCGGCTTCTTCAGGGATGTAAGAAAGGTTGACAGAGCAAGGAAGCTGATTGCACGCAAAGAGGTGGCTATGCTTGAAGAAATCCTCAGAGAAGGAGTTGAGAAAGGAGTTTTCCGTGTTCCGCACCTTCATCAATGGGCGATAATTATTGATAATGCCATACATGGACTTGATGTCCCATTTATTCGGAATAATCTTGCTGAAGAAGGGATAGATAAGGAAATGTTGAAAGATTACATGGCAACATTGATTTTAAATTCAGTGAGAGTTAATAATCAATAATTTTCTACGATACAAGCGATTTGTAATCTTGTGATACAAGTTGGATTTTAACCAGGCAGCTCTTAAATTAGAAATTAACAAAGAGTTTTATGTATATCAATTCAATAGGGTATTATGTTCCGGAAGGAAGAGTTTCGAATGAGCATTTCGAGTCATTGAATGGTCTGACACCTGATTGGATCATTCAGCGCACAGGAATAGAAACCCGGTCAAAGGCAGGTGATGGAGAGAATGTAGACACAATGGGCATTAAGTCGATAGAGTCTGCCCTTCCCACCTTACCATACGATATTAAAGAGGTAAATCTTTTAGTAGCGTCAGCCTATTCAGCCTACGATACTGTAGGCACAACAGCTCATATAGCTCAGCGTCGGTTCGACATATCAGGTGCAAAAGCTTTCTATATGTCAGCCGCATGCAGTTCCTTTATTAATGGTCTGGAGGTCATAGAAGGACTATTTGCCTCAGGCAAGGCCGACAAAGCATTGTTGATATGCAGCGAACATAATACATATTATTCAAATGAACGGGACCCTAAGAGCGGACATCTTTGGGGCGATGCAGCCGTAGCTTATTTCCTCAGTAAGGAAAGAGTATCAGAAGGCGATATAGAAATATTGGATATCTTTACTGAGGGACTTGGAAATCTGGGTAAGGGTCCGGATGGTGTGCGTCTTCGTCCTAAGGAAGATGGTATCACGATGCCTGATGGTAGGGATGTCTTCATCCATGCATGTCGCTATATGATATATGCCCTGCGAAACTCATTGAAAAATTGCGGGATGGATATTTCCGAGCTCAAGAATGTGATATGTCATCAGGCTAATATGCGCATAGTTGCTCAGGTGGCTCATCAGCTGGAGCTTCCAATGGATAAATTCTTGAACAATATTCAGGAATTGGGAAATACCGGTTCGGCATCGGCTCCATTGGTTTTTGCGCAGAACCGTGACAAATTCAAGGCCGGCGACAAGGTTTCTCTCATCGTATTTGGTGGAGGATATTCATGTGGCGCAGTGATATTGAAAATATAAATTGTGTCGGCATAAGCCGGCTAATGAATACAAGATAGATAAAAACATATAATATGAAACTTCTTGAAGGAAAGACCGCACTCGTAACAGGTGCGGCACGCGGCATCGGCAAGGCAATTGCTTTAAGATTTGCTGCCGAGGGAGCGAACATTGCGTTCACAGACCTTAAGATTGACGAGAATGCAGAAAAAACAATTGAAGAGATTGAAGCATTGGGAGTAAAATGCAAAGGATATGCTTCCGACGCTTCAAATTTCGCTCAGACGGAAGAGGTTGTCAATCAGGTGAAAGATGATTTCGGACGTATTGATATTCTTGTTAACAATGCAGGTATTACAAAAGACGGCCTCATGATGCGCATGACTGAGCAGCAGTGGGACATGGTGATAAATGTAAACCTAAAGTCTGCATTTAACTTCATCCACGCTGTACTTCCGATAATGATGCGTCAGCGCAGCGGTTCAATAATCAATATGGCGTCAGTTGTTGGGGTTCATGGTAATGCCGGACAGGCAAACTATGCATCTTCAAAGGCAGGAATGATTGCTCTTGCAAAGTCTATTGCTCAGGAAGTTGGGTCAAGAGGTATCAGGGCAAATGCTATTGCTCCCGGATTTATTGAAACAGCTATGACTGCCGCGCTCCCCGACAGTGTAAGAGAAGAGTGGGTTAAGAAGATTCCTTTGCGTCGTGGAGGTAAGCCTGAGGATATCGCTGACGTTGCTACTTTCCTTGCATCTGACCTTTCAAGCTATGTAAGCGGTCAGGTGATTCAGGTTGACGGTGGCATGAATATGTAATTATTCGATATAGAAAGAAAATAGTTTCAGGGGGGTGTGTCATAATCAGACTTGACATACCCCTCATCATTAGAGGAAACTGAAGTTACAGAAGCATAGAATGAAGAAAATCGCAATTGTTTTGGCGGGAGGTACGGGTAGTCGGCATGGCGGCCCCCTCCCCAAACAGTTCGCCGGTATTAATGGGAGACCTGTTTTGTGGTGGAGCATGAAGCGTTTTTATGACGAAGACCCAACCATCAATATTATTGTAGTGATGCATCCGGATTTTACCGGGGAATGGGACAGACTGACAGGCGAATTGAACGAAACTGAAAAGATACCTCATTACTTATGTGAAGGAGGTGGAAGTCGAACAGATTCTGTTAAAAACGGACTTCGGTTTCTTCATAAATTGATAGGGGAAAATAATTGGGAAGAAATGGATGTTATGGTGGCAATTCATGATGCAGCCCGCCCTATGGTTAGTCCTGAGTTAATAAAAAGAGGTTGGGATGTTGTCTCTCATGGTATCGGGGCAGTGCCGGTAGTGGAATCTACTTCGTCTCTTCGACTACTAAAGGAGGAAGAACGAGGTGAGCCGTTGGAGATTCGCCAAAGCATCCCTGTTGACCGGAGCCTGATAATGGAAGTTCAGACCCCTCAGATTTTCTCTTATACTGATTTGAAAATAATGTATGACGGAAATCTCCGGGAGAGTTTTACTGATGATGCCGGATTAGCACAGTTAAAAGGAATTGCAATCTCTCTTTTTAAGGGAGATACGGAAAATTTCAAGATAACCAATCCACGGGATAGTATGATAGCTGATTTTCTTCTGAAAGAAAAAGGATAACAAAGCCTGTTATATATCAGATAAATATAATTTCGTCATGCGGTTCGTAAAAATGTATGGTAATTGGAGGAATAGTTTTCAGTCAGGTAAACCGAGGTGGGAATATTAGATAATAAATCAGTAAAATACCTTAAGGGGATTGGAGAGGTTCGGGCTAAGAATCTTTCCACAGAACTCAACATATCGACATTCAGGGATTTGCTGAATTATTTTCCTACACGCCATATAGACAGGAGCAGATTTTATACCATCTCTGAACTTCACGAAGAAATGCCCTATGTTCAAATAAGGGGACAGTTTGTTAATTTCACTGTTGAAGGGGAGGGGGCAAAAGGTCGTCTTAAAGGTGCATTTTCCGATGGCAAGAGGCTTATGGAGGTTGTATGGTTTTCAAAAATCAATAAGCTGAGAGACCTCTATCACATTGGAGTCGAGTATGTATTGTTCGGGAAGCCCGGTTTCTTCAACAATACCCCTCAGATGGTGCATCCGGAGATTGAAAAATATAATCCCGAACAACCACCTGAAGGTTTCCAAGGAGTCTATAGCCTGACAGAGAAAATGAGGCGAAAAGGGATGTCATCGCGCCTTTTCCCGGTTGCTTTAAGATCTTTGATGGAGAGTGATGCCTTTAGAGATTTGGAGGAGACTCTACCTGTTGAAGTTATTAATGCTTATAATCTGATGGGTCTGAGGGATGCGTATAGAGAGATGCACTTCCCGTCGGGGACAGATAATCTTGCAAGAGCAAGACTGCGTATGAAATTCGAGGAATTATTCTATCTCGAATTAAATATCATGCGCTTTGCAATGCATAGGAATACTGCAATTGCCGGCCACTTCCTGCCACGTGTCGGCAACTGCTTCAATAAATTCTATTCAGAGGTTCTTCCCTTTGATTTGACAGGAGCTCAAAAGAGAGTCCTTAAAGAGATACGCTCGGATATGGTCACCGGACGGCAGATGAACCGTTTGCTTCAGGGAGATGTCGGGAGTGGAAAAACATTGGTTGCCTTCATGACTCTCCTCATCGGTGTTGACAATGGGTTGCAAGGTTCACTGATGGCACCGACTGAGATCCTTGCCTCCCAGCATTATGAAACGTTGAAAGAGTGGTGTGAGCCCTTAGGCATAAGTGTGAAGTTACTGACAGGTTCTACTAAGGTTAAAGAAAGGAGAATCATACATGAAGGCTTACAATCCGGGGAGATTCAAATATTAGTCGGAACCCACGCCTTGCTTGAAGAGAAGGTAGAATTTAAGAATCTCGGGATTGCAATTATTGATGAACAGCATAGATTTGGTGTGGCTCAAAGGGCACGGTTATGGCATAAGAACAGAATCCCTCCTCATGTTTTGGTAATGACAGCCACTCCGATACCTCGTACTCTTGCAATGACGGTATATGGTGACCTTGATGTGTCCGTGATAGATGAGCTACCCCCCGGAAGAAAGCCAATCGCTACTTTCTTAAGATATGACGACAACCGGATGGAGATAAACCGGTTGATAAACATTCAGCTTATGGAGGGTCGTCAGATTTATATAGTTTATCCATTGGTTCGTGAGAATCCTAAACTGGAACTTAAGAGTGTTGAGGAAGGATTTGAAAGAATAACAGGATTGTTCCCGGATGTGGGAGTGAGTATGGTTCATGGTCAGATGTCTACCGAGAAAAAAGACAGAGAAATGGAAAAGTTTGTCTCCGGAGAAAACAGGATAATGGTAGCGACGACAGTTATTGAGGTAGGTGTCAATGTGCCGAACGCATCAGTAATGATAATAGAGAATGCCGAACGCTTCGGATTGTCGCAACTTCATCAGCTGCGGGGAAGAGTCGGCCGGGGAGCAGATAAAAGCTATTGTATCCTTGTAACCAGACAGCAGATAGGACAAGACACCAGGAAACGATGGAGAATAATGACAGAGACAACTGACGGATTTGTTGTTTCTGAAGCAGACATGAAGTTGAGAGGTCCGGGAGATATGGAAGGGACGCAGCAGAGTGGCCTCGCATTTAATCTTCGGGTTGCAGACTTGGCAAAAGATGGACAAATTGTTTCATTAGCGCGTCAGGGGGCGAAGAAAATCTTGGAGTCGCATCCGGAATTTTATGG